>JAUVGW010000020.1 GCA_030593565.1 Phycisphaerae bacterium | reverse complement strand
GGAATGGGACTCGACGCGTTCAACGCACCCTACATGCAGATTCGATGGAAGCGCGACGGCAAGCCGCCGAACCATACGCTGCCGTACATGGAATGGCTCCGCGAGGGCGACACCGAGTTCGGCCCGGATTGGCGCGTTTTTATCCATTCTTATGAAAGCGCGTATTCGCATTTCACGAAGTCGGATCATGCGATGCTCGTCATGCACCGCCATCCGAAATGGAAAGGGAAGATCAAGCGAATGCGTCTTTCGTTGGCACCGGGCGAGTCGGATGTCACGCTCGACGTCCACTCGTTCTTCACGGTGTACGACACGCGCCATCCGATCAATAACCCGATCTTCATTTCCGCGAGTTGGAACTATTTTCGCTGGACGGGAGATATCGGTTTCCTCCGCGAGAATGTCAATCGCATGAGGAGGGCGATGCGATATCAGATGACGGAGATGGGCGGCATCGGCGTGGACAAGGAGTTCTTCGAGAGCAGCATCCCGCCTTCTATCATCGTTTACGGATTCCTGGGCATCGACCCGATGCCCGATGCGCTCAGGATTTCGCCGAAGGTGCCCGCGACTTGTCCCGAGTTGACCGTCCACAACCTGCTGTACCACGGCGTCCCGATGGACATCACGGCGACGGAGAGTGCCATCGCCATTTCGCTGCAGCGCGCGCCGATCGACGGATTGGGGATCAAGCTGGATGGACAGTGGTTTTATGAGGAGACGGGCAAGTCTGGCGATTCCTTCACGCTTCGACGGGATGGCGAGCATCATTTCCGTAAGGCACAGTAGCGGTTGGCTCCGGGCGGAGGTTGGTTTCACGTGGCGACGGCGTTTCGTTTCGGCTGCGATCAGACTGTGGCACAGCGCGGCTGTTGGCCGCAACCCAACGTGTGGCACAGGCGCCGAAGCCTGTGTTCCCACCGACAGGTGTGGCACGGACAAGGATCGCCCGTGAGGAGGCTTTGATTCGACCGAACGGGCTTCGTGGGCGATCCTTGTCCGTGTTCCGTTGCCGTTGACTGCGTGGAGCGCCCACGGACAAGCTCCGTTTCCCGGTTCGCCGGATGGGTGCTTGTATTGAACACCGTCTTGCGAATCAACGTTGCCTCGGCTGACCCGCTTGTTCCATGTCGGCGAGGACGCCCGTATAGGCGGGGTCGTCCGCGATGTTGCGCATCTCCTGCGGATCCTTGTCGAGGTCATACAGTTCTTTCCACGGCTTGCTGATCCACGGATACGTGATGAGCTTGTGATGATCCGTGCGGACCGCGATCTGCCCGGGGATCTGGTCGCCCTCGCTCGCGAGTTCAAACAGGAAATTCTCGCGCCACGTACCGACAGGCTTGTCGCCGGCATCGAGCAAGGGCGCCCAACTGCGGCCGACCATGTCCTTGGGGATCGACGCACCGCACAGGTCCAGCACCGTCGGCGCGATGTCGATGTTGAGCGCCATTTCCTCACGGCGCGTGCCGGGGTTGATCCGCTTGGGATAGCGAATCAGCATCGGGACGCGCATCGCTTCTTCATGGGCAAAGTGCTTCTCGCACAGCCCGTGCTCGCCAAGTGTGTATCCCTGGTCACTCGTGTAGATGACGATCGTGTTGTCGACGATACCGGCGTTGTCAATCGCTTTGAGGATGGTGCCCACGGCATCGTCGATGGATTGGGCGCTGCGATAGTACGACTTGACGTACTTCTCCCACGAGTTGTCGAACATCGGCATACCGCCGACAAAGGTCTTGATATCGATGGCATTCTTCAGAAACGGCATTCTGCCCGATTTATCGTAGTCTTCATCAAACGAGGCGGGTTTCGGAATATCGATACCGTCGAAGGCGTGTTCGAGCCGCGGCGGATAGCTGAAGTTCAGGTGCGGGGCCTTCAAACCGACGAAGACGCAGAACGGCTCCTTCGTCTTCGCACGGGCTTGGATGTACTCCGCCGCCCGCTGTGAGATAATGTCGTCGGAGAAGCCTTTGAACGTCTTGGCTTCACCGTTGATGATCAGCTCGGTGTCGAAGTACGCGCCCAGCCACTCGAAGCCTTCCCAATGATCGTAGCCCGGCATGCCGAGATTGCCTTGGCCGAGGTGCCACTTGCCGATGTGCGCGGCATGATATCCGGCATCGTGTAGGCGCGTTGGAAAGGGCCGCTCCTGGGCGCGGAAGGTGTTATTCGTCCAGACGATTCGCGGGGTGCCGGCCTGGTGGCTGTACTTGCCTGTCAGGATGGACCCGCGGCTCGGCGAGCAGACACCGCTCGTGGCGAAGGCGTTTTCAAAAAGAAGGCCCTCGCTGGCCAGACGGTCCATGTTGGGAGTCTTGATGATCGGATGCCCCATGCAGCCCATCAGGTCGGCCCGGTGATCGTCGGAGACGATCACGACGACATTGGGGCGATTTGCCCCAGATACGGCGATGTCGGGTTTTGCATCCTCCGGAAGCCCGTCGGGGTTGTCACCCGCAAACGCGGTGTGCCGATCAGGAGGATCCCCGCCACCGCGATCGCCCAGGAGTCTCGCGGCCGCCATCGTCTCGCGGCATTACGTGCAGTCGGTGGCATCATCCTAGATTCGCCTTTCTCGTTTCGTCTCGTCGTCTTCCAGTGTAGCGTCGGCCTCCTGCGGCCGACGTATCGGAGATTGAATGTTACCACGCAAACCACGTCGGCCACGGGGGGACGACGCTACGGGCTGGGGTTGCGCATCCGGCGTTTTCGAGCACGCTTGAGAAGCCACAAATCAGAGCCGGCTCCTGCCGAGCCGGTCCGGGGCGATACGCCCCGGCTCTGACTGCACACGGCCGCATCTTATGGCTTCCTGTGCTGGCGGAACTCCTTCTCGATCAGGTACAGCGGCGCGTGGTCCGTATTCTCATTCCATTGCTTCAGGGCTTTTCTGAGCGTGGCAAGGGCTTCGGCGTACTCGGGATTCGCTGCTTGGTTCACGGTCTCCCACGGATCGCTGCGCAGGTCGAACGATTCTTCCATCGGCTTGCCGGCGTTGTCGTGGTGGACGTACTTGTGCTCCTTCGTTCGCGCCATGGTACACATGCCGGGGGGAAAGGCGTGCTGAGGGTAGCCGATCTCCGAGAAGATCACTTCGCGCCATTCGGTTTTCCTGCCTTCAAGGAGTGGGACGAGGCTGCTGCCTTTGACTTTTTTTGGAAAGTTCAGGCCGGCCATTTCGCAGAGGGTCGGCATCAGGTCGACCAAACCGACGAGTTCGTCGATGACGACACCGCGCTGCCGGCCACCGGGCATGCGGATGATCATCGGCACGCGGACCGTGGCGTCGTAGTTCAGGACCGCCTTGCGGCATGCACGGTGCTCGCCCATCATCTCGCCGTGATCGGCGGTGTAGACGATGATCGTCCGTTCCGTCAGGCCGAGGCGGTCGAGTTCATCGAGGACGCGACCGATGTTGTGATCGATTTGCGAGACCAGGGCATAGTAGCAGCGAAGGACCTTCTTGAAGTCCTGCTCGGTGAGGTCGCCGAGGAGTTGGCGCAACCGGTTGAGACCGGCGGGGACGTCGCTCCGTTGTTCGTAGAAGTTGGGCGGCAGTGTCAGCGCATCGGCATCGTACAGGTCCATCCACTGTTTCGAGGCGACATGCGGTACGTGGGGGCCGTGGAATGACAGCCACAGACAGAAGGGCTTGTTCTGATTCGCTTGAAGAAACTTGACGGCCTCGGTGCCGAAGAATCCGGCCATGTGGTGCTCGTTGTCGGCGTGGGATGTTCCGATCGGCCTGGCAAACTGGTCGTTTCTGTATGGCAACCAGTCGCCCTCGGCCCAACAGTGCGGCACGCCTAGGCCTTCGACGAATCGGTTGTAGTCGGGGACCTCGACGGCTTGGTCGAACCCGTGCAGGGCGACGTCATACTGCATGTTGTGCTTGCCGATCGTGGCGGTGACGTAGCCGGCATCGCGGAAAACTTCTCCGATGGTGATCTCGTTCAGGGGTTCGATCACGTGGTTCCAGCGCAAGCCGTGGCTGTGCGCATAGCGGCCCGTCCAGATCGTGTAGCGGGATGGACAACACTGGCCAGTCTGGCAGAAGGCGTTTTGAAATCGCACACCGGCTGCGGCTAGGCGGTCCAGGCTCGGCGTCTTGATTTCGGTGTTGCCATAACAACCCAGTGCGTGGGCATTGTGCTGGTCGGACATGATGAATAGCACGTTGAGCGGCATTTTGGCCGATTGTATTACCCCGTCTTCGTTGACTTGGCTGTCGGTTGCTTGGCACCCAGCGGCGGCTGCGATGAGTAATCCGAACAGGACCACGCGTGCCATACCTTTTGAATGTCTAATCATTGCCATGTTTCCAGAATCTCTGTCAAGTGAATGTTCCAAACACGACGCCCGTGTCTCCACCAGCAGGGGTGGCACGGACAAGGATCGCCCGTGAGGAGGTTGCGATTCAACCGAACAGACTTCAAGGGCGATCCTTGTCCGTGTTCCGTTGCGGTTGGCTGCATGGAGCGTCCACGGACAAGCTCTGTTTTCCCGGTTCGCCGGACATGTTCTTGTATTGAACACCGTCTTCCGAATCAACGTTGTTCCGTCTGATCCGCTTGTCCGTGCCACCCCCGGCGTTCAACGTCGGCCGCGGGGGGCCGACGCTACGGTTGCGGCTCCGCCGCGCTGTGCCACAATTCGGTTGCGGCTCCGCCGCGCCGGGCCACAATTCGGTTGCGGACGAGGGCTGCGTTCTGAACGAGGATGGACAACGATGACGACGAGAATCGCGATCTTTTGGCCCGGGGATTACCGTGCGAAACCGAACGAGATGGCGTTGCCGCAGGTGACGCAGGCGACCGTGCAACTGGAGCGGGCGCTTGAGAGAATCGGCCGCCATTCGTATCGCGTCGAGGGTTTTCTGACGCGGCCTCACGAAGCCATTGAGAAGCTCGGCCCGATCGACGATCCGATGATCGGCGTTTGCGTGCACTGGTTCTACGGGCCGCACACGACGGATGGTGTCGTGGGCAAGGATAATCCGCTGCTGCTCGCCAGCAATTTTTCGGGCACGTGGCCCGGGCTTGTCGGCCTGCTCAATACGGGGGCTTGTCTCGAGAGCGTCGGCCGTCGGTTTTCGCGTGTGTGGACGAGCGCCGATGATTGGACGACCGACGACGCGTGCATGGCCCGGCTGGAGCAGTGGTGCACAACCGGTCGGATCGATTATCCGGAGAACGAGGTGCGTTACCATGCCGCAATTTTCCCCGATGCGGCGGTGATCGCGCAGCGGGTTTATGACGACATCCGACGCCGGCGTGTGCTTGCCTTGATGCTGGGCGACACCTCGATGGGGATGATCAACGGCTGCTTCGGCCCGCGGCTGTTGAATCCGGTCGGCTTCACCGAGCACAAGGTGGATCAGGCGTGGCTGATTGATCGCGGCAAGCGGATAGACGAGAAACGCATAGACGCGGCGCTCGGGTTCGTCAGGGATAAGGGCGAGACGTTTCATTATGGCGCAGAGGGGGCCGAGGATTTTGACGAAAGCGCCACACGCGAACAGCTCCGCGACTATCTGACGGTGCTCGATTTGGCGGCCGAGTTCAAGGCGGATTGCATTGGCTGGCAGTATCAGCTTGGCCTGTTGCCGTTGCGGCCGCCGTCGGATTTTTCGGAGGGCTTGTTCAATTCGGTGTGCCGACCGGAATCTAACGGCGACACGATCGTGTGTTCGACGGAGGCGGATCAGGGCAATCTCGTGCCGATGGAACTGATGAAACGCCTTTTGAGGGCCAAGGGGTTGCATCAGGCGGTGATGTTTCACGATGTGCGGTGGGGGGGCGAGCATGATGGTCGGTTTGTCTGGGTGCTGCTGAATAGCGGGTCGTGTGGGGCCTACGCATTCAATCACCAGCCCGACACGCTTGCGGGCGTTCACTCGTATCGCCAGCCAGCGGGGTATTTTCCCGTGCCGGGCGGGACGTTCACGGGTGAGAGCCTGCCGGGGGCGGTCACGTGGGCGCGGGCGTATATCAAGGAGGGCGTTCTGTGGATGGACGTGGGGCGAGGCGAGGTCGTCAAGCTGCCGCCCGAGACGCGCGACGCCTGTTGGGAAGGAACGACGCGCGAGTGGCCGTTCATGGCGACGGATCTCGGCATCAGTCGGGAGACGTTAATGGCCCATTATCTGAGCAACCACATCGCTGTGGCTTATGGCGATGTATTCGATGAAATGGTGGCGTTGAGCCAGTCGCTGGGGTTTAAGGTGCGGGTGTTGGCGGCGGCTGGCAGTTGATACGATATGCTTGAAATGCGAGATCTGTTTGACCAATACGACCAGCCGGAAAATCGCCTGACCCACGCGCTCGTGTCTTGTTTGCACGAGGATCGGGGACTTCTGGCTGAATTCGTGCGCTGGATTACCGGGGACACCGCACCGAATGCAGACCGCCTGCGAATCGTCGAGCAAACGCTACCAGGCGACCCAGATCTGACCGAACAGGATGCCGAGAGGCGCGGCCTTCCTGATGCGTGGATACATGACGGCGATGATTGGGCAATCATCATCGAATGCAAGGTACAATCATCCGTCGATCCGGACCAGTTGCGACGCCACACCGCCACGGCCCGTCGCCGCGGATTCGAGAAGCTGTGTCGACTGGTCTTGTCGGTGGAACAGCCCGACGCGGCCCGACTCGCAGGTTGGTCACACAGGACATGGCCGGAAGTATATGTGTGGTTTCGGGAACGGTGCGGTCGTTCGGAGTGGGCCGGGCGAATGGTCTCGTACATGGAGGCTGCCGAACGGCGTATGGTCGGTGAGGAGTACCTCCAGAAAGGAAGCCTGACGATGTTCTCGGGCATTAACTTCAGTGAAGACAATCCGTACAGTTACATCGAAGCGAAACGTGTCCTCCAACTGGCCATGCAGGAGTTGCGGAAGGACGAGAAGCTGGAGCGCTTCGGCATTGACCCGTTCGCCCCGGGGCGGCCCGGAATCAAGGGAAAGGCCGAAGCGCGGGTGTGGGACTTCCTGGCGCTAAAGGCGGCGCGCGACGCGGCGAGATTTCAGGAATATCCGCACTTCACATTGGCCATCGAAGGACCGCGAGAGCACGTGCTGGCGATCACCATCTTGCCACACGGCATGAAAACTCCATTCCGCCAAAACCTGATCAACCTCGGCAGCAGTGGTTTCCGTGAAATAGTATGCGAGGTGACTTCGGAGTTGTGCGAACTGCTGAAATGTGCGGACGGCGCAACGCCAACATTCCACGCCGTCCAAAGGCACTCCTTCCCGCGGCACCACGAGACGACAGACGCTCGGTTAGATCTTGATTTGCGCACGGCGCTGGCTCCCGCGAAGAAGCAGAGTGCTGCTGACAAGCGCGTGAAGACCCAGTCTCAATGGCTTGATGTGGCGTTTGATGTGTTTGCCAACAAGCGCTCAAACTACCAGATAGCGATTGGAGCGTCGTTTCCCTTTTCGTGCGAAGCCCTCCATTCGCGGCGAGCGGTCGATTACATCGCCGGAACGTGGCTGGCGTGTAAGCCGTTGGTGGATGCCGTGCTTGGGAAATGACCTATCAGAGTGAGCTGTCATTCACCGCGCGAAAGGCGACGCATTCTGTTTGACCCTGAAAGGGTCGCAGGACAAAGCCCAGGGCAACGCCCTGGGCATGGGAGTCTCCTACCCAGGGTTTTGCCCTGGGCTGTGACCTTGACGCCCTTTCAGGGCTCGAATCGGTCGACAACGCGTTGCCGAGGTTGGTGTATTGCGAATGGGTACATGAGGAGCAAACGAACGATGACGATTGGAATGCGACGACTGTTCTGCGGTGCGATCGGATGGGTGGTGGCTGCCGGCGCGGGTCCGGCATTTGGTGAAGATCTGTCGGGCCTGGATCGCGGCCATCGGCTGTTGATCGAGCACGGATTTCAGTTGGTGGCGTTGGTCGACGCGGACCTGACGAGCGAGATCAACTGGAAGAAGGCGGGCTTCACGACAATGATGTTCTCCGATCACTATGTCAGTCACGACGCATCAGGGCAGACTCGGCTGGGGGACCTCGCCCAGTTTCCAGGCGCGCAGTGGGGGCGTCTGACGTGGCGGCCGGAGACATCGTCGGCGAATCTGAAGGACATCCTCACCGACGGCGAGAAACGGTGCCTTCCGAGGCTGACGATGCTGCAATACCTCGATGAGCAGTTGATCAACAAGCCGGAGAACGTCAAAGATGCCGAGGTCGTTCTCGCGGATTGGCGAAAACGCTACCCGCGCGCGATCGTGTTTACGAATCAGATCGGCGGCGTCTGGCCGGCTGAAATCCTGAAAGGCTACATGGAGCAGGCCCGGCCGGACATGCTCTACTTCGATCGCTATGTCTTCCTTGGGCTGACCAAGAAACGGTCGCAGGACGGGCAGCGCGGCCGGCACTATCTGGCCTTGCAGAGAACGCGCGAGACAGCGATGGCCGGGCACGCGGGCTCGGCGAGTAAGCCGATTCCGTATGGTATCTACACCCAGAATACGGTCATTCCCCGTAACGACCACACCGCCTCGGGTTCTGAAACGCGGTTTCAGTATTTCACCGCGCTCGCGTTTGGCTGCAAGTCCATCGCGGCGTTCACATACGCGCGTGATATCCGCACCGACGGACTGAGACATTACATGTTCCGCGGCGCCAATACGCCGGACGTGCCCAACGACACTGATCCGTTGCCGCTGTTTTTCGTGTTCGCCGACTGCAACCGGCAGACACTCAACCTCGCGCCGGCGCTTCTCCGTCTGTTGAGCACGGACGTGCGCGTTGTTCGCGGGCGCGGGCCGGATGGAAAACCAAACTCGTTCAAGGACACACGCGTCAAGGACTGGGACGCGGCGGTCGTACCACAAATCACCAAGATCACGGCGGCTAACGAAGGCAAGCTCAACGGCGGCCATCCCGGCGACGTCATTGTCGGTTACTTCAAGCCGCTGCTGCGAGGTTTCCCCGGCGACGGCGACCTGTATTTCATGGTCGTGAACGGTCTGACTGATCCTGAGGGTTCGGCGGAGGAGACCGTCCAAGCAATCTCGCTGACGTTCGACTTTTCGGACAGCGACATCAACAGTCTGGAGCGTCTGGGCCGTGACAGTGGACGCGTCGAGAAGATCGACGACGTCTCCGAAGCGTGGACGCATGTGGGCGAATCGAGCTACAGGCTGGACCTGAAGTTGCCAGGCGGCACGGGGGACCTGTTCAAGTTCAAGACGACAGGTCGGTTTGTCGGCGGTGCTGCTCGAAAGCCGTGATCTTGGTGAATCGCCGGATCTTGTAGCGTCGGCCCCCCGTGGCCGACGTATGCGCGGGGGAATCCCCCCGTACTTCACGTCGACCACGGGGTGTGGCACGGACAAGCGGGCGAGAC
This sequence comes from Phycisphaerae bacterium, assembly GCA_030593565.1. Taxonomy (GTDB): domain Bacteria; phylum Planctomycetota; class Phycisphaerae; order UBA1845; family UTPLA1; genus JAFGQA01. The sequence continues at coordinate 18,669 of JAUVGW010000020.1, read as the reverse complement.
GGGGCGACGTTGATTCGGAAGGCGGTGTTCAATCCAAGCACCCGCCCGGCAAACCGGGACACGGAGCTTGTCCGTGGACGGTCCATGCAGCCAACGGCGTCGGAACACGGCCAAGGATCGCCCTTGAAGCCTGTTCGGTCAAAACGGAGCCTCCTCACGGGCGATCCTTGGCCGTGCCACACCTGTCGGTGGAGACACAGGCGGGACGCCTGTGCCACAGTCACTCGTGAAATGCTGAAGCCCCCCGCGTCTGACGCCACCCATCCGTTCAGGGGCGGCATCATGGTTGGCAGTCGATCATGATGCGGGTGAACTCGGGGATGTCCTCGCCATTGGCGCTGCCGTCGCCGTTCGTATCGGCGATCACGATCAGGTCGGGATGGGCTTCCGGCTCGATGAGCGTGGCCACGAAGAGCGCCAGGTCGTTCTGTTCGATATCTCCGTCGTCGTCGAAATCGCCGTGGGGCGGTCTAACCATGGCTTCGATGATCGCAGGCGTCTCGCTCTCGATGACCGTCGGCGCGGTCCGCACGGCCAGTGGCACCCATCATTTGAATTGCGACAGAGCCCTGGTGTCGTGGTCACGACTGTAAAAAGGCCGCACAGGTTGTCGCGGGGGCTTTGCATCATGATCGGTTCCATCTGACTGCCGCTCACCGGCGGGCGCAAAGTGCAGGCGTTCTTCTCGACGCGCCACGCCGCTACCGCAGCCGAGGTGCTTACTTGGTACGCCAGGCGCTGGTCGATCGAAGAAGCGTTCCAGCACGCAAAGATGCACCTGGGCTTTGAAGAGCCGCAGGGCTGGACGCGGCGCGCGGTCGAGCGAACGGCGCCGACGGCAATGCTGTTGTACAGCCTGATTACGTTGTGGTTCGCCTCGGTCGGTCATCGTCATTACTGTCCGCCCATCCGTCCGTGGTGCCGCAGCAAGGCTCGACCGTCATTCGCCGACATGCTGGCCACCCTGCGGCAGGACAGCGTTCGCGAACAGGTTTCGACGCTCCCGCTTGCCGGCCGGGGGAGCCGAAAGGCCCTGCAGCTCCTAATCCATGCGGTCAAACAAGCCGCATAAGTGCGAAAGTCGAACTAAGGAAGCCCGGGTTGACTTCGCCGTCCTCGAAATGGGCCGACCACTTGTTCTCCCAATAAAGAGGACTACCATCCCCAGCCTTTACGGCGTCAAGCGCGGTGATGGTCGTCTTGGAGCCGTCCCAGCTCTCTTGGAGCATGCCCGTACCGTCAGCGCCGGTCAAAAGGCCGATGCTGTTCCACCAGTCAAGCTCGCCAGCGCCGAGCGCGCGGCCGATCTTGAGCTGGCCGCCCGGTTCGATGTCGATGTTGGCATTCTCGCCGGTGTGGTAGGGGTCAGTGTACTCTCCTAACTCCGGATCCCAAATACCACCCCAGAAGCCAACGTTGGCGACATCGAGTACACCGCCGGCGTTGACGTGGGTGAAGGCCTTACCAGCGTGGGCGTCGGCTTGGAGCGGATTCCAGGCACTGTAGTAGGCCGACGACGTACTCAGGGTGCCCTCCTTGATGCTGACCTGGCTGGTTCCGCCAGGACCGCCGAGGATGATAGCTTGGTTCGCGTGGAGGCTGCCACCGGGATTGATGCCGGTATGGGTGTCGACGGCGTGCCAGCCGGGCGTCAGGTAATTAACGGTCGGCGCGGGCGCACTGACGATCGGCATCGGGCCGATGCTGTGGATGATCACGTGATCGGCTGCACCCGGAACGCCGGCCCCGACGCCCGCTTCATTCCAGTTGTTCGGATTCCTCCAGTCGGACGTGCCGCCGCCATGTGTGACGGGGTCCCAGTACTTGATGCCCGCCGAGGCCGGCACGCACAGAGCCGCGCAGACGGCCGGGCCGCAGGTTCCGGCCAAAGCGAGTCTTTGTTGTGCGGCATTTCGCGGCGTTCGGGCGTGTAGGTCGGCTCCTCTGCGGCTGACGTCAAGCCCGTAGTAAAAGTCTTTCTTGCTGGCACGTCGGCCACGGGGGGCCGACGCTACTCCACCTTACCTGGCCATCAGGTGAACGCAGGCAGCCTGACGATCGGCACGTCGCACGACATCAGCGGCGAGCCGACCGGCCTGCTGGGCGGTTTTTTGGACGAGGTGCGGATCAGCAATGGTGCATTGGCGGGGACAGAGCGGCTGAACGCCGACCCGCCGATCTGGCCGGCCACTGCGGACGTGGTGGGCTACTGGCGTTTCGAGACGACGGGTACAACGGTGGCCGACGTGAGCGGCAACGGCCTCGGCGGCACGGTGGTCGGCACGGCGCCGCCCACGGGCTCGATCGTGAAATTCTCGCCCCCCTCGATAACGCGTGCCGAATCCCATAGCATTTTAAGAAGCCCTGTAGCGTCCGACCCCCGTGTCGGACGACGAATACCAGCCACTCTTGACGGCCGACAGGTGCGTCGGCCGCTACACCATTTCTAAAGCTGCTCTAGCCGGCGCGGCTTTGACTCGCGACTTCTCAGACACGCTCGCGGGATATTCAAACCAACTTAACGGGATCTGTCGTGGGAGTGCTCGTTTGGACGGCTTGTCTGACGGCGTCGATCACCCGGTCTGCCTGCGCGTTGGTCAATCCTGGATAGAGGGGCAGGCTGATCGTACGGTCTCCGATCGATTCCGCAACCGGGAGGTCACCGCGGCGATGGCCGAAGTGTTCCGCGTAGTATCGCAGAAGGTGAACAGCCCGATAGTTGACGGCAACGCCGATCCCGGAATCCTGCAACGCGACCAGGATGTCATCGCGGCGATTCGGATCGACCCAGATTGTATACAGGTGTCGCGCTGACCACCCCGGCTCGGGGACCGCCACCACGTCGACACCGTCGATCGCGGCGAATGCCTGTTCGTACCGCATCGCGATCTCGCGCCGACGGGCGCACTGAGCATCCATCCGGCGGATTTGCGAGAGCAGCAGCGATGCCCGGATATTGTCCAAGTTGTACTTCCAGCCGAGCACCTCCATGTCCCAATGGCGATAGCGATGTCCATATCGCTCAGCCGCGCTGGACGTGATGCCGTGCAGGCTGAGCCGCCGGACTCGCTCCGCGAGCGCGGCGTCATTCGTGGCCAGCGCTCCGCCTTCTCCGCACGTGATGTTCTTGGTCGCGTAAAACGACAGGCAGGCCGATCGACTGTGGCTGGCGGGCCGAATGTGTCTACGCCGGGCTTCGATGCAGTGCGCGCTGTCCTCGATCAGAATCAGGTTCCTGCTGTCGGCAAATGCCTTCATCGCCTCCATGTCGCACAGGAGACCGTAAAGGTGAACGGGGATGATCGCGCGCGTCCGAGGCGTGATGCGTGGGGCGATCGTCTCGACGCTGACACACGCGGTGTCCGGCTCGACATCCGCGAAGACCGGCACGGCCCCGGCCATCTGAACCGCGTTGGCCGTGGCCACGAAGGTCATGGCCGGCACAATGACCTCGTCGCCGGGACCGATTCCCTCGGCGAGCAGGGCCAGATGCAGGGCGGCGGTGCAGGAATCCAGACAGACGACCTCAGCCACATCGAGGTAGGCGGCCAATGCCGACTCGACATCGCGCACGACCTGGCCGGTCGTCAGGAGGGTGTCGTCCAAGGCGGCGGCGATGCGGGCCTTCTCCTCGTCGCCGAGGGAGTGACGGAAGAACTCGATTCTTTCCTGAGATGCCATCAGCCCTGTGTCCTCGCGTCCATCAGCCGGTCGCATTCCAGTGGCACGTACAGAGGGAACGCTTCGGCGACCTCGCTCGCTTCTTGTTCGATATCGGTCGATGGCGGGGGCCTCGATGAGCCGCAGCCCCGTCCCGGCGGCCGGAACGCGGAGTGGAGGGGGCGCCGAGCGTTGCCCGATAATAACAAGAAGAAGTTCGTGGCTACAAGGGCAGCGTTGCGCGCTGCCGCAGCGGGGCGTGCGCCCTGCTGCCTTTGCGGGAGCCCGACGATGGCAGGTGAAATGGTGGTGACCCCTCCGCAGGCGATCCGGGCTATCGGCAAGTCATCCGCCGTCGAGAAAAAGGCGGCCATCCTCCAATCCAACTACATCCCATGGAAGGGATATTTTGACCTGATCGACCAAGTGGACGAGTTCATCCTTTACGACGACGTGCAGTTCACGCGGCGGGATTGGCGAAATCGCAACAAGATCAAGACGGCCCATGGACCCCGTTGGCTGACCATCCCCACTCGAGCGAAGGGCAGATACCACCAGAAGATCAAGGATGTGGTCGCCTGCGATTCGGCATGGCGGCGCGCGCATTGGCGGACCATCGCGCACAACTACTCCCGCTCGCCGTACTTCGCGACGTATCGCCCGCTGTTCGAGGAATTGTACCTGGGCTCGGAGGAGCGACGGCTCAGCCATATCAACCATCGATTCCTGATCGCGCTTTGCGAAATTCTATCCATCTCGACCAGGATATCCCGGTCCATGGACTACGAACTCGTGACGGGCAGGACGGAACGCCTGCTGGATCTGTGCAAGCAACTTGGGGCGACCGAGTATGTGTCCGGGCCGGCCGCCAGGGCCTATCTTGACGAGGCCCTGTTTACGCAGGAGGGCATCCGCGTGCGATGGATGGACTATACCGGGTATCCGACGTACAGCCAATTGCATCCCCCCTTTGAACATCATGTCAGTGTGATTGATCTGGTTTTCAATGAGGGTGAGGACGCTGCGAAGTTCATCAGAAGGACCGGGTGAATGGCCGGTCTCAGGGGGCGTTTGTTAATCGAGCGTGCCCTGTCTCTCGAACACGGGAGAAGACGCTCATGGTGGTGTTGGACTACGAGTTGAAGCCGGACATCGAAGACGCGGCAAGGGACTTCGTCGTGTCCTCGATTCGGCGCAGCTATGCCACGAGTCAGATCGAGATCGCCGGTGATACACTGACTGTGGGCTTCGATGAGGAGGTCTCACCGGAAACATTCTCCGGTTTGATGAAGCGGCTCCTATACATTTCCAGGAGCATCGACAAAGACCTGCTGTTTGAGAATCGGGGTGGCCATCCGTGTAACCAGGACCCCATGCCTGATCTGCTGGACAGTGGTGACGTGGTTAAGGTCGCCGACGGCGCATATATGTACCAGGGCGAATTCCGGCGCGTGCTCCAGGGGTTGCACGACTACGTCCAGCGGCTCGCGGCGAAGTATAAGGCCATCGAACAGGAGTACCCCCCGCTGTGGCCGATCGACCTGTTCCGCACGATCAACTACCTGAACGAGTTTCCCCAGCAAGCCATGCTCGTGACAACGGTCGGACGCCGCTTCAAGGACAGAGAGGACTTTGCGCGGGCCTACGAGAAGGGCCGGGACTATGCGACCGTGAGGCTGACGGACCACCTGGAGGATTGCGCACACGGCCTACAACCATCGGTATGTGACGTGTGTTACTACACACTGCGCAATGCCGTAGACCAACCCAATACGATCTTCACTGCCTACGGACCTGTGTTTCGCAACGAGACGTCCCCTACCGACAGCCTGGATCGGCTCACCGTTTTCTCAATGCGGGAAATCATGTTCGTCGGCGATGCCGATTTCGTCGCGACGACCCGGCAACGTCTGATCGAGGATGCCGGGGAGCTCTTGACGCTCCTGGATCTCGACAGCCGCATCGAGACCGCCAATGATCCGTTCTTCACAAATGACGCGGCCATGAAAACCGTCTTTCAGAATGCGTCGCATCTCAAGTATGAGATGCTGGCCCGGCTGAACCACTGTGGCGAGTATCTTGCCGTCGGGTCGATCAATCTCCATCTGGATGTCTTCGGAAGAGCCTTCAACATCCGGCTGCCGGACGGCACGTTCGCACACTCCGGTTGCATTGGGATCGGATTCGAACGCCTGGCGTTTGCCTTGTGTTGTCAGTACGGGCCCTATCCGAGTACCTGGCCCGCGGCACTGCGGAAGAACTTGGAATTGCCGGAAGCCTCTTGACCACAACGAGTGGTCAAAGGGAGTCTGTACATGACGATGGAGCCCAGTAGTACGGAAGGCCGCTTGCGACGGGTATTCGAGAGAACTATAGGGCTGGATTCCGGTGTCAAGACAATAGCGACGACGGTCACGCCCGAATGGGATTCGCTGTCGCACATCAAGCTCATCATCGCACTGGAAGTGGAGTTCGAGATTTCGATTTCGCCGCGTGACATTCTTAAGCTGTACGGCGATTTCGACGTCGTACTCGACTACGTGAATGCCGCGGTCGAGGAGAGTTGACATGGATGTGCTCGTCTATGGCGCGGGCTTGCTTGCCGGTCTGGTTCATCACCACGTAAAGGCACATCTCGCGGACCGGCTGACTCTCCTGGGATTCGTTGACGATGCGAAGCCGGCAGGCGCTGTTGTTGTGGACGACCTGAAGATTCTGGGATCGCTCGATGCCGTGAATGCATCCGATCAACACTCGCCGGAGAAGGTCGGATTGGTGTTCGCCATCGGTTACTCGGACATGACGGCCCGTCAGGGGGCGTTCGAGCGTGCCTGGCGGATGGGTTACCGGTTCGAGAAGGTCGTTCATCCGGCGGCATCGATTGAACCAGGTGTGCAACTTGGCGAGGGTGTGGTGGTTCTTCAGGGAGCGATCGTGGACCAGGGCAGCGTCATTGGTCACAACACGTTTTTGGACGCCGGAACGATTGTCTGTGACAACTGTGTCATCGGCTCGCACAACTTCATCGCGGCGGGCACGACCATCGGGGGGCATACAATCATCGGCGACAATAATTTCATCGGACTCGGCACGACGATCGTGGACGGTGTCTCTGTGGGGAACAACAATTGGATCAACGCTCAATCGTTGGTGCACCGCAGACTTGGCGATGACATGAGGCTGATCGAGCTCCATGAACAACGCCTCGTTGAGGGGAATCCGCTATGAACCGCACCGACTTGAAGACACAACTGGCTCCCTTCATCCGCATCTATGATTTCCCCACCGATGTGCTCGTCGAGACGATCGCCCGCTGCAACCTGAGATGCATCATGTGCCCCCAGGCAAAACTCACCCGGCCCGCCGGCGTGATGAGCATCGATCTGTGGAAGAAGATCGTCGACGAGATCGCCGCAAAATCGCCATCGACGGCGCTTTGGCCCGCCCTGATGGGCGAGCCGTTCCTCGACGAGCAGATCTTTGCCAGATTGGAGTACGCGAAGAAGAGCGGCATCGAGCGCGTCAATCTCAACACGAACCTCCTGCGTTTCGAGAAGGACAAGATCGAAGAGCTGTTCGACTGCGGTCTGGACGCGATGTTTGTCGGTGTCGATGGTGCTACATCTGAGACGTATGGCAAGATCAGATTTCCCGGACGACTGGACGTACTGTTGGACAAGCTGTTTTTCATATTGAATGAAAGGGATCGAAGAAACCTCACGCATCCCCAGGTCTCCGTGCAGTTCATCGTAATGGAGGAAAACGAGCACGAGGAACAGGCCTTCATTGACTTTTGGAAAAACTCCGGGGTGGATGTCGACATCAAGATCAGACCCAGACTGAACTGGTCGGCGGGTGTTCAAACGTGGAGCAAGATGCGCGGCAGTGGGCGGCAAGACCGCATCCCCTGCACCTGGCTGCTGAGGCAGATGGCGATTCACTGGAACGGTCGTGTGCCACAATGTGACGCCGATTGGAATGGCGCCACATATTGTGGCGACATCAACAAGATGAGCATCGAGGATGTGTGGAAGAAAGGAATTCGGAGGCTGCAACAAGAGCATCTTGCCGGTCGTTTCGATTCCTCCGGCCTTTGCCCGGGTTGTAACGAATGGATGGCAGGCTTGTCGGAGAAAATCGCGGCCGCGCCGAAAGAGCCGCAGGCATGATCCTGCTGGGCGTGAATCACCGTCCAGATCACAAACGCGTCACAAACTGCAGGCATGTGGTCTTCGCGGAGATGATCGTCAACGGTCGAACCACCTGTCGGTGAGGAACCGATCCACCTCGAACGCGAGTACCGTCCCGACCATGCTGACATCCAGAAGAAGAATTCCGTCGCAGGAGCAGGTGAGAGCACGGTACCGGACCGGCATCTGGGCCGAGAATTACATCAAATTCCGATTGAACGATGATGGAAATTACCGCTATCTGTTTTCCTACCTGGACACGGTGGCGGACTTGGCCGCGGCGCGCCACCCCGACCGTGTACTCGATCTTGGCTGTGGGTCTGGGCCGCTTCTCCGCCGCCTGCGTGACCGACTCCCGCACAGCCACCTTGTCGGCGTGGACCTTTCGCCTCGACTTCTTCAGGAGGTGCCGCCGACCGCGGCAGTCAACGGCGATGCGCTGGCCTTGCCTTTTGCGGATGACTCCTTCGCGGTGATCGTGTGTGTCGCTGTCAGCGAATTGTTCACGGACACGGATTTCGAAAAGGTCCTCGCCGAGGCCAGGCGCGTCATCCGACCGGGCGGCACCCTGATTGTGCTGTATCGCAATCCCACCTCGCTCTGGGAGCCCTACTGGTGGTACTACAGGTACCCTCATTACCAAAACGCCTACACCCGGATGTCGCTCCGAAGCCTTTCACGGAGGGCCGATCTGCCGATCGAGCATCTTCAAGGGACCTATCTGGCAGCCCCACCCCTGATCTACCGAAACCACCGGGCATTCTACCGGGACTGGATGCCGAAACGTCTTCTCGCGGTCATCCGTCGACTTGATATCGGGGTCCTGTCCCGTCTATTCCCCTATTTGTGCCGCCACTTTATCGTCGTCCATCGCGTACCGGAGGGAGACGGGGCGTGTGTGCCGTGATCATCGGCGCGTTGGTTTCGGCGGAATGCTGCTCACCTTGGTGGGTATGCTCTATGATGGAGGAGAGGTCTTGGCATCACGGACGGCGGGAGCATGTCAGATGTGTCTCAGGATTGCTTGACCGCTCGCAGTATGTAATGGTGGCACAACAGGCGCGTCGGCCAGTGCCGGCGAGCCTGTCGCTCAACCGCCAAGTAAAGTCTGTCCAGGGGGCGAATCAGGGATTCCGGAAGGATCGTGAATCGCCGAAGGTCTGCTGTGTAGATACCTGAAAACGGCGGGCAGAAGTGCATTCCAGAATCTTCGATAGGCCTGCATCCGGTCTTTCGGACCATGGTCTTCAGTTCCGCGGGGGTAAAATACCGCATGTGGCCGGCTGGTCCCATTCTCAGGAACTGCATCACACGAAAGCAGGCATGCCAATGTATGGCCACGGCATTGCACACATCGAGATACAATTGGCCACCCGGTCGCAGGATGCGCACCAACTCGCGCAGTGCCGCTGCCGGATCGTTCAGGGTTTCGAGGACCGAGAGGTTCATTACGACATCGAAGTAATTGGCCGGATATTGAATATCCAGCACGGACTGCTCCGAGACCGCTTCGGCCCGCACCCCGGCCTCGCGAATCGAGCGGCGAGTGTGTGCGATCATTGCCTTGGAGGTGTCGATCGCCCAGACGCGCGCCCCGTCTCTCAATGCGAAGACGGTGTATTCTCCATGTCCGCACCCCGCATCGAGAACCCTCTCGCCCGGCTGAATACGGAAGAAGTCACGATAATGCGACGCCCGCGCCTCACGCAACACGGCCCAATCCGGCGCCTTTTTGCGCGCGGCCGTCCTCTGTGCGTAGTCGTCCCAATCCGCTGAATCTGGAGGCTTTTCTCCCCCATTGACAACCGATGTCGAGAAAGGCGCGGATGGGCGGACCGGTGTGAGATGACTCACGGGCTTGTCCACGGACGTCATATGTTTCACCTGTTGGAGGCTGTTTTGGCGGGGACAGTCAGGTTTATCTGACGAGCGCAGAAGTATAGTGGCCTGCGTTTGGATTCCATGTATGACAGGCCGATGTACTCGCCCTGAATCGCGAGCGCGGCGAACTGCATGCCGTGAAGCAGGAGGAGGAGGACCATCAGGGACGCCCAGCCGCTGACTCCGCAGCCGTGAGCAAAGTAGCCGTACACCACCCACGCCACACCTCCCAGGCAGCCGAGCAGGGCGAGGCATGAGCAGGCGGCACTGATGCGCAACGGGGCGCTGCTGAATGAGGTCAGGCCCGTGAGGCCGAGGCGTGCCCGTCTTGCCAATGAGTAGTTGGTGTGCCCCCGCCGCCTCTCGTCGCGTTCGATCTCGATCTCGGCGCTGCGATATCCCATCCAAGGCATGAGGTAGGCCATATACCGATTGCGTTCCGGGAACTGGCGCAAGGCGTCGGCTACTGGCCGGCTGATCAAGCGCATGGTGGCCCGAGAGGGACACGAATCGAGCCCGACCACGCGATTCAGAATCCATACGAAGGCTAGGCTTGCCACGGCTCGCGGCCACGCCTGTCGCCGCCCCGCGCGCGTGGCGTAGACCATGTCGAATCCTTCGAGACGCTTGGCCATCAGGCGCGGGATGTCTTCCGGCCGCTCCTGAAGATCGCTGTCCATCCATACGACAGCCTCGCCACATGCCGCATCTATCCCTGCCGTAGCCGCGATCTGCTGCCCGAAGTTGCGACTCAGAACGATGATCTTGATCCGTTCGTCGGCGCGGGCGTGTTCCTCCAGGTAGGCGACACCATCATCCGTGCTTCCGTCGTCCACAAAGACAAACTCGTAGGAAAGCCGTAGCGGATCGAGCGTCGCGCGGAGGCGCCCGAGTAGTTCAGGCAGGTTGGCACGTTCATTGCGAAAGGGCAGCACCACGCTCAGCGCCACGCCGTCGTTGTCATCGCGCGATTCGCCCGGCGCTTGTGGCATGGGGGGGCCTGATGTCGCACTCGGCATCCTAGGGCTCGACACAAGCATCGTCATGCTGCACCTCTGTGCATTGGTTGGCCACGAGGCGGTCGATCAATGGCTCACCTTCCGCCCGTTGGACAAGGTGAGTTCCACGTGCTTCATCCACTCCTGTTTTCGCCACCACGCTTCATGGGCCCGATACCATTCCACCGTCTTCTCCAGTCCCGTATCCAGGTCGGTCGTGGCCTTCCATTTCAGTAGTCGTGCGGCCTTGTCGGTGGCGGCGATGTGCTTGTCCACCTGTCCGGGACGGTCCTCGATGAACTCGAGGAGGGATTGGCTCGCACCGGTGATATCGAGCACGTTGCGAGCCAGGGTCAACACATCCGTGGCGATGCCGGTGCCCATGTTGATGACCTCGCCCAGGAGTGCATCGAGCGGTGCTTCGAGTGCCGCAACAAGCCCGCGGCATGTGTCATCCACGAAGACCCAATCGCGGGCGGCGCTGCCGTCACCATGAACGGTCAGTGGTTCGCCGAAGAGCGCACTGGTCACGAATCGCGGCACACATTTCTCGAGATGCTGGCAAGGCCCATACTGGTTGAAGGGTCGAATGATGACGGCGGGAATGTCGTACGTCTTCCAGTAGGAGTACACGAGGCGATCAGCGCCGCACTTCGCCGAGGCGTAGGGGGACAACGGCATGAGCGGATGTTCGTCCTCATCCATCGGCTCGCTGATAGCCGTGCCGTACACCTCCGATGTGGAGATGTGTATAAAACGCTTGATCCGCTTGCGGTGCCTGAGGACCTGATTCGCGATGATGTGGGTGCCCATCACGTCGGTCTGGAAGAAGACCCAGTTGTCGAAGATGCTGCGGGCAACATGCGTTTCGGCAGCAAAGTGAACAACCGTGTCAACGTGATCCATGATATCCGACACGAGTTCGGCATTGCAGATGTTGCCGTACCATAGATGAAACCGGGGGCTGGCGCGGATTTCCGGAGCGATGTTCTCCGGGTGTCCGGCGTAGGTCATCGCGTCGAGCACATAAACTTCCAGGCGCGGATAGCGTTTCATGACGGCGCTGAGGAAGTTGGATCCAATGAACCCCGCACCGCCCGTGATCAACATCGCGTTCATGGTTTAATTTCCTGTCGCAACTAGCGCTTGATGATTGCCTTGGGGTGATTGACGTGCCGGCGATGACGAGTCGCCGGCGACCACGATACCCACGTCCTTCGGTTGCCAGATTTCCAGCGGTCCGATTCGCTCGGCAAATGCGTAGTGGGCCTCGACCCACGCATTGATGGGTCGTCGTTTCGGATCGTCGGCCGAGTACGTCGTGTCGGTGTAGGCCTTCTCGTTTTCGCTGGCGGCGAAGTCGGGCCATTCTCGACCGGGGAATAGGTTGTTGCGGATCACGAGTTCCGGTATCCGCCCACGTTGGATCATGTCGTCCAGGGCCGCCTGTTCCACCAAAGGCGACATGCCCTCCATCACCCATGTTGTGAACGTCGCCGGCCGTGTGTCGGAGGCGAAATACAGCAGCGGCACGTCGTAGTATGCGAGGATCAGGCTGCCGGGCTGGACGCGGTCTTTCACGTATTCGACGACCCGATCAATCAACTCGACGCGCTGTGGCGTGGAGGTGACGCCGGCCAACCGTGCGGACTTGAACGGCACGTGGGCATCCGGTCGGTGGAGTGCATACAAATCTCGATACGGTCCGTAGACCGCAAACCACAGGGACGAAGCCAAAACGATGCCAGCCAGGACGCCACCCGCCGCCACTCGGTTCAACACGGGGTCAGCAAACCAATCCTTGCCCAGGTATCGCAGTCGCCCGGGCAACTCCAGGACCAGAATGACCGACAGTGCAATTAGAAAATGCGCGCTGCGGATCGCCGCGCCGGTACCCGTGTTCGAACCGATCATCGACAGCAGGGTAATAAAGACGGCTGTCAGATAAAGGAACAGCCGGTCCAGGGCCGCTCGTCGTTGCGAGGGCGTCTGATGAGGCAGCGGCCGAAAGACGATCATGCCCAAGGTCACACACACGAAGCCGAACCCGAGGAGGGGTGTTTTGCATTCGCCGTAATCGCGTATGTGCTTCACACAGACGATGGTCAAAACCAAAGTCAGGACGATCCGCAACCAGCGTGGCATCCGAGCCAGCGCTTTGCTCATCAACAGCCCGCAAAGAGCCAGGTAGTTGGCGAAGATAATCGCACCGAGAAGGACTCGTTGCAGCGCATCGTGGAAGAAGCTGACGCATGTCGTGGCGCCTCTCATAGAGGAAGCGGCTCGGAACCGGTGCAGTGCCACCTCCGCGAGTTCCGCGTGATAGATCAGGCCTGCGACGACGCCCACCGCGACGATGAACCCCGACCAGTAGCCAATCGCGGATTCGAGCGTCTCGCGCCGACGCGTCTGAGTCGCCCACGCCGACAGCAACGCCACAGCGGGAAACGCGAGAAGGCCGAGGTGCGGCAGCCGCGTCGTCGTCGCCAACACGCCTACAAGGCCGGCCAAACCACCAACGACATAGCGTACTGCCCTGGTGCGGCGGTGCATGGCCGCCCAGAGAAGTGCGATGCTCAATATTGCCAACGTGGCAGGTACCGTTTGGTAGGAGGGAACCTGCGTGAACCAGACCTTGACGCCGGGTATCGATGCCATCGTGCCGATCAACGCCAGCAACGGCGTCGTCAGTCGGGCCAATACGAAATACACCACCGCGAACGCGACGAACTGCACGCCGCTATCGATCAGCCGTAGATCGAGGAGTGTCGCATCCGGTTTGAGCCGGAATAGCCACGAGGCGTAATATTCCGCCAGCGAGACCACGCTTCCCCAGGAATCCAGGAAGGGTCGATCGCCGAATGCCATCCGATGGGCGATCGTCGAGGATCGTCCGAAGTCGGTGAGGTCACACCCGCGCCGAATGGTCAGCGACTCCATGGCAATCCAGCATACGGCCAGTATCATCAAGCCTGCCAGCAGATGGATCCTCTTTCGAGGTCCTTCGTCCGATAAAATGTTATCGGGCGGGCGCGATGACATAGAAGGGCTCCCGGTCGTGGTAGAGATCGCTTGTCGTCTGGCCGATGTTCACGTCGTTCATCTCAGCGCGTCAGCGCTACGTGTTGGCCCGACCGCTCCGCCGAGCCGTTCGGACGGCGCACAACTCCCGCGGCACCCTTTTTGCTATCGACGCATGCACCACTCCCAGTCAACCTCAATGCATGGCCGAGGGTCTGTCGTGCCTGAGATCCTGTCCGGTGTTCCACGGGGCATCCGTTGTTGGGACGGGCTCCGAAGGGACACCCCGTGTCATGCAGGCAAGACCCGGCGCAAGGTCCAACGCTGTGGAGTTGTCGGACACCGAGGTGGAGGAGCTGCTGACGCGACTTCGCCGGTGCCACAGGCAAACGTGAACTTCTATAAGATTCGACAATGGCTTGTGGAAGGCTGCGTCCTTGCGGCGCAGCCTGGTCCGGGCGGTCAAAACTGGGGGACTTGGGACCTGGATCGCGCCGCCCCGCAAGTCGTAGGCCGCCCACAGAGTAGACCTCAGTTTCCACAGACGGCCCGTAAAGAACGCAACGTGACGGAACGGGTTCTGCTGGGGTGTCGTGTCAAGTATGGCTTCCTTGCGTCACTATCACGTTCATCGCCCGGCCGTGCTTGCAGAGTTGCTACTTCGCTGGTGAGGAGAGGCCGGTCGTGACGCATCTCAAGCCGTTTGTGCGAACGACCGATATCAGTGTGGCTGCCTCGGGAACCTAGCGCGCAGCCATCGCGGATGATATTGCCCCGAGCGGTTCCGGTATGCGCGGACGATGATCTTGGAAACGTTGTCGACATCAACTTGCGTAGCACCTGGACGGAGTCCCCGCGCGCGACAAAGGCCTGCCGACGTTCATGTTCGATTCTGGCAAGATGGAGATACCGAGGGCATTCATACCTTATACAACGCCCCGGACATCGGCGCGTATGCGAACGTGCCGGACTACCCCGGCCGAACGGCCGACGAGTGGTGGTGGCAATACGGTGAGCCCAGCGACGGCAATCCGGCATACGCGGTAGCCAGCCACCAAGACCGGCTCGTTGGGATGCAGGCCTACATCCCGATCGCGTTTCTGTGCGACGGGACAGTGATGCAGACGGGCAAGGATGAGGACACATTGATCCATCCAGCCTATCGCGGGATGGGGATCCTCGACGACATGTATCAACTGCTCTTCCGGCGGGCCACACGGGATGGCGTTGCCGTTTTGTGGGGTTTTACCGATACGGCTGTTCGGCCTCTACTTCGCAATGGATACAAATCCATTGGCAGGTTCGACGTGATGCGAGCGGACTTGGCGGGTCGCATCGATGGCGGAGCGGCAATCGCCGTCCGCGAACTCGTGGAGCCCGATGATCGCTGCGACCGCTTCTCCCTGGAATTCGGCAAGCGGGCGGGCGGCTTCACGCCGCACCTGTCCGCCCGGTACCTGCGCTGGCGACTCTACGACAATCCGTTCCGGCGGTACAAGGTCTATGCGGCTTGCGAGAACGACAGAATCATCGGGCTATCGGCATTCAAGCTGGAGGATGGTCGGGCGATGGGCTACGTCTCCGAGCTGGTCGCCGTTTCGACGGCGTCGCACATCGTGGAGGACGTTCTTGGAGCCCTGCTGCGGCCGGGCCTGAAGCTGTTTCGTGAACGCGGCTGTCAGACTGTCGAGGCGCGGCCATCCGGCCGACATCCGTTCAACAAGATTGTCCGCTCGGTATTGTCCAGGCATGGTTTTGCGGCTCCACCCGAGCGGTCGTCGGTCGAGTTCATGGTGCGACCGATCGGGATTCAAGACCCGCAGTTCCTGAACATGGACAAGTGGCGGATCAGCGAGATCATGCGTGAATACTGAATCGCCACACGTCTGGAGTAAGCACGATCTGACGCTCCTGGCTCGATGCAGCGCGAGTTCCTTGAAGACGTATCGCGACACGGCCCCGATGACAAGGATGCCGTGGACTTCCTATCGAGAAACCTCAGCCGACATCCAAGAGGTGTCGGAGATTGATCGTCTGCTTGGCAGGCAATTGGGATACGTCCGCGAACACAGCCTCTTCTACAAGAAGCATATCCAATGGCGCAGCCGGCGGTCCCCCCTAACGCTTGCGGACTTGCGCCGCCTGCCGTTCACGACCCGCCGGCAACTTCAGGAAGACCAGGTGGAATACCCCCCGTTCGGCAGCTACTTTGTGGCCGATCGAAGACGCGTTTCCCGCGTACACCGCACGTCGGGCAGCACGGGACGGCCGCTTTTCATCGCTCTTTCGACCAGCGAGATCGAGGACACGTTGGAGTGCGGCGCGCGCTGCTTCCGTGCTGTGGGTGTCAAGCGCGATGATCTGATCATCCATTGTCTCAGTTACTGCATGTGGTCCGGCGGCGTGACCGACCACGAAGCATTGGAGCGCACCGGCGCCGGCGTCATCCCGTACGGCGTCGGCAACTCATCGAATCTCATCAGGACAATCCTGCTCCTGCACCCAACAGGCATTCATTGCACACCCTCGTACATGGCGAAGCTCGAACAGCGTCTGGAGGAGGAGTTCGAGCTGGAGCCCAAGGCGCTGGGGCTGACGCTCGGCCTTTTCGGTGGTGAGCCAGGCTTGCAGGATCCACACTTTCGTAGACGGATCGAACGCGACTGGGGGCTTCGGGCGATGGATGCCAACTACGGCATGGCCGAGGTCTTGAGCATGTTCGGAGCTGAATGCGAGGTTCGCGACGGATTGCACTTCCTGGGCGGTGGTGTCCTCTATCCCGAGCTGAAGGACCTGACGAGTGACGGAGTCCTGCCGTGGGAGCCCGGCGCTCGTGGTGAACTGGTGCTCACACATTTGCGTCGGGAATGCCAGCCGCTCGTGCGGTATCGGACATCTGATCTGATCGAGATCGTTGCGGCTGGGACATGCGTGTGTGGTCGGACGACACCGCGATGGCGTGTGATTGGCCGTGTAGACGACATGGTGGTCATCCGCGGTGTCAATGTCTATCTCGGCGCGATCGGCGAGGTCATCAACGGCGAACTCGATCGGCTGGCAGGGGAGTACCGAGTCCTTGTCAGCCGAACGGAGCCAATCCACGATTGTCTGATCAAGGTCGAGGCAAAGACCGGGCAAAGGCATCACGGGTACCGCCGCGAGTTGGAGGATCGACTGGCGCGCAGGTTGGGGGTTCGCGTTAACGTCACGCTCGTGCCGCAAGGGGCGCTGCCGCGCACCGAGGGGAAGACACGGCGGCTGGAACGGGTTTCGCAATCAGCGCTCCTCGGCGGCGACAGGTGGCAGGGCGTTCTCACGGATTGACCATAGCTTGCCGCCATCACCCTGGACCACAGGGTAAAGCGACAGATGGTGCCGATCACGGCTTTCTGAGCCCCCGGGGCGGTATCTGCCGTGGGTGTCATGCGACCGAATCGCCGATTCGACTCAGCCACGGGGAGCGTCTGACCGATATTCTCAGTGTTGGACGCACTCCTCGTCGAGATGAACTGGCGCCCGCCCAAAGCGGAGCTTTCCCGGTGTGCACCGAGGACGCGGGCCTTTCCGGAGCAGCCGGCATGGCCAAGCAAGCCTTCCCCGAACTGACGACCACCTTCCTGCGTGAGAAGCTGGAGGCGCTCGGATCGCAGTTCGGTTTCTCGTCTGAGCCCTACCTCGCCTTGGCACGGCAGTACCTCCACAGCGATGAAGAAGACGTGCCCGCGGCAGAAACGAATCTGCGGCACTATGAGGCGGATGTAGGCTTTCCCGGCAGTGGGGGCCGCCCTCACGGCATCGAACGGCTATACAAGCGGACGCTCGTTGTCGAGCCGACGTTGGCGTGTGCGGCCCACTGTCGGTTCTGCATCAGAGCGAACTATGCCCGGCACAATCTCTCGGAGGTGGAACTCAGGGAGATCGCGAAGTACTGTGGCAGCGGATCCCATCGTGAGGAACTGACCGAGGTCCTCATTACCGGCGGGGACGCTCTGCTAGTCCCGCATCAAGTTGAGTACCTGCTACGCGCCTTGATGCGATACGCGCCAAACATTCGCATCGCTCGCATCGCGACTCGGATTCCGCTGCACGACCCAGGCCGCGTCGACGGCAAGCTGCTGCGCCTGTTCGAGGGCAAGTTGCCATTGCGACTGGAACTGACAACGCAGATCAACCATCGTGTGGAGTTGTTTCCAGAGGTCATCGAAGCGTTGCGGAGAATCATGGATCATGGCGTCGCGATCTATGCTCAAAACATCGTATTGCGCGGCGTGAACGACAACCTCGCGGCATTGGTCGATCTATATGACCTCCTGCGGCAGATAGGCATCGAGGCGCATTATCTGTTCCACTGCGTACCGATGGAGGGAACGGGGCATTTTCGCACAACCCTGCAAGAAACGATTGAGCTCGCCAAAAGGTTGACCTGCGGCGGTCACATCTCCGGCCGAGCGAAGCCGATGCTCGCGGCGATGACGGACATCGGCAAGATCGTGCTCTATGACGGCGTGATAGTCGAACGCGACAACCGGCACATCCTATTGCAGAGCCACTATCGTCTGGAAGACCGGCAGTGCTGGAATCCCGCGTGGCAGCTTCCGAAGACCGCCGAGGTGGACCGGGATGGTTATCTCCGGGTTTGGTATCTCGACGGGGCTGAATCGGTGGAGACGGCAGGCTTCGGATCAGAGCCGGCTGTGGCGCCGAAGTACGGGCTGGAGTTCAAGGGCGCCACGATCGCACTGAGTCGCTGTGAGTAGCCGGAGAAGAAAAGGGGGAAGGGAAGAAAAGGGGTCAGGCTACTTTATTTGGCGAGTATTGGCGTCAGGAAGGTTTCTCTGGCCTCGTTAGCGATGTCGGCAGGCCCATCGCCTGGGGTGGTTGGCAAACGCGTGGGACGTCGGGCATTTCAAAGAGCCAGC
>JAUVGW010000060.1 GCA_030593565.1 Phycisphaerae bacterium | reverse complement strand
ATTGATGGGTGCCACTGGCGGCTCGCCCGCCAGTGTTCACGGGCAGACAAGCTGCCCGTGGCACCCAACCGGGTCCATCAATTGACGGGCGACAAAGTGCTAGTCGCAGTCACTGCTCAAGCCACAATGCGCCGAGGGTTTGGTCTACGGCTCATCGCCTCCCGACACCTCCGGCACGGCGGATTCCCGACCCCGACCTTCACGAGGCACCCGATCCTCCCGCACGCGAACCTCGCGCCACTCCCACGGCTTCCGATCCTGCATCAGCAGGCTCGCGCGGGGCTCACCTCGCTTCGACAGGATTTCGATCCGGCCCGTTTCGGGATCGACACGGGCGATCGTCTGATCCACCCCCAGGTACTGATATGCCGGCCTGGCCCGTCCAGGTTGCGTCTGTGCCCATAGCGCCTGCACACCGCAAAGAAGCATCGCCACGCCCGCCACCACCACCACGACCATCAACCATTTTCGCTTTTCAGGCATCTTCTTGACCTCAACAAGTTCCGAGAATCCATCAACTCTTGTACCGCTGAAGCGGGTGGAGGTGGCGATGGACTGCACATTCCGCGTCATAGACGGCGTGCGCCGATACTCGGGGGAGTTGCCCTCACAACCGTGGGGCTTTCCCGACGCCCCGCCCCATCCAAGCTAACCTTCGATGCCCCATAGGCCGATATCGCAAACGAAGTACATGTGGAGAATGCGCCTGTGGATCCACGCCCGAGAATCCTGGATATCCTGCGCGACTGTGACGACATCGCAGCGGACCAAGCCCTCGTCGCCGGCCTGCTCCACGTCCCCCCCGATCACCAGCGGGAAATCGTGCATATTCTTCTCGAGCGCGCGAAGGAACCGGCCCTCCGCGCCCTGCCCGCGATGTTCGACAAGCTCGCCCCCGGCGCCCAGAACCTGCTCCTACAGAAGACATCGCGTCTCTACGCCGCACTGCGGGCCTGTATCCGTAGCAGCCGAGGTCAAACGCGCCTTAACACCCTCGATATCATCCGTCGTAGCGGCAGCCTGCGCCTCGCCTACCTCGGGGCCTTGGCCATCCATGACGGCTCGCCGAGTGTCCGTGCGGAAGCAGCCGTCACCCTGCAACAACTCGCCGCAAAGCACTGTCACAACTATTCCGAAACGACCGCCGCCCTCCGCGACGCGGCCGAACCCGACGGCAGCCTGTCATATCCGATCGTCCAAACGCTCAAGCTCCTCCGCGACGAACGCAAATACATCGTCGCCGCGATCGACGAAGCCCTGAACAGTTATGAAAGCCATCACCGGCCCGAGATCGTCGAGGCCGCGATGTTCCTCGCCGACGAACTCGAAGAAGCGCTGTTCCAGCAAAGCACCCTGAAACGCGGCAAGCTCACGCACGCCATGCTCGAAATCTTCACCGGCTCGCCGTCGCCCCAACTGGCGTCTTTCACCTATGTCGCAATGCGTTACCCGGAACTGCGGCGGCGTATCGTCGCTGCCCTCGCAAAATATGAGGACGCTGAGTTCTTCCACGAGTTCATCAGGCTCCACTGGCTCGCGCGAGATCCGGACATCCGCAAGAACCTCCTGGCCATCCGAGATCTCGCATGGCTACAGGATGGCCTGGAAATCGCCTTCTCGCTCCCCGAGGATATCGTCGCCCTGGCGCCTTCCTGGCTGATCTCCCTTGGCCTGTCGTCCGACAAGAAAATTTCCTTGCTCTTAAATTTCTTGCTGGTCGATAGCGTGCCCGCCAATCACGCGGCCGTCGCCGCCATCCTTGGAATAGACACACCGGCAAGCACACTGGCGCTTCAGGGCATCCTCGACCATGAAGACCGGACCATCGCCGACATGGCCCGCCGCGAGATCGACAGCCGCGAACGCAGACAGCAGGCAACCATTCGCAAGCCGCGAAAGGGACGACCCGACGAATGGTCCAACATGCTGGACAGGGCTGGCTTGGATGAAAGTTTCGACGACTTCTGGAATCACTTCGACAGGCTCCATCCGATCCAGACGAAGGCCGCCGGACACCACGCATTCGATTACGTGCCGGGCTTCAAGACGCAGATTCAGTTGAAGTTCCTCTCGTCTCAGCCGACGGACCGCCTCCGGGCGCTGCGGCTTGTGATTGGACTTCGCGTGGTAACCCAATTCCAAAATGACATCTTCAGCACCACAAACGATCCGATCCCCGAAATCAGGGAGGCCGCGATGACCGCGCTCGGGCTCATCGGCGACGCCACCAGTCGACGGATTCTCGAACGGGCGCTGGCCGACGAAAACCACACCGTCCAGGCCTGTGCGATCGACGCGCTCGACGCCATCGGCGTACAGGGGCGGGATCAGCTCATTGCGCCGAAGACCAACAGCGACGAGCCGAGCGTCCGGGCGGCCGCCATCCGCGCGTTGCTCAAGATGCACCTGCCGCAAGCGGCGGCGGATCTGATCTCCATGTTGAAAGACCCGCGCGTGGAACACCGCTGCGGCGCCCTGTGGATCATCGATCAACTGCGAATCACATCCCTCGTGCCGAGGGTAAGGGAACTCCAGGAGACGGACCGCGATCCGCGAATCGCCAGTATCGCCAAACACGTCGGCAAACGACTCAGGCGCGTGCAGGGGACGTCCGATCAGGCCCAGCGAGCCGGCTCGTCTCGAGCCGGTCTTCCTGCCGTGGGAGCTGTGTCCGAATGATTCAACTGGCAGCCATTTTCGCTCAAGCGGACTACGCCAAGCGATTGCGCGGTCTCAGCGGTGCGTTTCAATCCAACGAGGGCGGACCGTCGGAGCTCAGGCAGATTCTTGGCTTCTTTGCCATGGTGGCTGCGATCATCGTCGGCATGTTGTTGGCGAGGGCAATCTGGCGGCGCAGAGGCGACAAATGTGTGGGCCAAAAACCCGCAAAACTGTTCGCATATATCCTCAAGCAACTGGGCATCCGGTTGCCGGATCGCGTTCTGCTACGGTGCGCCGCACGGAACTGTGACCTGAAACACCCGGCCATGATGCTGATGAGCCCCCAACTGCTCGAACGGTCAGCGGGCCGATGGGCGGACTCGATTACCGTCAAACCGGTCCGCGAACACGTCCGCCGCCGCATCGCGGCACTGGCGGACAAAGCATTTCCGCAAGACGTAGCCCTCGATGAAGAGGAGAGCGGGCAGGCTGGCAGCGCCACGTAAAGTCGTACCCGTGGCGTTTCAATAGCCGGCTCACTGGCCGGTCTTTCGCTCGGGGGCACTTGGACGGAGTTGCCACCTGCTTTGCTAGGCGGCGTTAGAGCAGATTCAGGGCAACCGTAGCGTCCGACCCCCGTGTCGGACGTTAAAGACCAACGGCTTCCGCCGGCCGACAGGGGCGTCGGCCGCTACGAAAGAAGGCAAACCGCAATAACTCGCTACACTTGGGTTGAGACTGCTCTAGTAGAACACACAGACGAACATGTGTGGCTCTTTCTTCTTGCTCTCAAACGTGCCGATGGATGACGTGACGGTCTTGACATAGACGTCCGGATGCTTGTCGAGCCATTCGTTGACGATGTCGTCCATGTTTGCCAGGCCCGCATCGGTCAACTTGCAGTGGAACGTGCGGATGCGCGTGGCGGCCTCCTTCGGTCCAGTGAGTGGCCGCTTCAGGTTCTCGTCGTGATGCGCGCCGCCGAGCGTACTGCCCTCGGCGAAGCTGCGTATCATCTGTGACTTGCTCGTGGGCATCTCGTCGTCGCTGACGAGCGAGATCACCTCGTCGGCTTCTTCCTCCCTCGTGAGTCTTGGTGCCGGCGCGGCGACGGCCTGGGCGGGCGGGGCTGCGGCAGCCGGCGTGGCGTTCGCGCGTGCCTGCACCGCCGCCTGCCGTTTCTTTGCGACGCAGCCCGGACAGAGCAGCACACCTCCTACGAGGCCGGCCTTTCTTTGGGCGATCTGCTCGCCGGTGATTTCTCCGCCACAATCCTCACACGTCTTGTTCGTCGTCTGATCCATCGTTTCCTGCTCCTGACAAGCACACGGTTGTCCGTATCCCCTGCCGCGCCAGATAATCCACCGAGACTTGCCGAACGAGCGGAAAGGGGCCGTACCTAGTATAGAAGGAATGATGCGTATGATTCAATCGCGGGGCGAGCCGGGACGGCCGAAAAGCGAACCTAGAGCAGATTCAAGACAACCGTAGCGTCCGACCCCCGTGTCGGACGTTGAAGACCAACGGCTTCCGGCGGCCGACAGGGGGCGTCGGCTGCTACGAAAACAGGCAAACCGCTATAGGCACGGTTCCGATATTCCTCGCAGGGGCTCGACGTTGGGTTGGGGTGCTGCTACCGGCGTTAGGATTTGGTTTACGGGAGTATTCGGACCTAAGCGGCCACAGGCCGCGATGTGCCACAGTTTGATTGCGTCGGGTGGCACGGACAAGCGGGTGAGACGAGGCGACGTTGATTCGGAAGACGGTGTTCAACACAAGCACACGCCCGACGAATGAGGAAACGGAGCTTGTCCGTGGACGTTCAGTGCAAACCAATGGCAGCCAAACACGGACAAGGATCGCCCATGAAGCCGTTCGGTCGAATCGCAGCCTCCTCACGGGCGATCCTTGTCCGTGCCACACCTGTCCGGGAACAGGATCAACAGATGGGCAAGATTGCCCATCTTACACCTCGTCGGCCGCGGGGGGCCGACGCTACGGTTGCGGCGCCGCCGCGCTGTGCCACGATTCTGAGACAGATTTTGAGCAGCGTCGGATCAAAACCGTGCGGCGAAAAGCGACGTTAGGGATTGAATCGTCACAACGACCGTGGTTGTGAGCGCCGCGAGACCCAGCAGCGCGACGGGGATCGCGGCTGATTCGGGTGGAGCACGTACGATCAACAGTGCCAGCGTGGCGGCCAACCCCAACGCCGCGACGGCCGGGACATGGATGCCGATCGCCAAGTCTACAGCGGCCAGTAGAACGAGAACGGCGATCGACGCGAACTTGCAGTACTTGTGAGCGAACGTTACCCGATGGCAGCAGATGGTCAAACCGATGAGCATTCCCGCGCCTGTCAGACACGCGGCAAGCGGCGACCAGGGATATGGCTCCTGGAGTTGGAGCCAACACGCGTGATGAACGGCGACGAGCCAGGCGTAGACCAGCATGGTGGTCCGCGCGATGCGAAATCGGTCACGGATCAGCCACCGGGCGGGCGTTTGGCGCGACGTGACGCTATCGAGTGTAGGCAGGTTGCGCGTGCTGAGATCCTCGACCGGTTCCCCGACGGCCGGCGCGGGAGCTCCGTCCGGGGCCTGGAAGTCGAGACGAAAACGGAAGTCGCCGAGCTTGAACGACTGACATGGTTGGAGGCGTCCGCGGAGGATTCGTTGATCGGCGATCCATGTGCCCGAAGCGCTGCACAGATCCTCGATCGAGACCCTGCCGCTCTCCGTGAAATGCAGTTTGCAGTGTTCGTCGGAGATGTTGTCGTCTTCGAGTGACAACCAGTTCCCACCGGTCGCCCCGATCGCCAAGTCGACACCGACCGGCAGTAGGAACCGTTCGCCAATCCATCTGGGGCCCTCCATAATCGTCAAGATGGCCCGGGATGTAACGTCATCCTTGTCGGCGACTTCGAGGAGCAATTCTCGGTCGCATCGGGGACATACCAGCGAGACGACAAGTTCGAGGTTGTCGCAATCGAGTGGATTGCCACAGGGACAGCAGATGACAAGGGACATGAGTGCCTTTCCACCTAAGTCGTCACAGGCTGCGAATGCGAGCCACAAGCCCGACGGCGACGCCCTTCTCTCTATTCTATCGTAATAACGCTCAATATGCGTCAATTGGTCGAGAACGCCCGGGGAGGCCTCGGGGATTCGCGAACGCCTCTCAAACGCCTTAACACTAGCCTATTATGCAGAATCAATGACGAATGGCGAATACCTGAATATTGGGATCGGGAGGCCGGCTGATCCTGGGTCGCTCCCCGCCGTTAGCGCCACTGAAAGACCAAACCGCTCAACTTGATTTGGCAGCGCTAGGTAGGCATTGTCAGCACCCAAGAGCCCCCGAGCTTGCTCGGGGGGTACACTCCTACATACCGCAAGGCAATCCCCCGACCAAGATCGGGGGCTCTTGAGACGCTGCCGGCGCGACCTTGCGATGTACCGCCGGGCTGTCCCCTTCTTCCCTCCCGCCGATGCCGAAAACCCAGGGCAATCGCAAGAATGGCCGGGCGGTGGTCTTTGCAGCGGGTTGCGCGCTCGTGTAGCGGCCGACCCCCGTGTCGGCCGTCGGAAACCGTTGGTGTTCTACGGCCGACACGGGGGTCGGCCGCTACATCCGCCATTCTTGCGATTGCCCTGGCCGAAAGCCCGGTTGCTCGGACCGAGGCTTGATGATACCGAGGCAAACCGGTATCCTCCCGAGCAGCATGATGAAGGTATTGCTTGACGAACAAGGCGTTGAGACCGCCCTCCGGCAACTCGCCGACGAGATCGTGGCGTCGATCCCGGCCGCGTCCCAGATCGGCATGATCGGCATCCGCCGAAGGGGCGTCGATCTGGCAAAACGCCTCCTTACGCTCCTCGACGAACGCGGCGTGGCCGACATCGCCTATGGATGCCTGGACATTACCCTGTATCGCGACGACCTCGCCGAGATCGGACCATCGGCCGTCGTCCGGACGACGGAAATCGACTTCGATGTGGCGGGCCGCTACATCGTGCTGGTGGACGATGTCATCTTCACCGGACGGTCGGTCCGTTCCGCGCTCGCGGCCATCATCGACCTCGGACGGCCCAAGGCCATTCGGCTCGCCGTCTTGGTCGACCGCGGTGGACGGGAACTGCCCATCCAGCCGGACTTCGTCGGCATCAGGACCGCCGAGAACGACGATCATGTGGCGGTTCTGCTTCAGGAGACGGACGGGGTAGATCGTGTGGAGGCCTTGGCATGACCGGTGTCCGTCACCCGGCACAGGATGCGAAGCGACTCGTTGCGACGGCCAGCGGCACGGAACGAGAATCCGTCGCGTGGCCGCATCGTGATCTGCTGTCGCTCGAAGAACTGACCGCCGACGAAATCACGGTCATCCTCGACACGGCCGAGGCGTTCGAAGACGTCTCGACGCGTAGCGTCAAGAAGGTACCCGCCCTGCGTGGCCGCGTCGTTGTGAATCTGTTTTTCGAGGACTCGACGCGCACGCGGACGAGTTTCACGCTGGCCGCGCAGAGGCTCAGCGCCGATGTCATCGACTTCACGGCGAGGACCAGCGCGCTGAACAAGGGCGAGTCGCTCCGGGATACGGTGCGGAACATCGAGGCCATGGGTGTAGACCTCATCGTCTGCCGCCATTCCGCCTCGGGCGCGCCCTACCTGATCGCCAGGAATGTCAACTGCTCGGTCATCAATGCGGGCGACGGCCGGCACGAACACCCGACACAGGGCCTGCTGGACATCTACACCATCCGGCAGGCCAAGAAGCGGATCGACGGCTTGAACGTCGCGATCGTCGGGGATGTCGCCAATTCCCGCGTCGCGCGATCGAATTTGCACGGCCTGCTCAAGCTGGGCGCCGAGGTCTCGTTTGTCGGGCCGACAACGCTTGTTCCCAAGGCCTTCGAGCAACTGGGCGCGAATATCTACCACAATTTCGATGCCGTCATCGACCGATTCGATGTCATCAACATGTTGCGGGTCCAACGCGAACGCGTCACGTCGAATGTGTTTCCGAGTCTCGAGGAATACTCGCGGCTGTTCGGCCTGACGAACGAGCGCATGAAGCGGGCCAAGCCCGATGTGCTCGTGATGCACCCGGGCCCGATCAACCGGGGCGTCGAGATGTCGGCCGATGTCGCCGACGGACAAAAGAGCGCGATCCTGCGACAGGTTGCCAACGGCTTGTCGGTTCGCATGGCGGTGATGTTTTTGTGCAAGCAGGCAGCGGACGTCGGCTGATGAAGGCGCGGTGGGCTCCGTGACAGTTTTGACGACCGGCGCTCTGTTTAGCCGCGACCCGGAGGGGAGCGCGGGGAGGTCGCGCTCCCCTCCGGGTCGCGGCTAAACGCCCGAATCGGTTGCAGGAGGTTGACGCTACTTCACAGGCTGGATCGCCGACCCGATCTGCCTGCTCATCATGATGAAACGAAGCGAGCTTAGGTGCAGGCAATGCCAGACAAGACATTGGTCATCAAAGGCGGTCGAGTCATCGACCCCTCCCAGGAGATCGATGAAGTCACGGACGTCACGATCGCCGGCGGCAAGGTCCAGGCGGTCGGCGAGGCGACCGGCCACGCCGCCGAGACGATCGATGCAACCGGCAAGATCGTATGCCCCGGCCTGATCGACATGCACGTGCATCTCCGAGAGCCCGGTCGGGAGGATGCCGAGACGATCGCGTCGGGTTGCGCCGCGGCGGTCGCCGGCGGTTTCACCTCCATTGCATGCATGCCCAACACCGAACCCGCCCTCGATACCGAGGCGATGATCGAGTTCGTATATCGTCAGGCGGCCCGTGCCGATCTGTGCAACGTCTTCCCGATCGGCGCCATCACCAAGGTGCGCGAAGGCAAGGAGCTTGCCGAGATGGGGCAGATGGTCCGCGCGGGCGCGGTGGGCTTCAGCGACGACGGCCGCGGTGTCGCCAGTCCTGCCGTCATGTTCCGCGCGATGCAGTATGCCACGATGTTCGACAAGGCGTTGATACAGCATTGCGAAGATCCCGACCTCGCCGGGGGTGGCTGCATGAACGCCGGTCTCACCTCCACGCGCCTGGGCATGCCCGGCATCCCCGCCATGGCCGAGGAGATGATGATCCAGCGAGACCTGCTGCTCGCCCGGAACACCCGCGCCAGGTATCACGTGTCGCACGTCTCGACGGCCGGCGGTGTCGAACTCGTCCGCGAAGGCAAGAAACGCGGCATCGACGTCACCACCGAGGTTTGCCCGCATCACCTGCTTCTGACCGACGACTGTGTCGAGACGTTCGACACAAACTTCAAGGTGAATCCGCCCCTGCGAACCCGCGAAGACGTTGACGCGTGTATCGCCGGTGTGGCTGACGGCACCATCGATTGTCTCGTCACCGACCACGCCCCGCATGGTCGCGAGGACAAGGAGACCGACTTCCAGAACGCGCCGTTCGGGATGATCGGGCTCGAGGTGGCGCTCGGACTGTACGTCAAGGCGCTGATCACGCCGGAGCATTGCGACTGGCCCAGGCTTATCGCGATGATGACGATCAACCCGGCCCGCGTCCTCGGCCTCAAGAAGGGCACGCTGGAGCCCGGCAGTGCCGCCGATGTTACGATCATCGACCCTGAGATGACGTGGACGGTAGACACATCAGCATTCCGCTCGCATAGTCGGAATAGCCCTTTCGGGGGCTGGTCGCTAAAGGGCCGAGCCACCCACACAATCGTCGGAGGCCGGCTCAACCACGTTTTCAGCCATGAAAACGTGGTTTCGGCACAGGATTGACCCTTCTTGTGGTATTGGAGGCTAGCGACCCACGCGAGTGGTCTTCGAATATCCTTGACGCATGCCTCGGTTGTGGTAGAATGATGTTAGCCCGTAGGGTCCGATCGGCGCGTCCATGAGCGCGGCCTGTTGGCTCCCGCGCGGCGCGACGCAAGCACATCCGGCGCGCGGCGCATCCGACGTTCACGTTCATGTTGACGGGCAGGAGCAATTGAGCTTCGCCAATCGGATTCTCGTGTCATTCGCGGCAGGGCCGTGAAGCCGCACGCGCGACGTTTGCCTCTCAACGGAGGCAGAATGCCATGTCACCGAGGTCCGGCGCCGAGGGCGCTCGGATGGATGGCCCGAGTAGATCTGCTTGGGAAGGAGGCGTGCGGTCGAGGGGATTGTCGGCGCGCCGGCCAAGGCGTGGGAACGAGGCCCGCAGGCGCGGCCGACCAGCCGAACTGTTCGGCGAGGCGGTCGGCTCGATGTCTTCGGAGCGTCCGTGTGGCACAACGGGGAATAGTTGTGCTCGTTTTCGGGTTTGAGTTTCCGGGGGGTGAAGTTCTTGCCCGCCAAACTCGTCCCGCCGAACGCATGGAGGCCCACATGTCCAGTCATCAAACAACCGTGCCTGCCTCTGTCGGATCGTTGCGGCCTGCGCCGGTCGCCTCCCCGCACGTCGCCAAGCCCCCGATGTTCGATCGCTGGGGTCTCGGGCCGGGACGTGCCGACAAACGCGACAAACGGGAGTATAACCGGCGCTCGGTCAGGTGTGATCTTTGGTTGATCGACGCCGCATCCCAATCCGTCCTTCGTTGCAAGACGAACGACATCTCCGACGCGGGATTACGCGCTGTGGCTCCGATCGGTTTCGGTCTTGCCGTCGGGCAACGCTACGAAGTGCGAATCGCCGCATCGAATGTCGGCGGCGCGATGTCGGCCCATCTCGCCACGCCGCTGGGATATGGAACCGTCATTCGCACCGAAATCAAAACGGGAGACGACAAACCGGACCGCGTCGGTTGTGCCGTCCGGTTCGACGTGCCCCAGTTGATTCCAGTCTAGTGTGCGGGCGCTATATTGCCCGGGCGCCGCTCAATGCGCCCTCCGAGTAGACTTCGATTGAACCAGCCACGCATCACGGGAAGGCCTCGTCCGCGTATCCTCGGCAGTGACTTGCGTTGAACATCTACGGGTAAGCTCCACTACCCTGATCGTGGCGCGCGCCACAGCCATCGACGCTATTTTCCTGGTCGACACCACCTCGCCAAAAACATATCTCGGGCGTCGCGTTTCATCTATTCGCACCGCCGTCTCGGCGCGTCCATGGGCCGGCGTGGATGATGTCGCGGGTACGGGGTGCACTTTGGGTGCCACGGGCGGCTTGACCGCCCGTGCCTAGCCTGGCAGCAAGCCGCCAGTGACAAGCATTGATTTAAGTAAACCACTACCATGTCGCGTCATGCCTGGAATTCCGGTTCGCACCGCACTACATTAGGAGATCAGGAATTCTCGGCGGCTTCAGTCGTGTGAACGGCTTTCGTCCGGCGAGGGAAATGCGGAAGCGATATATGGGTTTGATGAATGGCAAAAAGGGCGTCGTTTTCGGCGTGGCGAACGACCACAGTCTGGCGTGGTACATCGCGAAGATGCTTCGGACCGAAGGTGCGGAGATCGCCTTCAATCACCTGCCCGGACCTAAGATGGAACGCCGCGTGCGCATGCTGGCCGAGCCCATCGGCGCGGAGATCATCCACCCGTGTGATGTGACGAGTGACGCGGATATCAACAGCTTCCTTCGCCGCGTTCGCGACGCCTATGAATCGATCGACTTCATGATTCATGCGGTCGCGTTCGCCAACCGCAACGCACTGATCAACCGCTTTTGGCAGACGACGCGCGACGATTTCAAGCAGGCGATGGACATTAGTGTCTACTCGTTGATCGCGGTCTGCCAGAAAGCGTTCGACATGTTCAATGAGGGTGCCTCCATCTTGACACTCAGCTACCTCGGCGCAGCCAAATTCATACCCGGCTACAACGTGATGGGGGTTTGCAAGGCCGCGTTGGAAGGCACGGTGCGGTACCTCGCGGCCGACCTTGGTGAGCTGCGCGGCGCGCGGGTCAACGCCATCAGCGCCGGCCCGTGCCGCACGCTCAGTTCGGCCGGCATCGGCGGCTTTGACACCATACTGGATCACTATCCCAAGAAGTCCCCGTTGCACCGCAACATCACCTCGGACGAAGTTGGCAAGGCGGGGCTGTACCTTTGCAGTGATCTGTCCAGCGGCGTCACGGGCGAAGTGCACTACGTAGACGCCGGTTACAATATCGTCGGCTGGTAGCGCCGAAAAGCCTGGCGCGACCTGCGGTCGCAACCTTGGGGGACCAGGGGATCAAGGGATTCAGGGACCGAGGGATCGGCGGCAGTAAATGCATTTCCGCGCGGCCCGGGAAGAAATCGCTCGTTTGCATGGCAGAAAAACCGGGGGGCGACGCCGCGATGCGGGCCGCCATGGCGGCAGGGCTGATCAGATCCCCAAGCGTCAGCGCGGGGTCTTGGTGATATTGACCGCTGGCCTTCGGACCCGCTCGCTTACGCTCGGGGCTCTGATCCGGTACCCGACGCGGGTGATGTCACGCGCCACTTCGCTGTTTCGCGAGCCGCCGAAACTGTCATGGATCCAAGCGATGCCGTTCTGTAACGGCCCGCTTGACGAACGGGCGACCGGTCTGTATCGTCATCTGCGGGCAAGACAGAGAATTGCCAAAGTGATGGAGAAGATCCTTGGGGTATAAGTGTATCGTCTGTATCAAGCAGGTGCCGGACACCAGCAACATCACTGGCGAGGTGATGAATAGGGACGGCACGGTCAATCGCACCGCATTGCCCGCGATTTTCAACCCGGAAGATCTCAATGCGCTCGAAGCGGCGCTGGCGGTCAAGGATGAGCACGGTGGAGAGGTGACCGTCGTGACAATGGGACCGCTCGGCGCATGCGAGGCGTTGCGGATGGCGCTGTATCGGCGGGCGGATCGTGTGGTCCTGATCACCGATCGCCGTGCCGCCGCCAGCGACACGCTGGCGACGAGTTACATCCTGAGCCAGGCGATCAAAAAAATCGGTGACGTCGACCTGGTGTTCTGTGGTCGCCAGGCGATTGACGGCGATACCGCGCAGGTCGGCCCCCAACTCGCCGAGAAACTGGGCATTCCCCAGATTGCGTACTTTGAACGATTCGAGTCATTGACCTACCGTGCCGCCCGTGTTCGACGGAATACGGGTAGCGGCTGGGAGGTGGTGGAGTCTCCCCTGCCGGTGCTGATCACGGTTCTCGATACAGCCAACGAGCCGAGGCCGGCGGCGGCCAAGCGCGTCATGCAATACAAGCACCTCACAACGCCTGATGAGTTGAGGGCTCGCCTCAAGAAAGGGATGCCGGACGCCACCGATGCGGAACGGGAGGCCGAGCATGCCCGGCAAATGGAGAAGCAGACGTTCCTGGGCGCGCGGATCGAACAATGGGACCTCGACGACATCGACGCCGATCTCCAGTGGTGCGGCCTCAGCGGATCGCCAACCAAGGTCCACCGCGTTCAGTGGATCGTGCTGACGAAGGAGGGGTACACCGAAGTGGCGCCGACGGAGGAAGGCGTCCGGGGCATGGTCCATGAATTGATCGTGGACCATACGATGGGCTAGAAACTGTTTCAAGACCCCGGACCCCGTGTGGCACCTGCGTCTCGCCGGTGGGTCCACCGGCGAGACGCCGGTGCCACAGTTCGATTAGGGCCGAGAGCCGAGAATCGACGCCAAAGGGCGGCAATGTAGAAACCGAGGATGATGATCGAACCGAATCGACAAGGCGACGTCTGGGTCTACGCGGAGCAGGAAGACGGGAACCTGCACGATGTCGCGCTGGAGCTTTGCGGAAAAGCGAGGCTGCTGGCCGACCAGTTGGGCGTCAGGGTGGGAGCAGTGCTGCCTGGTTGGAACATGCGAGAGTTAGCCTTTCGGTTGATCGCGCATGGGGCCGACAAGATATACCACGTTCACGATCCGCGGCTCGAGCACTATCGAACGATGCCCTATGCCCGCGTGATGTGTCAACTGATCGAGAAGCACAAACCCCAGATCGTGTTGTACGGTGCGACGCCGATGGGGCGGGACCTTGCTCCGCGAATCGCGTCGAAACTGCGGGCCGGGCTGACGGCCGACTGCACGGATTTGGATATTGGCGATCACGAAGAGAAGTCTGCCAAGAAGGTGCACAAGAACCTGCTGTTGCAGATTCGCCCGGCGTTCGGCGGGAACATCATCGCGACGATTATCAACCCGGAGCGCTGGCCGCAAATGGCGACGGTTCGGGAGGGCGTCATGCGTTTGGGCGACGGCGACCCCGGCCGCACCGGCGAGATCATCGACGAGAACATCGAGTTCAATGATTTCGATCTCGCCGTCCACGTGATCGAGCGTCACCGTGAAGAGCGCAAGGTCGACCTCAAGGCGGCGCGGATCATCGTTGCGGGCGGCGGCGGCGTCGGGAGCGAGGAGGGCTTTCGGCTCATCCACGGCTTGGCCGGCGCGTTAGGGGGAACCGTCGGTGCTTCGCGCGCCGCGGTTGACGGCGGCTTCATCGCGAAGGATCACCAGGTGGGTCAGACCGGCACGACCGTCCGGCCCGCTTTGTACGTCGCTTGCGGGATCAGCGGCCAGGTTCAGCACCGCGCCGGGATGGAGGAATCCGCCAAAATCATCGCGATCAACTGGGATCGCGAGGCACCGATTTTTTCGGTGGCACACTACGGGATCGTGGGAGACCTGAGAAAGGTCATTCCCATGATGATCAAGGCGATCAAGGCCCGGGAATAGAAGAGGGCTGCCGCGCGTGAACGAACGCGGCCGGCCGTCCGGCGGACACACTCGCCCGACGATCGCGAATCGTCGGATGGGAATACCAGGAGCTACTGAAGGACGACGATGCCGAACTTTTTTGAAGACAACGAGGACATCCAGTTCCTGTTCAATCACTTCGACCTGCCTGAGCTCGCCGACATTCAGGAGCGCGGTTTCACGTTGACCGAAGGTCCAGGTGCGGAGTACGCACCGCGCGATGCCGCGGACGCGATCGACAACTATCGCCGCGTCTTGTCGATCGTCGGCGATATCGCTGGAAATCACGTCGCGCCGCGGGCGGAGCAGGTCGACATTGACGGCAATACGCTCAACGAAGACGGCACGGTGACGCTTGGCAGGCACGTTCGGGCGAACCTGGACATCTTGGCGAAGGCCGACCTGATGGGTTTCACGCTGCCGCGGAAGTACGGCGGGTTGAATTGTCCGAGCCTGGTCTACGCGATGGCCACGGAGATGATCAGCCAGGCGGATGCGTCGCTGATGAACCTGTTCGGCCTTCAGGGGATCGCCGAGACGATCAACGCCTGGGCAAGTGACGAACTCAAGAACGAATACCTGCCGCGCTTCTGCGAAGGCAGCGTGACCGGCGCGATGGTGTTGACGGAACCCGATGCCGGCAGCGACTTGCAGGCGGTGAGCCTGAAAGCCTGGCAGAACGACGACGGCGAGTGGCGGCTGACGGGCGTCAAGCGGTTCATCACGAACGGCTGCGGCGAGGTCCTGCTGACGCTTGCCCGGAGCGAGCCCGATGTCTCCGATGGGCGCGGGCTCAGCCTGTTCCTGACTGAGCGCTGCGACCGCGTCAAGGTTCGCCATCTGGAAAGCAAGCTGGGGATCCACGGATCGCCGACGTGCGAGTTGGTCTACGACGATGCGCCGGCGGAGCTCGTTGGCGAACGGCAACGCGGCCTGATCACGTACGTGATGGGGCTGATGAACGGAGCCCGCATCGGCATCGCGACGCAATCGCTGGGCCTCGGTGAAGCGGCGTTCCGCGTGGCCCGGGAATACGCCCACACTCGCAAGCAATTCGGCGTCGCGATCGAACGTTTGCCGGCGGTGGCGGAGATGCTGTCAGACATGCGGATTGCGATCGAGGCCGCCCGAGCGCTGACGTACGAGGCGGCCCGCTATGCCGATTTCGAGAACAATAACAGCCACGCGCTGACCCACAGCCCACCGGCGGACAAGGCAGAATTGAAGCGCTGCAAGAACAACGCACGAACGTGGAAGCGGCTCAACGGGATGCTCACGCCGATGTGCAAGTATTATGCTTCCGAGATGTCTATTCGGGTGACGAACGACGCAATCCAGGTTCTCGGCGGCTCGGGCTACATGAAGGACTACGCGGTTGAACGGCTGTTGCGGGATGCCCGCATCACGACGATCTACGAAGGCACGAGCCAGCTTCAGGTCGTCGCGGCGGTTCGGGGCGTGTGTTCCGGCGCGTTCGAAAGGTTCATCGGCGAATTCGAGGAGCGTGAATACACCGACAAGCTGCTTAACGATCTGAAGGGGAAACTCGACGAAGGAAAGGAAGCGATTCTCAAGGGCGTTGCCTTTGTCAAGCAACAAGGCGGCGACTACATGGACCTGTACGGCCGCAAGCTCGTGGATTCCGCGATCGCGGTGATTGTCGGGCATTTGTTTCTTCAACAGGCGGCATCCAAGGGCTTGCATGCCGTCGACGCCGACGGCCACGCCCGCGCCGCCGATCGCAAGAAGCGTGTGGCGCGGCGCTTCATCGAGACTAATCATCCGACGATCCTGCGCGACATCGAGTTAGTTTGCAGCGGCGACACGTCCGTCATGGCGGAATTCGAGACGCTCGCCGGTCCGCCGATCACCGCGTCGTAGGATTTCTGGTGTTCGAGTGCTTTCGCGTAGTCCGTGTGGGGATGGCGGCGTGTGTTGGTGTCGTTCGCGTGGCAGCGATAGTAAAGTGTCGGCCACCCACGAGAACCTCCGACAGAAATACCGGCCAAGAAGTTGGCTTGTCGTACGTGCTTAGCCGGGGTGGCATGGGTCAGCGGAGCCGCGCTAAGCGGCGGAGCTTACCCGTGAGCAAGGAACCTCGATGTGTTCCCACGGGTAACGAGTGGGGTACCCCATAGGGTGCCCCACTCGTTACCCATGCCACCCCGCCTGTGACCACACCGGCGAGACGCCGGTGCCACAGTTTTCTTCGCGATTTGCGAAGCTCCGACGCGACATCGATGATGCAACCCCTGCTACGTTTGCAGGAAACACGAGTCATGACCACGCCGAGCAACAAAGCCCAGGACTTCGCAGCACCGGCCGGTTTCGGGCTGCTGTTGCGTTTGAAACTGACGCTGCTGCGTAACCGCGTAACGCAGCTCGTCAATGAGTCGCCGTTGCGTTTGCTATTGGTATTCGTGTTTGTCGCAACGATCTGGATGGCGTTATATGCGATCTTCGACAATGCATTCGTCTTCATGCGGCGGTTCGAGCAGTCGGCCATCGCCATCCCGTATGTGTTCCACATCTTCTTCATGGCCATGACGTTCCTGCTTGCGTTTTCCACCGCCGTATTGGTGTATGGATCCCTGTTCAGCCGTGCGGAACCGTCGTTCTTGTTGGCGACACCGCAATCGCCCCGGAATATCGTCATCATCATGTATCTCGAAGCCCTGTTCTTCGCGAGTTGGTCGCTGCTGCTGCTCGGGCTGCCGCTGATGTTCGCCATCGGGCACGCGCAAGGACTCGGTTGGGGATTTTACCTTACATTCACGGTTGCCTTTCTGGGTTTCGTGCCGATTCCAGGTGCGTTGGGCCTGATCGCAGCACTCGTCGTGGCGATGTGGCTGCCGCGCCTGGCAAAGCGAACACTGTTCTATACCGGCGGCGTCGCTGTCGTGCTGGTCGTCGTGTGGTGGGCCCGGTTGTGGGCCGTCTCGGCGAGTAGCTCAAACGAATGGCTCCACGGCTTCATGGCGGAGTTCGAATACCTCAAGGGCGCCCTGCTGCCGTCAACCTGGGTGGCCAGCGCCATTCAGAAAACGCTCGAAGGCGAATCGGGCGATGCGATGTTCTACCTGGGTGTGACGCTATCGACATCGGTGTTCCTCAGTTGGGCCGCCGTCAACATCGTCGGCTCCAGGTTGCTGACCGCCTTCGGCCGAGCCCACGCGGCCCCCAATCGCACACAGGCGCGGAGCGGCTGGGCCTCGCACAGACTGACTGAACTCGCATTTTTCTATCTGCCCCAGAAGATGCGAATGCTGATCCTGAAAGACGTCCGCGATTTCCTTCGTGATCCGATGCAGTGGTCGCAACTCGCCATCCTGTTCGGGCTGATGGGGTTGTACCTCGCCTACCTGCCGCGCGTCCGCCCGGACGGATTCAACGTGCCCTGGCAGGCCTTGATCTGTTTCCTGAACTACGGCGCGATCACGCTGATCCTATCGACGTTCACAAGCCGATTTGTCTTCCCGATGATGTCCCTCGAAGGGAAGCAGATGTGGCTCGTCGGCCTGTGGCCGCTGCAACGAGAACGGGTCATGTGGGCCAAGTTCCTGTACGCCCTGACGGTCACGTCTTTCGCGGCGCTCACTGTTACGATTCTCGCAATCCGCGCCCTCGAATTGCCGCTCGTGCTGGCCTTCGTGCAGGCGTCGGGCACCTTTGCCACGTGCATTGGTCTGTGCGGCCTTGCGGTGGGACTCGGCGCTCGAATGCCCAGCTATCACGAAACGAACACCGGCCGCATTTCGTCCGGCCTTGGCGGCACAGTCAACCTGATCGCGTCCGTCGGCCTGGTCACACTCAGCGTCGGCATGTTTGGCGGCGTCTGCTACCTCGGCGCGAGCCGGCAACGGCTCGACAGCTTCGGCTGGATCGGCATGGCCCTGTTTGCCGCGATCATCATGCTAGGCGTCGGCGCGGCGGTGATCTCCATGCGCGTCGGCATCCGATGCTTCCGCAAGCAACAATTTTGATGCCTGGGTCGTCCTCGACCCGGTCGGCCGGGCTGGCTTGTCCTCGACCCCTGTGAGCCGGGTCGTCCTCGACCCGGTAGACCGGGCGGAGGACCGCCCGGCTCGGCACCGCACCGATTCAGTCGTGTCTTGCCCGTCGCCGATGGATAGCTATACTTCGCATGTTGAACACCGCGTCACGGATTGCTCTCAGGCCGGAGTCGATTAAACTACCTTGAGTGCCTGTCCCAGTACGTATGGCACCGCCGCGGCAGCGGCGGAACTACAGGCTGTGTGCCACTGCTTCAAGCAGTGCTTTGTACTACTGACGATCGTTTTCTTTGCGAACCGCGCGGGTTAACAGTTGTTGCCGTTGATCCCTCGGTCCCTTAATCCCTTGGTCCCTCGGATGCGCTCCGATCTGATCGCACAGATCAACGTCGAGAACCTGGCACACAATTGCCGCGCACTGCGGCGGCATTGTGGCCCGGACGTCATGATCTGCGCTGTGCTCAAGGCGGACGCCTACGGGCACGGAATCCGGGTCGTAGCGCCGGCGCTCCAGGCTGCGGGGGCGGACTACGCGGCCGTCGCCACGTTGCACGAGGCCATCGAGCTGAGATCCGCCAACTGGAACCAGCCGATCCTGACGCTCGGCAATGTCCTGATCGTCTCGGACGACCGCGAGCGGCGGGAACGCCTCCGCGCGATTGTCAAGCACCGATTGTCCATCACGGTCACCGACCTCGACACGATCCGGCTGTTGGCGAGGCTCGACGTCCAGACGCCGATCGACATTCACGTCAAGGTGGACACGGGCATGGGCCGCATGGGCGTGATGCCGGACGGCGCCGCGAACCTATTAGAAGCTGTCCATGCCGCGCGGAGCTTGTCGCTGGCGGGGATTTATTCGCACTTTGCAACGGCAGACCTCGAGGATGACGACCTGACGGCACGCCAGTTGGCTGCGTTTGGTCAAGTGCTGGACAATCTCGGCCACCTGCTGCCATCGGACGTCATACGTCACATGGCCAATACGGCCGCGACCCTGACCCTGCCGAGCGCGCGTTTTGACATGATCCGTCC
>JAUVGW010000038.1 GCA_030593565.1 Phycisphaerae bacterium | reverse complement strand
GAACAACGAAACGCCCCGCCCGCCGCCTTGCCTCTCGCGGGATCAAAAGTTTGCGGCAGTTTGCGGCAGTTCGCACTTTTCTGCTGCAAACGGAGCCCAACAGAAGGGAGATCGAGCCGGTGGGTCCGGCATGCAAAACTTTTTCTGAAAAATAATCGCAGCCTGCTATGTCAGGTGGGAGCATGTTTGAAAAGTTACATATCAGAGCCGGCTCGTGCCGAGCCGGTCCGGGGCGGCACGCCCCGGCTCAGACTGCGCCGGGAGCCGCCGGCCGACCGCTTCGACTCACCACGCCCGGCCGGGATTGCCGACGAATGAATCTGCGGCCGCGCGAATCGAAAGACACAGGAGCCTGACGATGCCGGACGAGGTGTGGCGATGGTTTGGTGACATCCACGAAGTGGTGCCGGAGCAATGGGCCGGTGTGATCCTGACCGTGGCGTCCGTGTTTTGCGGCGGGCTGATCGGCGTCGAGCGTAAGCGGGCCCAAAAACCGGCCGGGATGCGAACGCTGATTCTGATCTGCCTAGGTTCCGCGATCTTCGCGCAGGCGTCCATTTTGCTCGGCTCCGACGAGCCGGGCATCGTGGCCGATCGAGGGCGGATCGCCGCGCAAGTTGTCTCCGGCATCGGTTTCCTCGGCGCCGGCGCGATCATCCGAGAACGCGGGCTCCTCATCGGCCTCACGACGGGCGCCGGGATCTGGGCGACGGCCGCCGTCGGCGTCGTCCTGGGCATCGGATACCTGGCAGCCGGCCTGTTCTTCTCGTTCCTGATCGTCGGCACCTTGGCCGCCGCGGGGGCTTTTGACAAGATCGTCGGTGGGCCGTGCCAGTTCAAAACACTCCGCGCACAGTTCGATCCCGCTGATGGCAAGACCCGCTTCAAGATCCAGGCGATCCTGGATGAACATCAGCACGAGGGAACCGTGTCCTTCACCGACGCAGCCGACGGAGGTCAGGAAGTTCGCATCAGCTTCTGTGACTCGCATCGGGACCATCGCGCGTTCATATCATCCCTGGCATCCCTGCCACAGGTGAACCGGCTGGAACAAGACTGATATGAGGGGTAGCCCCGTTTTCGGGGCTGATATTCCCGTCCAGATAAAATCCGCAGTACCAGTCTGACAGAACATCACTGCCGAACTTGAGTAAAATTTCCGCATTTTTCTTCAATGCGTCGGCAGCGGCCCGGCCGGTATTGCCGATCTGTTCCCTGATTCACCCAAGGTCCGAACGGGCCTGATTCCGGAGCAGTATCATGATCCGCCCACCCCATCCAACGCGATCCCGGCAACGTCTCCGCGTCGCGGGACGCGTCGGCCTTGCCTTTGCGGCGGGAGGCGCGTTCGCAGTCTTCGCCTGGGAACCGCGCCCCCAACCCGGGGGCGCTGCTGATTCCCCGAGGGACTACGAAGATCCATACACGGCCGAGCGGCGAGACACCGTCACGGAGGATGGTGCCTCGCCGCGACTTCACGCACCCGTTGACAAGGCCGCCAATCCCCGACAATGGGGGCTGGTGGAACACGCATCGAAACAGGGCCCACGCGCAGCCGGCGACCAAGGACCGGCGTGCACGGCCGGAACAACCTTGGGAGGACATGCTCCCACAAGTATCAAGGTGGCGGAAAAAACCGTTACTACGGCGGTCGGGAACTCGAGGGCGCCGCCTCGGTAGTCAGACCCAGGGGGGATTCCGTCTGTGGGGCCGGGAAGGAAGCAAGCCGGGCGCACCATCCGGCGGACTCGACCACGCGACCTACGGCGAGGCGAGCACGGGAAACGAAGCAGGAACCACGTCAAGCAACTCCGCATCCGACAACGTCGCAATCCGCAGTGCCAACGCCTCCGCATCGTCGTCGTCTGCATCCGCCATCACACCCAGGATGTACGCCTTCAACCCAAGAATGACAGCGCCGCCCGACGAGCGGTCCTCGAATCTGATTCGAGCAGCATCCAGGAGAAGCCGACTCGGTTCGGACGGCTCGATGTCGGTTCTGATGCCGGTCGCGGTCCAAATCCCGTCGCACAGTCGTTCGACCCACTCGGCCTGAATGCCATGGCCTGTCGGTAGACCGGGCGGAGGACCGCCCGGCTCACTTGGCGGGGGACCGCCCGGCTCGCCTGGCGGCGGACTGTCCGTTCCGATGTCGCCCGTACCTGTGGCCGTGGCGACAAGATCCGGATCGCCGTGTTCGAGCCCGAGTTCAGCTAAGGCGCGCCGCCCGACACGAAAGCCGACGAGCGCCCACGGATCGAGGCCACCGGTGCCGGCGCGGATCGCCCGTAGCGTTCCCGCCACGTCGGTCTCGCCCCGAACCCGGAACGTGAACGACGTGTGGAAGCTTTCCCACTGTGCCTTGCCAAGTCCTGTCGCCGGACGAAACACGACGGCCTTGATGAACCAGTGACCGGGCTGTGTCAACGGAACGCGGGCTTCGCCTCGCGCGTCGGTCGTCATTTCGCAGACGTACCGGGCCTCGTCGAATCCTTCGTGCCCCGCCCAAGTGCGGACGCCCGGCCATGGATGCCCATCGAGCAACACCCTGATCCCGGCCATCGAGCCGACACGCCACCGGCACGGGTTGGACACGGGGATGATTTCGAGGCGTTGACCCAGCGGCGTCTGAAACGCGCGGTCGTCGTCCCGGTCTGGCTGCACCGCGACGATGGTCTTGGCGAACTGGCTTCGACGCTCGACGAGCGGGACGACATCGGGCGCGGGCGATTCGCTCGAGGCATCCGGCGACCACCCGTCGACTGCTTCCTGTTGCCGAGATGACGATGCCGTTCGGGACGATCGCGCTGACAGCGAAGCACTGCTTGAAGCAGTGGCACACTTGCTCGCCGCATCAGGGCACATTGATCGCAGATGGGCCTCGAAACCGGCAGGTATCCATTCGACGAAGCGGGGCCGCAGTGCGCAGCCGATGACGTGCGTGCCGACGCCGACGATGGGTTCACGGATTGAAAGGCCCCGGTCATACGGGGCATAGCCGGTGATATCCCGACACCCATCCGGGGCCAGATCGACAAACCAGGCCACGTGGTCCGGGGCGGTTGCGACGTCGCCATACGGGAAGACCTCGCCGGAAACGAAGGATAGCCACAGGGGATCACCATCGTTGACGATGTTGCTATCGGTGATGAGCCACGAATCCACGGCCCCCGCCATTGCGGCGTCGGCCAGGACGAGACATAATGCCAGGACAGCGTTTCTCAGGATCATCGCGAGTCGAGCCGATTGGCCGGTCCGAAAATCGTCGGACCGGGCGTTCGTATACTGATACCGATTCTCGCCATGCCGGTTGCGGCATGGGATCTGGGGAGCGGAGGAACGAGCGGGTAGACCGGGCGGGGGACCGCCCGGCTCGCTTGGCGAGGGACGGCAGCGTTCCTTTACACCTCCCGAGGTTGGTGATCTGGCTATGCCTGACGGCAGGCATCGTGATTGCCCACCGGGAATCGGTTTCTATCTGGTTCGCCGCCGCTGTCTCGGTCATCACCGGGGTCTTTCTATTCGCCAGGCAGTCGCCTTTTCACAGCCTGGATAACCTCGTCACCAGTTATCGGGGCCTTCGAATCTCGATCGCCCGCCCGCTGAGCCGCCATCCGTGGGCCTTTGCCGCGGCTTTGTTCGTCGTCGCCACGGTCGCCACGGCCCTGCCGTGGCGTGCCGGCGAGCCGTATCTCGGGATGAATCCGTGGCACGACAGCGAATCGTATTTGCTACAGGCGAGGCTGATTGCGGAGGGCCGGCTGAGCCGGCCCGGGCTGG
This sequence comes from Phycisphaerae bacterium, assembly GCA_030593565.1. GTDB lineage: Bacteria > Planctomycetota > Phycisphaerae > UBA1845 > UTPLA1 > JAFGQA01. The sequence continues at coordinate 19,392 of JAUVGW010000038.1, read as the reverse complement.
AACATCCGGAGTTCTTCCGCACGCTCCATGTTCTCGTCACACCCGTGCTATGCAGTAAGTATCCGCCCGGCTACCCCGCCGTGATGGCTGTGGGCCTGCTGCTCGGGTGTGTCGAGTGGGTGCCGCCGGTCATCGTTGGGTTGGCCATCGCGGCGAGCTGGCTTTTCGGCCGGCGAATCTTGGGCACATGGCGGGCGCTGCTTGCGACCATGGTCCTCGCGACGTGTCCGCTTGTGATTCTGCTGGGGATGATTCAGATATCCAATACGCTCGCCTTCCTCCTTGGCGTCGTCGTGTTGGGATTGTGGGCCGGGCAAGCCCGCGGACGCCCCACAGGCCGCCGAGGTCTGCTGATTGGCGTGTTGCTCGGCGTGCTGTTCGTCACGCGAACGTTTGACGCGGTCGCACTCGGGCTCGCGATCGTCGTCGCTCAATTCGTGGTGACCGGTGTTAAGGTGCGTGCCCACAATTCTGTGGCACCGCCGTCTCGGCGGTGTGGACACAGGCAAGACGCCTGTGCCACAGAAGTCGTGGGACATTCGCTTCGCCGTGCGGCGTTTCGTCGATGGCTGGTAATGGTGTGCGTTGGCGGGGTTCCGGGATTCCTCGCGCTGCTCGGCTATCACCACGCGACAACCGGGGAGTGGCTGACAAGCCCATACCTGATCTACGAGCAACAGCAGAACTACACGGGGCATTTCCTGCACGAACCCGTCACGCCCCCGCCAAATCTGGAATCACTGCCGGTGAATGTCCGCCGCACGGCCGAGGAGTTCAACCTGCCGTTCCTGTCCTCGCACACGCTACGGCACCTGCCCGTCGGCACCGGGGAACGTTTCGCGGAGTTGTCGCGTGTGCTCGGTGGACCGATGCTACTGTTGTCCTTGGCGGTGCTGCCGGTGGCGTGGCGCTGTCGACGGGCGCGTACGCTGTTCGGTATCTGCGTGGGCTACTTTGCTCTGTACCTCGTTCACGCCTTCAACCAGCCGCGTTTCATGGTGCCGATTCTGCCGGCGCTGGCCTGGGCGATGCTGGCCGGCATACAGGGCGTCCGCCCCCGCCGGACTGGCACGCTGCTACAGATGTTGCTCGTCGTGCTGCTGGCTAACGGGATGATCCAAACGATCCGCACGCTGACGACGGCAAAACTGGAGGAACCGCTTCAATACTTCCCGAGAGCCCTCGCGGAGTTGCCGGCCGGTCCGAAGCTGATCTTCATGCGATACGAGCCGACGCACAGCTACCATCGCGAGTACGTGTACAACGAGCCCGACATGGACCGTGCCGAGCGGATCCTCGCGCACGATCTGGGCGACAAACGGAATAAGGTGCTGATCGCCGCCTACCCAGACCGGCGCGTCTATCTGTATGACGAAGCGGCACGGAGAATGAGACCGAATGCCCCCGAGGGTGGCACGGACAAGCGTCACAAACCCGAACGGCGTTGATTCGCATGACGATACCCAACACAGGCCCACGCCCGACGAACGAGAAAACGGAGCTTGTCCGTGGTTGTTCCACGCAGACCGCCGCAACGGAACACGGACAAGGACCGCCCCTGAAGCCTGCTCGCCAATACCGAGGCCCAATCACGGGCGATCCTTGTCCGTGCCACGCCTCGAAGCGCGTTCGTGCCCCCCTCACCGGTGGGGACACCTGTGAGATGCCGGTGCTACGGGAGCGATCGAGCCGCGACACGTCACGCGGGAACGCAACGAAACGGATGACACACCGATATGCCGCCCTCGCGACTACGTGCATTACATTCGCGATGGCGTGGGCCATCGCCGAGCACTTCGAGCTCGGCCCGGTCGATGACGCCTATATATCGTTGCGTTATGCGGACAACTGGGCGAACGGTCGCGGGCTGTGTTTCAATCCCGAGCAACGCGTCGAGGGCTACACCAATTTCTTGCTGGTGGCGATCCAGGCGACAACGATCCGTTGCGGGGCTGACCCGGTCGTCGCCATGTCGGCCATCTCGCGGCTTGCGCACGCGCTATTGGCGGGCGTGTTCACGCTATTCGTCGCGGAGCACGTGTTCCGCAGACGCTTGTTGTTCGCAACGGTGGCGGGCGTCTTGTTTGGCTTGAATGCCGTGCTGTTGTGTTGGGGAACATCGGGGCTGGAAAGCTGCATGTACGCCCTGCTACTACTGACGTCCGTGATGTTTGCGGTTGCGCGCGGCCAACGGTTTCGGCCTGTGCTGTCGGCGGTATTCCTGATCCTCGCCGGCATGACCCGGCCCGAAGCCGCGGCGATGTTGCCGGTGTTGTTGCTGATCGTGTACCTCCGGCGCAGGTCCCTACGTCCCGTCGTGATGTATGCCGCAGTCTTCGTGATCGGATTCGGCGCGTATTTCGCTATCAGGGCAGCCCATTTCGGCTATCTGTTCCCCAACACTTTCTACGCGAAACTGGACTATGGCAATACGCAGTTGGGCCGGCGCGGGCTGCAATACGCCTGGGACTTCGCTACGGGGATGTGGCCGCTGATGGCGTTGATCGTCGTCGCAGTCGGTCTGATCCGACGAGCGCCGCTGTGGGCGAAGGCGTTGATGATGACGACCGTCCTGCAAGGTGCAGTTATCGTGTACGAAGGCGGCGATCACTTCGCGATGTTCCGGTTTATGGTCCCGGTGCTGCCGTTCCTGATCGGGGCGGCGTTGTATCCGTACGTGTGGGTGACAAGGCGCTATCGGCTGCCCGAGGCGAAGACATCGATGGCCGCGATGGTCGTCTTCGCCGCCGTCGCCCTATCAGGGATCACCGTCGGCAGCGGGGCCACCCGCGCCGAGGCGAACGCGCCGCCGCAGTTTCAGCGGTATCAGGAAGAAGCCAAATGGACCCGACAGTGGTGCACGATCGGCCGGTGGCTGCGCGGCGGTGCAGCGCTTGATACGTCGGTGTCCACGGTCGCCATTGGCGCGATCGCCTATCACTCTGATCTCGTCATCGTGGACCCGCACGGCATCGTCGAGGCCGGCGTCGCGCACCAGAAGCAGGACCTCGGCGGCGGATACGCCGGACACGAGAAGTATGACGTGAATGCCGTGTTGGCAAAGCGGCCCGGCTACCTGTTGCTGCTGAATCTGTTGACGCCCAAAGCGGTGCCGGAGGATCGAGTAGCCGATCACGTGTGGGGCACGTTTAACGCCGAGATCGTTCGGGACGCGAGGCTTCAGCGGAACTATCGCTATGAGAGCATCCCGTTCGGAGACGAGTATCTGAATCTGCACATCCGCCGAGACTTGCCGACGCCCGCGTCACCCTCCCGCAAGATCACCATACGCTGACAGATCAACACAAAACGGCGAATCTCGGGCATCCATACATTGCCTCCTCGTCCAGGCAAGGGGGCGCGGTTTCATCCAACGCGGCCGTCGCATAGAATGCCGCCTCCTCGGCAAGGCGTCAGGCGCCTGCGCGCGAGGACGGCGGGGCCATGCGGCCGGCGTTCTTGCGGAGGAAAGCGAGGCATCTATTGGACAACGAACGAGGCTTCATTCATGGCAATCCACCAAACGGCAATCATTGACAAGCAGGCCGAGATTGCGGAGACGGCCGAGATCGGCGCGCATGTGGCCATCGAAGGGCCGGTCAAGATCGGCGAGCATGTGAAGATCTACCCGAATGTCTTCATCTCGGGCTGGACCGAGGTTTGTGAGCGATGCGTGATTCACCCGGGGGCCGTGATCGGGCATGTGCCGCAGGATTTCCACTACGGCGGTGAACGATCCTACTGCAAGATCGGCGCCGGGACGATCATCCGCGAATTCTCCTCCGTGCATCGCGGCACGCAACCGGAATCGTGGACCACCCTCGGCGAAGACTGTTTCATCCTGGCTTACGCGCACATCGGCCACAACTGCGAACTCGGTAACGGCGTGAAGGTGTACAACTGCGCCGCGCTCGGCGGGCATGTCACCGTGGGCGACAACGCGATCATCAGCGGGTATTCGTTGATCCTTCAATTCGCGCGGATCGGCGAGCACGTCATGATCGGCGGGGGCGCTCGCCTCCTCAAGGACCTACCGCCGTACATGAAGGCGCTCGGTGAATCGACGTGCGTGGGCTATAACGCGATAGGGCTGCGACGCTCGGAGAAATTCACGCTCGAGGAAATCGCGGAGACCAAGGAGGCCTACCGCGTTCTGTTCCGGTCCGGGCTGCCGCTCACCAAGGCGGTCGACCAGTTCAGGGGACAGGTCAAGACCCGAACCGGCCGGCGCGTGCTCGAGTTCATTGACGGTGATTCCAAACTCGGTATCGTCGGTGGGCGCAGGGCGGCACAGTATGTCACGGATATCGACGCATTCGAAAATGAATGAAGGCGTGTTTGAGAAGTCGCGAAACAGAGCCGGCTCAAACTACATGAGCTTCATCGCTGTACGATGATCGCCGAGACACAAGGCTCGGTCGCAGTCACACACTGTCACCGATAGCCGTAGGTTCTGCATGTCGATGTGGCGGAACATCCTGGGACCCCGACAGAAGCTCGACGGCGGTCTGTTCTTGCCCGATCACAAATCGATCACTGCGCGACGACCGATCGAGGAGATGGAAATCGACGGCCCGCTCCATGTGCCATTGCAGATTCGGCGGGACCTGCCCGCCACGGCGCGGGTCGAACCGGACGATTGTGTGCTGGGCGGCGAGCTGCTGGCGCACGCGGATGGTTCAGATTCGGTGTCGGTGTCCGCTCCAACATCAGGCAAGATCGTGGCATTGGAGCGCGTCTGGACGGCGGCAGACGGGTTCCTGCCCGGCGCCGTTCTGGAACCGGACGGCCGCGACGAGTGGGTGCAGCCCCGTCAACGTTGGGAAAGTGAGTCGTTTGTCTGGCAGTTGGCCGACTGTGGTGTGATGTGCACAACGCCACGTGGGCCGGGCCACGCTTTGATCCGAGCGGCCGCGGCGGCGAGCGTGACGGACCTGATCGTCAACGCGATGGAAACGGAGCCTTACCTGACAGCGGACTTGCGATCACTCGTCGAGGAGCCGGGACGACTGATCGACGCCACGTGCGAGATCGCCGGGGCGCTGGGCGCGCGGCGCGTTCTGTTTGTACTGCCGTTTCGCCATCGTCGCGTCGTCGCGCGGATGGAGGCGGAGGCGCGGGGGCGTTTCGTTGAAGTCGTGCCGTTGGCAAACCGGTATCCGCAATGCGATCCAATCGTATTGGTGAAGACCTTGCTCGACCGCGAGGTTGTGCCGGGCGGCAGTGTACTCGACGTCGGGGCGGTGGTCGTGCCGTTGGCAATGGTCCGCGCAACGGGCGATGCGGTGCTCGGCGGTCGCCCCGTCACGCAGGCGCTCATGACCGTGGCCGGCGACGCCGTGGACCACGCGGGAACGTACCGCGTGCCGGTCGGGACGCCGATGCGGCGCATCGCCGAACGGGCCGGACTGATCGGTCCCGTCGCGCGGGCGATATCCGGCGGCCCGCTGATGGGCGTACCATTGGGCCGGGACGATGCGGTCGTGACGGCGGACACGACCGCGCTGCTGCTGTTCTCCGATGGCGGGCCGCGGCCGAATCCCGTACCGTGCATCCGTTGCGGGTGGTGCGTGGAAGACTGCCCGGTCGGTCTCGACCCGTCGGAGCTGATGCACCTGGAGGCGGAACACGAATGCGATCCGATTGACCTGGCGCGACTTCGAGTCTGTGTGGACTGCGGCTTGTGCAGCTACGTTTGTCCGGCGCAACTGCCCCTGGCGGCGTCGATCAAGCGCGCGAGATCACGATTCGAGAAAACGCGACGACACGCGACGGCGGCATTTGAATGACGAGCCCATCCTGGATTGTCATGACCGACTGGTCGGCACGCGGCGCTCCGCATTGCCGCGGTGGCGACACGCACCGCAACATGTTGGGTGCATGGATCGCCGCTTCAGCCATGGTCGCCTTTTGCGGCGTGGTGATGTTCGGCCCACACGCCTTGACGACGCTGATCGTGGCGATCCTGACCGCCGTCGCCGCCGACATGGCGGTCGCGTTTGCCTTACGCCGGCCCGTCATTGGGGGCGCCTCGCACGCCTGCCTGATAGGCTTGTTGTTGGGCCTGATGCTCCCGGCGACCGTGCCGTGGTATGTGCCCATGTTCGGTTCATTGGTGGCGATCGTTCTCGCCAAGGGCCTGTTCGGGGGACTGGGGCATTACACGTGGCAACCCGCCGTCGTCGGTCGGGTTGTCGTGCAGTTCCTATTCACGGGGCACCTTTCGTTGACGTCGGCGTTGGCGATGTCGCCCGTGCTGGCGCCGGACCATATCCTGGCGGGTGATATCGACATCGACCATGCACAGCCTATCACAATGGCTACGTATCGGGGGTGGTTCGAGGTCGATGGCCCGGCGAGAGCCGATGCCTGGCTCATGGAACGTCCCGTTCAGGCCCTGCGACGGTTTGCCGAGGGCAAGATTCCTCCCGATGGCGACCAGGTCTACGAGCCGTTACTGCGCGACGCGCTGCCGCCATGGCGAGATACGCTCCTCGGCATGGTTCCCGGCGGCATCGGAGAATCATGCACCATCGCGTTGATCGTCGCCGGGTTGTTCCTGATCTATCGCGGCTATCTGCGGTGGCAGTTGCCGGTCACGATGCTGGCCGCCGCCGCGTTGGCCGCGGCGATCCTTCCCGTCGAATCGGGTGAACAAGCAGGCGGCTATCGATGGCTGCCGGTCCTCGCGGTCGAACAGGGCCGCGCCGTCGGCCTGGCATATGTGATGTACCACCTGACCGCCGGGCAGTTGATGTTGGGCGCCTTCCTGGTCGCCGGCGACATGATTTCGACGCCGATGCGTGCCCGTGGACAGATCATCTTCGCCGCGGGCATCGGCGTCGCGACGGTTTTCATGCGTCTGTATGGCACGCTCGCCGGGGAATGCTACTGGTCGATCCTGATCATGAACTGGCTGGTCTCCACGATCGACCGCCGAACGAAGCGGCCTGTTCTGGGCATGGCGGCCTGAAACCCTCCGACAGCAAACCGCCACAGTCATCCGTCAATCATTCGGACACCGCGTCGTCGTCGCCGGGTCGAATTCGCGGCGGCCGCCCGTGTCGAGTTGTACCAGTAGACCGGTGTGCGGGTTCACGTCGACAATGCGGCCGGTATATTCCCGCCCCTCGCTACCCAAGGTCACACGCGCACCGAGGTCGGCCGAGTGGGCCCGCCAGTCATTTGCCAGCCGCACATCGCTGACGGCGCCGGAGTCGCCCAGGTATTCGTCCAATTGTCGCAAGATGGCACGTGCGACGGCGACGCGGTCGACCGGATGCGAGGCTTCGATGTCCAGCGATGTGGCCTGCCGGCGGATGTCCGGTGGAAAGTGCGTTTCGTGTTGCAGGCAATTCACCCCGATCCCGATCGCCACGGCCCGCGTGGATTCCGTGAACGACCGGACTTCGACGAGGATCCCCGCCAGTTTCTTCTCGCCGACATAGATGTCGTTCGGCCATCGCAGCACGGGCGTCACGTCCGTCGCCTGTTCAATCCCGCGCAGCACGGCGACCCCGGCCGCCATGACGAACCGTGCCGCGGCAGATCGCGAGGCGTCCTCCCATAGCAAGCCCGTGAACAGGAGACTCGCGCCGCGCGGTGAGTGCCAGGTTCGTCCCAGCCGGCCGCGGCCGGCTGCCTGTTGCTCGGCGAAGACGACGCAGCCGTCGGCGTCCGCGCCTTGCTCCGTGGCGAGGACGTCCAGCGCATAGGAGTTCGTGCTACCGACCTCCGGCAAGACGATGATCTGCCGACCGATCCGTTTCGTTCCCAGATCGCGGAGCAGGTCTCGGTCGTGAAGCTGATGGGGCGGGGAGCCTTGCATCATTCCGCATCCAGCGCGAGGTCGAGAATCGGCGCCGAATGCGTGATCGCCCCGATGGCAATGCGCTCCACGCCGGTTTCGGCGATGCCGCGAACGGTGTCGAGCGTAATGCCGCCGCTCGCCTCCAGTTCGACCTTGCCACGCAGGCCGGCATCGTTGCGCATGGTCACGGCCGACCGTAGGACATCCGTTGTGAAATTGTCCAACAGGATCACATCAATCCCCACAACCTTGAGCAGCTCCGCGAGCTGATCAAGCGTGTCACACTCAACTTCCACAAACGCGGGTTCGGCAGGCAAGGTCCTGATCTTTCCCAGCATCTCGAACACGCTGTGGGCGAGCCGATCCTTGGGAATGTCCGCCAAGTGGTTGTCCTTGATTAAGATGGCGTCGTAAAGCCCGATGCGGTGATTGTGCCCCCCACCGCAACGGACCGCGTATTTCTCGAGCGTCCGCCAACCCGGCGTAGTCTTCCGCGTGTCGAGGATCTTGGCGTGGGTGCCGACGACCGCCTCGACGTATCGACTCGTCAGCGTGGCAACGCCGGAAAGATGCTGAAGGAAATTGAGCAGCGTTCGCTCGGCGGCCAACATCTGACACACGCGTCCCGAAAACCGGGCGACCACATCCCCGCCCTGCACGGCGTCGACGTCGCTTCGCGGGTCGACCCAGTCGAGCTTGATCTCCGGGGCGAGGGCGTCGAGCATGGCGGGCAGGACGGCCTTTCCGCAGAAATGCCCGGGCTCACGGGCGACGAGGCTCCACCGACCGGTCGCGGTGTATGCGGCTTCCGGCAGCAGCGATGTCGTCAGGTCACCGGCTTCGCCGAGGTCCTCCTCATGGGCGAGCTTCAGGATGGCATCCATCAGCGTCTGATTGATCTGATCTTCAAGTGTCATGGCAAACCCTCGATTGTGCGTTGCATCGCAGCAGACGGCGATAACTTGGTTGGCCCTACGTTCGGGCACGTGACTAAGGGACCATCGCTCCCTGGTTTTCGATCTGGGGTGGCACGGTCAAGCGAAGCTTGGTCGTGTTTGGTGTCCAGCATGGCTTGGATGTGCCAGGCTGTACCACCCCAAAACTCGACGTTGACGCAGTACTAGCTTACTCGGTCGTCCCCTCCGTCGTCACTGCCCGAAGAAACCACAACCTACAACGTCATTCCCACACCCCGCAGACAGCCGAGCCGCATATAGAGGATCGTCGAATGCGATGGTCCCGAATCCATGATACAGGACGGGCGATTCCGAGACGATTCTTGCTGCCGACCGCTCGACAGGCTGCTAGAATCACACACTCTCCTACGGGAGATGGAGCCGGAGATCGAGCCTCGACGTTGACAGTTGGGCCGGGCGTGGATGTCGAACCGTCGACAGGCGACGCGGTGCGACGCAGGCTGTGGCACGTCACGCCGCTTCACCACCAGTGACGTTCAAGGCTTGGAACCCTCCCGGGGGTTTTGGAGAATAACAAAATGGTGTTGGAGCGTGTTTGAGAAGTCGCAAATCAGGACCGCGTTTCCGATCCGGTCGGCGGCCTCTCAATCACATTCCTTGGAGAAGATGAATGGCAGGGTGCGCGAGCCTCGCCGCGCCCTGGAATGGTGAGACAATGAACACGAACGCTCCTTCAGTTAATTTTTCGGCAGACCTCCTGTTGCGGAACGCCGCCGATGGCGTTTTCGTATTGAACCGCGACCGCGAGTTCATCCTGTTCAACGAAGCGTGTGTGAAGATCACCGGCTGCGACCGCATCGAAATGTCGGGGGGACAATGTCAATGTTGCCGCGCGCTGGGGGGTGCGGAGGGCGACGACCCCGCGTCGTGCCCGGCGGATGACGTCTTCGGCGGATCGGCGCGGACCGTCCGCCGGGATGTGCAAATCCGTCGCAAGGACGGTTCACATGTCTGGGTCGAGGCAGTCTACTCACCGGTCCAGAACGGCAGCGGCCGAGTGGATCATGTCCTCGGCGTCATTCGTGATTTGACAGGCACCAAGGCGAGGGAGGAAGATCTGCTCCGACAACTGTCCGCAGTCGATCGGAAAGTCGACGCGATTAGGGACGGCCGCGCGGTCCAGGGTAGCCCCGAGCCCGTGGTAGCCGAGCCGTCGGCAGTTGGTTCGGCAACCTGCGACCAGGACAACGGCGGCGGTTTGTCGTCATGCCGGCCGATCGGCGCAGGGCCCGCTGAAGCGAAGTCGTATCTGCTGGATCCGACGCTCGCGCAGGTAGAGCGCGACGCGATTCGCCGGGCATTGCGTGCGGCGAATTGGCAGCGAAACAAGGCGGCCCGGTTGATGGGCATCTCGCGAAGCCGGTTGTATCGCCGGATGGAGGCGTTGGGCATCGACCCCAACGAGCACGTGTGAAACGCCGCACCGTCGGCCGTCTGAGGTCGCGCGTCCACTGCGGTGATAATCTGCCGTGGATGCGAGGCTTGCCTGACGGGTGCTGTGACCTGATCTACATCGATCCACCGTTTTTCACCGGCCGGCGCCGAACCATCACCAAAGGAGACGGCGCATTTGGCGATCGATGGGACGGCGGACTCGAATCCTATCTGGCCTTCATGATTCCCCGCCTGGAGCAATGCCGCCGCCTGCTCGCCGAGCACGGCACGCTGTACGTTCATCTGGATTGGCGCGTTGCCCACCACATCCGGATTCGGCTGGACGACATCTTCGGCGCGGACAGTTTCCTGAACGAAATCATCTGGCATTACCGCACGGGCGGCGTTTCGCAACGCCGATTCGGACGGAAGCATGATACCATCCTGGCTTATGCGCGACGGCTGGGACGACACCGATTCAATGTGCTGCGCGAAGGCCAGTTTCGTACCGATGGTTTGAAGACCGATGCCGACGGCCGGCCGTACAAGTCCACGAAGCGAGGCCGACTGTACTTCAACGCGCAAGGACCGGCCCTGACGGATGTGTGGGATATTCCATTCTTGTCCACGGTATCAAATGAACGTGCAGGCTGGCCGACACAAAAGCCGGTGGCATTGCTCCATCGCATCATCCGCGCAAGCAGCGGCCCCGGCGACGTTGTCGCCGATTTCTTCTGCGGTAGCGGCACGACGCTTGTGGCCGCGAAGATGCTGGATCGGCGATGGCTGGGCTGCGACACGTCGGAGGAAGCCATCCGCATCACCAGCGATCGTTTAGCCGCGACCCAGTGAACGCGACTGAGTAGGAAGCGTGAACGAGCGCGCTCCCCTGCGGGTCGCGGCTTAACAGGGCGCTGGTCTCCTATACTGTCATGGCCCAGGGCAATCGCAAGAATGGCGGATGTAGCGGCCGACCCCCGTGTCGGCCGTAGAACACCAACGGTTTCCGACGGCCGACCCGGGGGTCGGCCGCTACACGAGCGCGCAAACCGATGCAAAGACCACCGCCCGGCCATTCTTGCGATTGCCCTGTGTCATGGCCCCGAGGTGCTATTCGGTGGTCGACGTTCATTGTATTTCACGTTAGCCTGCAAGATCGGCATGTCCTTGTCGAATGCGTGAATTACGAGAACGGACTACCGCGATGATCGCAGCATGTGCCCAAACCCAGGCGACGACCATGGACCAAGCGGCGAGCATCTGGCCGGTGATGGATCGCCTTGCCGCCGAAGCCGCCGAGGCCGACCTGATCGTCTTTCCGGAAGCCAACTACCCGGCCTACTACCTCGAGTCGGCCGAGCGCTACATGCAGTCTGACATCGAGCGGTCCGATGCGGTTCTGGATCGTTATGCGAAGATCGCCGCCAAGCATTCGTTTTGGCTCGTCGCGGGATTCATCGAGGAGGACGGGGGGCGGCTCTACAACAGTGCTGTGGTCTTTGATAGATCCGGAAAGAAGATCGGCGTGGCGCGCAAGAACTTCCTGTGGGATTGCGATCACCAATGGTACACGTCTGGGGACGCCCTGTCGGTTTTCGATACGGAATTCGGCAGGATGGGCGTCCTGATCTGCGCCGATGCCCGAATTCCCGAGATCCCCGCGACGTTGATCGGCGACGGCGCCCAATTCATCGTCCAGCCCACTGCCTGGGTCAACACGACGAAGGTCCGGCGAACATACCGCAACATCCAGCCCGATTTCCTGATTCGCGCACGGGCGATGGAATTCGGCGTTCCGCTGTTGTGCAGCAACAAGGCCGGACGCGAGGGCTCGGTCCTCGAATACGTTGGACAAAGCCGGATCGTTTCGGCCGACGGCAAGACCTTGGCCGATGCGCCGCTCGGAGGCGAGCACGTCATCGGGGCGGAAGTCGAATTCGGCACGCCGCGTCCGCCCCGTCTCGACATCGCGACGAGACAGCGGTTGATGAGCAGCGAACCGCCGCACGTGCCCGAACAGCCCGGCGTGGTCTGCACGGTGAAACTTCGACGGAGCGCCGACGCCATCGCCGCCGCGATCGAATCCGCCGGCGGGCGCTTGGCCCGGTTGAAAATGGCGGACATGGCGTGCTTCGCCCCGGCACGATGTCATGCACTGGACGGAGCGCAGGTCCTGTTGGTCGAGGGTCGCATCCTGGATGATACGTTTGTGCGAACCCGTGCCGCGGAAAACCACGTCTTCGTGATCGTGGCCACGGATACCGCCCAAATGGTCGTTGATCCCGAGGGCACGATTGCCTGGCGCCGGGTCGACTGGCAAGACTCGCTGAAGCTTGATCTGGCCTGGGCCGATGTCAAACAGTTCAATCCCAATACGGACATGTGGGCGGGGCGACGGGTGGAATGCTACAACCTCGGTGCGCCGGAGACGAGAGCCTAGCCGTCGGCACATCAACTCACCGCAAAATGGTGAAGCTATCAGCCACCACCAAATGGGCTCGAATCGTTTTGCCGTGACCCATACGCGTTCGTCGGCGGCTCGCACAAACAGGCTCATTGCAGCGGAATGACGCGGGTGATGAATGTGGATTTGCGGAGTACCGTCTGCAGCGTTGCGCTCACGCGTCCAAAATCAACCGATTCCGCCGTTCAGCCGCGACGCGGTGAACGCGACTGAGTAGGGAGCCTGAACAAGCGCGCCATCCATGCGCTCCCCCGCGGATCGTGGCTAAACAGAACGCCGGTCGCCACAACTGTCACGGGCCCGTAGACAGAGGGTCCATGCAGGGCAATCGCAAGAATGGCGGATGTAGCGGCCGACCCCCGTGTCGGCCCTAGTACACCAACGGTTTCCGATAGCCGACACGGGGGTCGGCCGCTACATGAGCGCGCAAACCGCTGCAAAGACCACCGCCCGGCCATTCTTGCGATTGCCCTGAGGGTCCATGACCCAATCGGCGGCGGGGTACCACTGGCAGCTTGCCTGCCAGTGTCCGTGCGGGGCGTTATCCGTTGAGGCACTGGCGGACAAGCCGCCAGTGGCACCCGTTGGACCCCTTGGAGCGATGCCGCCCAAACTGTCATGGACCCGTGGTCAGAAGCCGCTCGCAAGCGCTGTTGACGCAACGCCTGGGTGATCTTAGGCTGTCGGCCGCTTGACTCCTGTGCGGACATCAGCTTCACAAGGGAGGCCGTAGTATCTTGGCAACCACACTTTCTGACGCGAAACTTCTAGACAGTAAATATCCTTTTCCCCTGAGAAAGCTCCACTCGCTTTGCGGTATCGTGCCGATGGGTGTGTTCCTGTGCGAGCACATGCTGACCAACTCGATGGCGTTCGGCGTTGGTGGGGCCGAGAAGTTCAACGACTCGGTCCACTTCTTGCACGGCCTGCCGTATTTGTGGGCGCTCGAGTTGTTCGGCATCTTCCTGCCGTTCGCGTTCCACATCATCTACGGCATCGTGATCGCGCTGACCATGGCCCCCAATGTCCGCGCGTACAATTACGTGGGCAATTGGCGGTACTTCTTCCAGCGGATTACGGCCTACTTCGCGTTCGGCTTCATCGTCATCCATTTGTTCAACTACCGGTTTGCCCATTGGGCTATCCCCGAGAAGGAGTTCATCGGCAGCCTGAACCCGTTCGAGTTGACTCGTGACGGGTTGTATGCCTGGACGCCCTTCGGTGGGGCTCAGGTTGCCGCATGGTTCATGATCGCCCTCTACTGGATCGGTCTTGCTGCGGTGTGCTTCCATTTTGCCAACGGCATCTGGAGCTTCTGCATCACGTGGGGCATTGCGATCAGTGAGAAGGCCCAGCGACGTGTCGGCGTGCTCGCGGCGGCCATCGGGATCCTCCTGTTCCTCGGCGGCGGCCTTGGCTTGGTCGGCCTCAAGAACGCGGAAACACAGATCGCACCGGCAACGGAAGAAGCCCCGATGCATCATGAGGAAGCGCCCATGGTGGCAGTTCTGGAAGGATGAACGTCGAAAATCGAAAGCCGAAAATCGGAAGTCGAAAACCGAAAGCTGAACCCTGACTCCTAAACCCTTCTCGAAGGAGACCTTCGCCAGATGGCCACAAAACCCAAAGTTATCGTGGTGGGCGGTGGACTCGGCGGTTTGTGGGCCACGCTTCGCATCGCGGAGAGCGGCTTCCCCGTCGATCTGTTTTCGCTGTTTCCCGTCAAGCGCTCCCACTCCTGTTGTGCGCAGGGCGGCATTAATGCCGTTCTCGACGTCAAGGGGCAGCGTGATTCCATCTGGCAGCACGTTGTCGACACGATCAAGGGCGGCGACTATCTCGCTCAGCAGCCCCCGATCAAGAATCTGTGCGAAGCCGCGCCCGGCATCATCCGGACGTATGACCGCATGGGCGTCACGTTCAGCCGCACGCCGGAAGGCAGCATGGATCAGCGGTTGTTCGGCGGCGTGAAGAACCGTCGGACGGCCTTCGCCGGCGCGACGACGGGCCAGCAGCTCCTGTATGCCGCCGACGAACAGGTCCGCGCGTTCGAGGCCGAGGGGAAGGTCAAGAAGTACGAGGAATGGGAGTTTCTGTCGGTCGTGCTCGACGACGAGGGCACCTGCCGCGGCATCACGGCGATGAACCTCGTCGACATGAAGGTCCACGCCTTCCGCGCCGATGCCGTCATTCTGGGCACCGGCGGCCTGGGGCTGATCTTCGGCCGATCCACGATGTCGACCAACTCGACCGGCGCGGCGGCGTCCCGCGTGTATCAGCAGGGCGCGAGATTCGCCAATGGCGAGTTCATCCAGTTTCACCCGACCGCGATGAAAGGCCACGACAAGAACCGCCTGATGTCCGAGGCCTGCCGCGGCGAGGGCGGCCGCATCTGGGTGCCGAAGACCGCCGGCGACACGCGTGCTCCCAACGACATCCCCGAGGACGAGCGGTTCTTCTTCCTCGAGGAGTGGTATCCCGCCTACGGCAACACGGTCCCGCGGGATGTGGCGTCCCGCGCGATTTACCGGGTGACGCGGCATATGGGCCTCGGCCTCGGTGGGGAAGACGTTGTCTATCTCGACCTGACGCACCACCCACGGGAATTCCTCGAGAAACGGCTCGGCGGCATTCTCGACATGTACCAGACGTTTTCCGGCGAAGATCCCTATACCCAACCGATCAAGATCTTCCCTTCGACGCACTATTCCATGGGCGGCATCCTGGTCGGCTACGAGAAGGACGGAGAAACCGGCGGCATGGTCCCGGTACACCCCAAGAATCACGCCAGCACCATCGGCGGCCTGTTCGCCTGTGGCGAGTGTGACAGTGCTTACCACGGGGCGAATCGCCTCGGCGCGAATTCGCTTCTCAGCGCGACCTTCAGCGGCATCGTTGCCGGCGACGCAAGCGTGGCCCACGTCAAGGGGATCAAGAAGCGTGCCGACGACACGGCCGATGCCGCTTACGACAACGAAAAGAAACGACAGGACGACATCAACAGGAAGCTCACGTCGCCGACCGGCAAGGAGAACCCGTTCGCCTTGCATCATGAACTTGGCGAGCTGATGCAGGGCCACGTCTTCGTTGAGCGGGACAACAAGGGGCTGGATCAGGCGATCGAGGGCCTGAAGAAGCTCCGCGAGCGATCGCAGAGCATGTGCCTCGACGACAACGGGACCTGGTCCAACCAGTCCTTGTCGTGGGCTCGTCAGATTCAGGACATGATCGTGCTGGCCGAGGTCATCGCCAAGGGCGCCCGGCTGCGCGACGAGTGCCGCGGCTCCCACTACAAGGCCGAGTTCGAGTTGAAGATCCCGGAAGGCAAGTTCGAGGGTGACCCGGAATTCGAAGAATACAAGGCCAAATGGAAGGCCAACAACGACAAATGGCTCAAGGCGACCATCGCGACCCATGCCGACGACGGTCCCGAGATCGAGTTCAAGCAGATAGATACTTCGGTGCTTCCGCCCGAAAAACCCAGGGACTACCGCTAGTGTTGTGTCGCTCGTCAATTGATGGACCCGGTTGTGTGCAACGGGCAGCTTGTCTGCCCGTGAACACTGGCGGGCAAGCCGCCAGTGGCACCCATCATTTGAGTTGCGACAGAACACAAGCATCCGGCAGCCAAGGAGACTGACGTTGGAGAAAGAGATCCACTTCAAGATCAAGCGGCAGCAGGGACCCGACGCCCAGCCCTACTGGGAAGAATTCAAGATGCCCTATGCCCCGTCGCACAATGTGGTCTCTGCGCTGATGTATCTGCGCGAGCATCCCACCAACACGCGGGGCGAGAAGGTTGATCCCGTCGTGTGGGATTGCAACTGCATGGAGGAGGTGTGCGGGGCGTGCGCCATGATCGTCAACGGCGAGCCGCGGCAGGCCTGTGCCGCGCTGATCGACGATCTCGAGCAGCCCATCGAGCTCGAGCCGCTCACGAAATTTCCGCTCGTTCGCGATTTGATGGTGGATCGGCAGAAGATGTTTGATGCGTTGCAGCAGGTCAAGGCGTGGATCAAGGTCGACGGCTCCTGGGATATCCACCGCCACGCGCCGCTCGTTTCGCCGAAGGTCCAGGATATCCGCTACCTATTCTCCCGCTGCATGACGTGTGGGTGCTGTATGGAGGCCTGCCCACAGTTCCACGAGGGTTCGTCGTTCGTCGGGCCGGCTCCGCTCGGCCAGGTCCTGTTGCACAACTCCCATCCGGCGGGCGAGTACGACAAGGAGGAGCGGCTACACGCGGTCATGGGCGACGGCGGCATCACCGACTGCGGCAACGCCCAGAATTGCGTCAAGGTCTGCCCCAAGGACATTCCCCTGACCGACGCCATCGCCCGCCTCGGCCGACAGACGACCGCTCAGTGGCTCCGTGACCTATTCACCAACTAGTGCGTCGCCACACATGAATCTGGGGGTAGCGTCGGCCCAGCTTCTTCCTTTCGCGGTGCATTGGGGGTTTTACGGCAATCCACATTTCGACAATAGGCTATTTTCTAATTAGAGGCGTTTTCCGTATTTGGAGTGTACGGTTTTTCGTTTGCGGGGAGTCGGTGCCGAAGTATGCGTTCGCCGACGGCAGGGCGGCGGAGAAAACGGCACGGTCGGCCGCCAGCACGTGGAAATCGGATGCACCCGCCCGCGGGCGAATGTTGGTGTCCGAATGCAGTCGCAATCCAATCTGCCGCCCCCGACAGGCCCGTCAGGCTGGTCGCCGTCGGAGCCATGGCTGCAATCTACTGTGTAGCATAAGGTTATGGCTTCGTCCGGCGGTCAACACAGTTCCTGGGCACGGACTTTACCGGTCCCACAGAGGCATCCGTGCGAAGTGGGCGACCTGGTTGGACCCCGCGCGAAAAAAAAATATCCGCCTACGGGCCTGAAAGTGGTTGACACCGGATTCCATGTGTAGCTAAACTTCGCCCCTTACATCGGGCGATAAAGCCTGATATGGCTCGCCCTTAGGGCGTGGCCAAGCTGAGGCTCGTTCAGGGTTTTTCGGAACGTTCTCAGTGAGCGGGTATCGCTTGGGATTGGTTGAGCATCGGAGCAGGGAATGCCCCGAGTAACGTGAGGTCAGTAGCATGGTTGCGTTGGATTTCATCATTGCCGCGTTCATTGCCCTTATTGACTTGAACCCGCTCCTCGACTTCATCTACATTCCCCTCACATGGTTCTACGTGTTCCTGCGAGGGAATTAAGGTTTGCGTGTTTGGTTCGTGCGCCGTGCGGCGCCGAGTTTAGTTAGTACCCATAAATCTGGAAGGAACAACAATGGGCACTTGGGATTTTGTGCTTGCGGCGTTGATCGGTTTGATCGACCTCAACCCCCTGTGGGACCTGGTCTTCGTACCGCTTAGCTGGGCGATCCTGTTCTTCACTGGCAAGTAGCCTAGAACACCGCCGAGCACGGGCCCCTCGGGGCCCATGCGGACGTGGTCGAGGCGGTCGCACATCGGGCACGAGCAGATGCGCCCGCAAGTGTGACAGCGTCTCGGCTGACATCCTCGTATCCCGTAGCGTTGGCTTGAAGTTCGCGTCGCGGGTATGGGGAGTGAGGACGTGTCAAGCGTCCTCCCCAGGATGGGTACACGCCGAAGTGCGTGTATGAGAATTGTCTGCATCTGCTAGCAGCTGCAGGACCTGAACGTGAAAACACGTCCAGGTCCTGTTTCTTTTTACTGCCCCCAATCCCCCGTGTCGGCCGTCGGAAACCGTTGGTGCTCTACGGCCGACACGGGGGTCGGCCGCTACATCCGCCAATCTTGCGATTGCCCTGGACCGCGAGTTAGCTGAATCAGCCCCAAGCTGTATAATCCAGGGTTTGACGAATCGGCCCGACGCACGTTCGCCGGTTCCAGGCAGAACCTGATCGCGGGGCCACTCTATGGCAAAAGTCGAAGTTCCCGAGGGATTGTGGCTACGCTGCAAAGGATGCGGCGAGATCATCTTCAAGAAGGTGCTTGAGGAACGGCTTCGGGTCTGCCCGGAGTGTGGGCTGCACTATCGCGTCGATGCCAGGACCCGCGTCCAACAACTCACTGACGTCGGGACTTTCGAGGAGTTCAATGAGGGCCTCGTCTCCACCGACCCCTTGAGCTGGAAAGACCAGAAGACCTACCGCGAGCGGCTCTCGTCGGCGCAGCGGCAGACGGGACTGCGGGAGGCCGTCGTCACCGGCAAGGCCTACATCAAGGGGCGGGCCGTGATCCTGGCCGTCATGGACCCCTTCTTCGTCATGGGCTCGATGGGGGCCGCGGTTGGGGAGAAGGTTAGCGCGGCGGTCGAGAAGGCGACCGATCTTTCCATTCCTGTGGTGATCGTCACGTGTTCGGGCGGGGCCAGAATGCAGGAAGGGCTGGTCAGCCTGATGCAGATGGCCAAGACCTCGGCGGCGATTGCCCGGCACGACGATGAACGCGGCCTATACATCACCGTTATGAGCGACCCCACGACGGCCGGCGTTGCCGCAAGCTATGCTTCGCTCGGAGACGTCATCCTCGCCGAGCCGAAGGCCATGATCGGCTTCGCCGGTCCCCGCGTCATCTGGAACACCGTGAAAGCCGAGCTTCCCGAGGGCTTCCAGACCGCCGAATTCATGAAAGAACACGGATTCGTGGACCGCATCGTGGACCGGGCCGACCTCCGGAGCGAAATCTGCCGAATCATTGACTACTGCGGCAAGTAGCGAGTGTGCACCGGTGCGCGGCGATGGCTCGCCGAGAATCTTCGGGGCCTCCTCGTGCATCGCCACGCATGAATCTGCG
>JAUVGW010000225.1 GCA_030593565.1 Phycisphaerae bacterium | reverse complement strand
GCCCGATCAGAGCCGCCTTCTGTGAAGGCGGTGTGCCGTGGCGTTTGGAGGGCGCCGCCTTCACAGAAGGCGGCTCTGATCGGTTTCGTGCCTGTCAAACCCCCTTCAACAGACTCGCAACTCATGCGCGAGATCCATTCTTGCGATTGCCCTGGCGAGCCCCCGCCCTGTCCGAAACGGGCTTGCGTTCTAATGCAACCGTGCTATACTAGTTGGGCTCTGGAACATTGAGAAGCAAACACCCGAGGTGTCTTATGCCGCGCGTCTGTCATTTTACCGGAAAACACACCCATGCGGGACGATCCTACAGCCACCGTGGAAAGGCTAAGTACTTAGGCGGTGTCGGCACCAAAATCACCGGCATCACCAAACGCAAGTTCAAGGCCAACATCCAACGCGTCCGCGCCCTCATCAACGGCAAGGTCTGCCGCATCAAGGTCTCGGCCAAGGCCATCCGCATGGGCCTCGTCATCAAGCCGCCACGGCGCGACTGGAAGCCCGAGGAGAAGGCCGACGGCTAGTACCCCGTTTCCCCCCAAGTCTCGCAACTATTCGAACCGCGCGCTTCAGCCCGCGCGGGTACCCGTCGGCACGAAGGCATGTCAGGCATCCCGCAGGAATAACGTGACCGCTTGGCTTGCCGTTTGGCGGATCAACCGTACGCCCTATTCTCCTCCTCCCGACGGTCGCCGCTCAGGAATCGGCACGAACCGCACCGTGCCGTCCGGCCTGTCTACGCCAACGGCGAAATTGCCCGCCCGCCAGTTCGGCGAGTCCTTATCGGTGATCCAGCGCGTGTTGTCTTCCCGGCCCGACCAATAGCTGTCCGTGCCGCCGATGTCGAGGAACAGGGCGACCGATGTCGCATCGGCAAAATAGAAATTCGGGACGGGTCGCTCCGCATCCCCCATGTCGAATCGATCTTTCTCAAACTTCGCCACGCCCGGGTTGTTCATGCCTTCATCGCGCTTGCTCGCGTCCGCACGATAGACGTCGTCGCCGCCGATGTCGATCACTGCGGTAACGCTCCGATTGATGTTGTAGCTGATGCCGCATTCCTTCACTTCGTACTCGTCGTTGCCGCCGATGTTGACCAGTAGTGCGATGGAGAAATCATGCCCCCACGCCAGGCTTGAGTTGCCGTTCTCCTCGGCGATATGCTTGTCGTCACCGCCTTCGTCCACGAGGACGCCGATGCAGAAATGCGCGCCGGTCGCCTGCGAATAGCAGACGCCGCGATACTCGTCGTTGCCCGTCCCGTCGTATAGCAGGCCGGTGCCGAACCAGTAGCCCGTGCCCATGGTCCAACTGCCGGACAGGTACGTGTCATCGCCCTCGACGTCGAGCAACGCACCCAGCCCGCCGGCATACGAGTGGCCGTCGCTGCCGTCGCCCCGCCGCCCCATCGCACAGCCTTGGGCATTGCTGACCGAGACATCCAGGTCAGGCGAATGGTACGACGGCCGTCCGGTCACCTTCGCGCTCCGCACGGCGATGTAGTCGTCGCTGCCCTTGCGATCCGCCAGGACCCCCACGCCGGAAACCCCGCCGAGGCCCTGACCGTCCGCATACAGCTTGTAGTCGTCGTCACCGTCACAGTCGAACATTAGCCCGACGCCGAAGTAGCCGCAGCCCTGCCCGTTGAACTTCACGAAGTAGTCGTCATTTCCGCCAAGGTCCGCACACAGGCCCAGGCCGAATTGGCCGACGCCCTGGGCATAGTGCTCCGCCTTGTAGTCGTCGTCGCCCGCGGCATCAATCAGCACGCCGACGCCGCACATCCCGGCGCCCTGGGCCGGTTGGCTCGACTCGTAATCGTCATTCCCGCCAAGATCGAGCAGCAGGCCGATCGGTCGATCGGCCGTCGAGGCCGCCACGCCACCGGTGTAGTTATCGTCGCCGCCGAAGTCGACGATCAACAGCGCGTCACTGCCGTCGACCTTGTCATTCCCATTCCCGCGAATGCGAATCCAGCCCCACGGCGACCGCCAGTCAAACGCGAACGCCTCGACTTCCTTCAGTTCGTCCAGCGCCGCCAGCGCCACGCGCGCGTCGTCCAGCGCCTGCACGCACTTCTCGCCGGCGTACCATAAGCTCGCCTGATCCAGCGTCCGCGCCACGTCGTCGAACTCGGGGCAGTAGTCGTACGCGTCCACCTGTTCGTGGCCAACCTCGAACCGGCGCGCGACGACCATGCGATCCGTGCCGTCGACGTTGCGAAACGCCAACTCAGCCCAATGATGTGCGTCCACGATGTTCATCACCAACCGACCGAGGATCGGCCGCGCGGGCGCCGGCACCACCTTGACCTTCTCCGCCAAGTCCTCCGCCAACTTCGGGTACGGCAATTCCATATCGAAGGTAAGCGGCTTGGTCGTCCGACCAGCCGCGCGATGCAGATTCAGGATGGCCAGATCGAGCGGCGTCTGTTCCCTCGTCAGGTTCGTCGCATAGCCGCGCATCGCGCCATATTTCGGATTGATCCCGAGGATGTGAACGGCGTTGTACAGGTTCGTGGTGTGGCGCCCGGCATCCTTGTCGAGCACGGCAGGATCAAGGTGCGTTCGCGCGGCATGGCCAAGCAGCCGCGCGTACGTCACCGCATCGAGCGGCCGCGCGAACAGATCGTCGAACAGCCGGAGCTTATACGGAATATCCGCGGGAAACTTCGGCCACCACCCCTTTGGCCGCCACCCGAGATCCGACCGGCACATGCCGACATGCGACAGGGCGTCGTCCAGCGCGTCCGGGACCTCGGCTTGGACGGGAACTCCACAACAAATCAGGAACGATACACAGATCAGTCGTCTCGCCTTCATGGCTTTCGTTTAACATAAAGGCGCGCCGCGTTCAAGCGCTGGCGCCTCCATTTCCCAACGGGTGATCCGCAAGACGCCACGACGGTCACAATGACGAGACGATACCAGCCGGTGCGCCCGCCGCCGGCGGTGAGGCAGTAAAAAGAACACCCGCCCGACCCCAGTAGGAGTCGGGCGGGTGATGATAAACGCTTCAGTGAAGCAGCTCAGACGAGACTACGGAACACAAGTGATGTCCATCGTGATCTCGCCGCGATCTGAATACGCATTGAACCACATGATCCAATACTGCGTTGCGGGGACCGTCACGACCGTGACAGAACTCATCCAGGGCTGTCCTTCCGAGCCGCCGGTGCAGTCGTCCTCGCCGCAACCTTCCTGTGTGGTAGGCGTCGGACACGTTCCACCGGACCAGACAGAAATACCCGTGTCAGCGATGCCTTCTACCGGCGTGTTGCAGCTCTCGATGGTCCACGTTTGGCCGTCACCCACGAAGGTGTACCACATCGTGGCCTGCGTGGGATTGCCGGCGTCAACGCAATCAGGAACCGGATCCGACGCATTCTCGGTTGCATCCGTGTTGTCGAACACGACCGACGCGCCGCACCAAATAGTCGGCGCATCCACACACTCGTCATCGGGCGGGGGCGCCGGACAATCGAACGTAGCACAATCCTCATCCACGTAGAAGTCACCGGCACACGCGGTGATGAGAACGGGGCTGGTGCAAGTCTCACCCTCGCAGCAGGCACCGGACGGCTCTACGCCCGGCGTGCAGGTCAGCGTGGCAATGTAGTCATTGCTGGCCATCTCGCACATGAGACCGTAGAAGTCGCCGGCAGCAACCAATACCCAGTAGGTACCGGGCGGTAGCGTCACCATATCGGCGGTGCCGGGCACGCCGCAATCGGCCGTCATCTCAGCCTCGGCGACGCCTAAATTATCGGGATCGGGGCAGGGGCCCGAGATGATCTGCATGATCACGGGAAGCTCCGCCTCTGCGCTCAAGGTGACGTCAGTCCAGGGGTCGGTCGTTGTGAACTCGTACCAATCGATATCCCGGTAGCCTGCCCGACCCCAGACTGTACCGCAGATCACATCGCCGCAGGCGACAGCCTCGGCGACGTCACAGGTGCCATTACTGTCAGCACCGCACGCCTCAGCCTCGACGACGGTCGCACGGGCCGGACAGGTGAGCTGCGTGGCACACGGTTCAGGCACGACGCAATCTTCCCTGGTCACGGTGATCACGTATTCGTGGTAGCTGGTCGCGTGGATCGGGGCCCAGTAAGTGCCGGCCGGGAGCTCGCGGAGCGTGTAGATCGGATTTGCCTCACTGGACGGACCACATTCGCCCGCCAGCAGAGCGTCGACGAAATCAGCCAGGTCATCGCCCTCAATGTCGCCATCGCCGTCCATGTCCGCGTTTTCGAACACGCAGGTACCCACCTGCGCTTGTGCGATCATCATGTCTGCGAAGCACTGAACGTCGCCACCATTGACAACGCCGTTACCGCTCGCGTCACCAGGACAGCCACACTCATCAAACGTGATCGTAGCCCCACCGGAATAGATTTTCGCGCCCGCCGTGTTGCACGGGCACGCGTCATACACGTGCGCGAACACGCCGGTCGAGAAGTCAGGAGAGCTACCGCAGTAGCTGACGGTGACGTTCGAGCATGTCTCGGTCAGCGTGAACTTGAACCACGCATATGTGTCATCGGGGTCCATGGTGGGACAGTCGCCTGTTGTGTTGCAGGTGTTGCCCGTGATCGACGCACCGCCAACTGTCACTACCTGCGCATCGACGCACAGGTCATGCGGATTCGGGCCGGCACAGAGACATTCGTCTGCGCCCGTGCAACTCGTGTCCAGACCCTGGAAAGAGCCGCCCCATTCCCCACAGATGGTAGTACTCGGGGCCATCACGCACTCCCCATCGACGCAGCATGCGCCACCGCATTCATCCGCAGCCATGATATCGACACATAGCTCGCCCGGATGCCACTCGGTTCCAAAAAAGCTCAAGGCGGTGCAGGAGGCCTCCGACACATGGTCGGTGCATGCCAACACATAATCCGGACCCACGAGCTCTTCGTGACAGCATGCGCCCCAGCAGGGCTCAGGATCGCAACTGACACCCTCAGGCAACGAATCCCCATAGTAGGGATCCCCTACGCACTCCGCTTGAGTCAGGAAAACGCAACTGAGGTCGCCCAGGCAGCATGCGCGATCGAGGCAGTCGAACGTGGCACAATCCTCTGACTGATACCAGGCATAACCGCCTCCACCGGCCTGACTCTGGCAAGCACTGTCCGACATCGTCCCCACGCATATGTTGTTAATGCAGCAGGCACCATCCGGGGGCGGCGGGGCCCAGCAGAGCCCCGGATCACCGGGATCACACGCATCATCCGTGTGACCGCGAGTGATGAAGCCCCACCATCCCTCGACGCCGTCAATAGTAGCGTCCGTGAATACAGCGCCGGCATCAAACGACCAAAACTGAAAACACGGGACGAGGGTAGCATCGGGTCGGGATTGGGCGGGCTGTGCCGGTATGTAGCTACCATCGCCACCCGGGGGCCCGTCCCAAGTTACGAGATCCCACGAAACGAAGTACGGCCCGGCCACACAAAGCGGGGGATCAACGGGGATGACATACGTGTGCCAGGAGCTGCCCGAACCATCGGCGACGCACGTCTGAATGGTGGAGACCCATTGGACCACGGCGTCCGGTCCTTGGCATGGATTGGCCCCGTCGACCGGGCACTCGATGTCAACTGTGAATGTCGCAGTGCCATAAGCTTCAGGGGTGGTAGCCTGGTCGCCCAAATACGTGCCGTCGAGCAGCAACACTTCGATTTCATGGATCATGTACGGATAGACGGGGTCCACTGCCCCACATCCAGGATCATCCACCGCGCCCGAGCCTCTTGGGTTCATAAAGCCCTTGTAGATCAACTGCCCCTCTGGATTAGCCGTGAAACCAAAGACGTTGCCCGAAGGCGGGTTGAAGGCCCAGTAGTCAATCTCGCAATCCGGCGGCAGATTACAGGGCGCATCACACGTCAGCGTCGCGTAGTACTCATTGTCGCAGGGCCAGTGATTGGCACCGCCAACGTAGTTCGTATCGGGCGCGACCACGAAGTAGTAATGACCCGCGGGCATACAGTCCGTCGTGAATGTCGCGTCTTCCTCACATCCTGGGTTGCAGCCAGTAGCAACTTCCTCCCAAAACCCGGTGTCGGTATTACATGGGTCGTCGGAACCGAGCGGATCGCTCTGCCAGAGTGAGATAAACGTCGGCACGGATCCCCTGGCCGTGAAGGTAAAGACCGTATCCTCGAAGACCTCGATATGGTAATAATCGCGGTCGCGATAGACGAATTCGCCGTCGTTGTTCGTCCAGAAGGTCCCGCAAACGGTTTCGTCGCAGGCGATCTCTTCGAATACCTCGGTACCCAGAGTCATGTGACAACCGTCGTTGTCGTGCACGTCCTCGGTACAGCCCGTCTCGAACGTCTCTCCGGTCCCACCACCGGGACAGGCCGCGTCGCACGGCTGCAGACAAGGCTCGGTGCAATCGAGTTCAAAACCCTGCCAATCGCCTGGGTCGTAGGCAAAGTCTTCGTAGCACTCGTTGATGGTTACGGGCGCCTCGCATGAGCCGTCGACAAAGCAGCAGGCACCTTCGCAATAGCCGGTTCCACCGCAGGTTGTGTCCACGCCTCTGAATACGCCCGGTAGCGCGGCACACTCCACCTGGTCCAAAATCGAGCACAAGCCGTCGTAATCGCAACATGCACCATCTTCGGGGTTATCCGGCGTGCCAGAGAGCCAAATGTCCCACGGATAGGCGGTCCCCCAGATCGACTCTATCGTCTGATATGTGGGGAAGCCGCAAGAAGGAATCCAAATGTAGCTGGGATTGCTCTCAGCATAGGGAAAACTCATACCCATGTTCAGTAGAGCCCCAGGAGTATCATCCTCGACAACCTCAACAAGGAGTGATGAGCCAGCCGTCACGAGCAACGGAGTAGCTAGCTCAATCGTGACTTCCTCCCATGCCAGTCCGCCTGGGATCGTGATGATCTCTGAGTAATCAGGCGTATAGGCATCACCAGCCAAAGTCGGCGGACACGGCGGATTTAATGTAAATCGAATCACGATATCATCGATGGGCACATCGCCTTCCGTGCTGTGAACACCAAACGTGAGGCAATCAACAAGGACATCGTAATCAGGAAAATCGCGGTCAATGAAGCACCGGGCATACGAACCAATTCCCCCGGAACATCCAACCGATCCGCCTTCGGCATTCAGGGCAGACTGCGCGTAGGTTTCCGGACCACAAGCCCTGGGCCCCCGAGGTCCACCGATGATCACCCGATCACTAACCGATTTCGTTGCTTCGACAGCCACCGGCCTCGCGGGAAGCGTCTTGATTGTCGCCGCCGCTTTCGCGTCGAGACCATCGGCCGTCGGCGGGCCGGCCAAAACGACCGTGCTCGCCCAACATATACAGATGCACGTAGCGACACCGATTGCCGCCATCATTTTCTTTTTTCTAGTCATACTCTGACTCCTTTTCCACCAGACAGAAACCAGCAAACATATTTCAACACGATGGCCGCCCGATGCGGCGCATTACATGTAATGGTGACTCGCCAGAAGAAAACCCACCGTCCCGCGAAAGCCGCGCGAAAGTCTGACATCTTCCGTTACGCTTGGCGCGCCGGAAGACTCCGCAGTCCCCCCATGTGCTCCCATGAACAGGAGGGCCTGAAAAAAGTTGACGCTGAGTAATCGGTACCCGCCGAACTCCGGCATTCCTCACCCCTGCCAATCCCGCTTTGATTCGGGGACGGTCTCCTTTCAGGACACTCCAATACACGCATTCGTACCCGAAAGGAGGCTGCCGTGTCAAGCCCAAGGGGCGAAAAAAAACGCCTGCTTCGGCATTTATTTGATGAATGTCGCGTGCCGCGTGCATCGACGGTGAACTCCCGGCCTTTCCCCAAACCTGCGGGCCTTTCGGGCGGATCATACGAGCCGACAGTCCGCTAACCGGCGTGGCGAGGCCGATACAACCCTGTGTCGACGGCATGCGCTCCACACTCGGCGCACCTTGATCGGTCGGAAACTCGGTCCGGTTTCCCTTCTGCGCTCTTCGGAACATATCTTTTTTCTGGTGCCTCTGTAACAGGGGTGTTAACGCAATCACGACAAGGAATGAGGTCGGAATCCTTCTGTACGCAGCTCCCATCAGGCCTTCCAGGCAGAAGGTTCCCGATCCCTTTCCGCGCCCGAATCTGTCAGGGACCACCTCGGGAAATGGGCGAGGCGGGATTCGAACCCGCACGTCCTTTCGGACAGGGGATTTTAAATCCCCAGCGTCTGCCATTCCGCCACTCGCCCGCCGCCGTCTTTGCGTGCCGCGTCCAGTTCGCCTGTATCCTACCATAACCCCCTTACAGGCAAAGGACGGGGGACCTCGACGCATTCGACGGGTCCATGACAGTTTGGCGGCATCGCTCCGTAGGGTCCAACGGGTGCCACTGGCGGCTTGTCCGCCAGTGCCTCAACAGAAAGCGCCCTACACGGACACTGGCAGGCAAGCTGCCAGTGACACCCAGCCGCCGATTGTGTCATGGACCCCATTCGAAGGCCGCTACACGAGCGCGCAAACCGCTGCAAAGACCACCGCCCCGCCATTCTTGCGATTGCCCTGCCGCTGCGCCCCGTTTGAGGAATCATGGTATTGAGATAGAAAATGCAGCCTATACCGGGGCTGTGCTCCGATTCATGGCTACCGGCCCGGATAA
>JAUVGW010000033.1 GCA_030593565.1 Phycisphaerae bacterium | reverse complement strand
TATCGAGCCGCGTTGCATCAAGCGCCGGCCCAAGCAGTACGCCCGCATGACGCAACCACGCGAAAAACTGCGAAAATACCTGCGAAAACGAGGAGATGCAGCTTAACTTAATGGCATTCTAGCCTGACCCCTTTTTTCCCCTTGTTTCTCGGACCTGCGGTTTCGGGTGACTTGCCACCTGGGCCGGGCCTACAATAGGCAACGGGATAGGGACTGATGCGGGGGATAAGTGCGTTCTTTGTGGGATGGGCGCACCCGGGAGAGGGGCATTTCGATGAACAAATCGGCGATTCTATGCCTAATCGGTGGGCTGTTTGTCTCGCTCGGCATCTCGGGCGGAGGGTGCGGCACTAGCGCGGTGATACCGGGCTTGCTGCCGGGGCCGCCGGCCATTATTCCGACGAATCCCGACGAGATCACGCTGCTGCGGACGTTTAGGGTGGATTTGCGCGCGTATCCGCAGACATACCGGATCAACTGGGAATTCGGCGACGGCTCGGTGCTTGTCAATCTGCCGGTCGCCGAAGGTCGCGCCGTCACGCACGGATTCCTCAAGGGTGGCGTCTTCGAGGTCAAGGTG
The DNA here is from genome assembly GCA_030593565.1 of Phycisphaerae bacterium. Taxonomy (GTDB): domain Bacteria; phylum Planctomycetota; class Phycisphaerae; order UBA1845; family UTPLA1; genus JAFGQA01. The sequence goes on along the minus strand of JAUVGW010000033.1, from coordinate 24,326 downwards.
CATCTCTTCGACGCGCCGGAGCCTGTGTTGGGTCGTAGTTCCGAGTTGATTGCGACGGGCTTCCTGCCAGTCGAGGTCACGGCACCGAATATCCTGCCGACGGCCGCGTTTGTCGTTGAAGATGTGTTCAACGACGCCGGGGAACCTGTGACGCTGACCAAGCGATTTCGTGATTCAGGCAGCCGAGACCGAGACGGCGCCATCAAGACATTCGCGTGGGATTTCGGCGACGGCTCCCACGACACGGGCGAGATCGTCGAGCACACGTTCGCCCGCGGTGCGACGTTTGTCGTACGTCTGACGGTGGCGGACGACCGCGGCGGCATCGGGACGACGACCCGTACCGTTATGGCGAACACGGCGCCCGTCGCGAGCTTCACGGCGACGGAGTCCCCCAACAACGCGTTGGCCTACACATTTGACGCGTCGGCCAGTTCGGATCCCGAGGGAGCGATCACGACCTATCGCTGGGATTTCGGCGACGGATCGGCGATGGAGACTGGGCGAATCGCCTCGCACACGTACACCGTGCCGAACGATTACACGGTCGTTCTGACGGTGACGGATGAAGGCGGCGCCACAGCCTCGACGTCGCGCGTGATCGACATCACGGGCAGTGAGCCGTTCGTGCGTTCGATTTCGCCGGCGGTAGGCGAGGTTGATGAGACGCTGTCGGGTGTCGTTGTTGACGGCGAGAACTTCGAGAGCGGAGCGACCGTTCGCCTGGAACGCGGCGCCGACACGATCGAGGCGACGAGCGTGACGGTTGTGGACGCCTCGACCATCGAAATGACGCTGAGCCTAGCGGGGGCCGAGCCGGGCGATTACAATGTGATCGTCACGAATCCGGATAGCGTAACGGCCGACCTACGGGAGGGCTTCCGAGTGGTCACGGCGAACTTGGTCCGACTCAACACGAGCATGGGCGATATCTTGTTTGAACTGGTCGATGATGCCCCGGTCACGACGGCAAACTTTCTGCAATACGTCGAAGACGGATTCTACGACGGCACGATCTTTCATCGTGTCGTGGTCGACTTTGTCGTGCAGGGCGGTGGATTCCTGCCCGGGATGGTTGCGCCGGAAGGCCTGCGGGATCCGATCGTCAACGAATTCAGCCAGGACCGGAGCAACCTCCGTGGCACCGTCGCCATGGCGAAGCTCGGCAGTGATCCGGATTCGGCCACTTCCCAGTTCTTCGTGAACCTGGGCGACAACTCGGAGAATCTCGACAATCAGAATGGGGGCTTCACCGTCTTCGCGACGGTCATTGAGGGGATGGACGTCGCCGACGCCATCGCCGCGGTGCCCTTGGACGGCGAGGTTCCCGTGGATGATGTCGTGTTGGTCAGCGCCCGGCGCGAGTGACCATAGCGGTTTAAGAAACCCCGTAGCGTCCGACCCCCGTGTCGGACGACGAATACCAATCACCCTTGACGGCCGACAGGGGCGTCGGCCGCTACGACGTTTCCTAAAGATCAACTACGGCGCGGTCATATCCGTAGCGTGGGCCATCGAGCCCCTGTTTTGATTCGCCACGTTGGCTACTGCAACTCCACGGGATTCATGACGAGCGGCTTGTCCGCCGGGCGCGGCGTGAGCGGACGTCGCGCGTCCCGCCGGACCGTGAGTCGGTATTTCGGGAACTCCGGATCGTTCGTTTTGATCTCGATCACTTCACCGTAGGGAGGCGGCCGGTAATCCGCGCCGCCTGGTACCCCGATCAGGATGATGAGCATCTTAGGCCTGGCCGGGTCGCGCGGCTTGAGGGAGATATCATACCGCGGCTCACTCGTGGCGATCGAGACGATTTCGAAAGGCGTCTCGCCGTGATTGGTGAACCTGATTTGCCATGTATCCCTCGGGTACTTGTCCTGAGCGGTCCCCAGTATCAACAGGTCCGGCTGGATCTCTACTCGCGGCGGCACATGCAGGTACGCCCAGAGTTGGTACATCGGGCGCTCGGGAACGTTCGTTTTGAATCGAATCCGGGCCCTATGCCGACCGACGGGAAGCGGCGGGTCCATGGACACCGTCAATTCGAATTCTTCCATCGGCTTCGTCTCACGGAAGTCGATCTTGAAGGGTGTATTCGTTGGGATGATCGGTAGCATCATGAGTGAGAGCGGCTGGCCACCCATCTTGGTGAGCTTGATCACGCGGTGGACCCTCTCGTTCGGAAGGGCCTTGCCAAACGACACTTTTTGCTTCTTTCTGGGCGGCTTGTCGCCGCCGGCGGCCAATTCCTTCTCGTACTGGGCATCGAACATGATCTCCAGCAGGCAGGCGTCCCGGATCACACCCTTGAGCCAGAGATGGTCGGTTTGTTTGTTGGTCGCGTTCGACTTGATGTTGAGGCGCTCGTGGAGCAAGCCGGCCGCCTTGTTCTTGGTCTCCAGTTGGAAGGAGATGACGCCGGTCCCGCCGGGCGGGACCTCTTTGGTCCAGTTGGGTGCGGTGGAGCAACTGCAATGCGCAGTGGGTTTGTCCACGATCAAGACCGCATTGCCGGTGTTGCGAAACGTGAATTCCCGCTGCACGGTTTCGCCTTCCCACACCTCACCAAAGTCGATCAACAACTGGTCGCAAGCCCACTGGGGGCCGCTCGCCGTGGCGGGCTGCGGCGGATTCGCGGCGCGGTCCCGCTGTGTGGATTTCGCAGGCGGCTTCTGTGCGGCGGCGGATCGGGCGGCCTTCGGTGACGCCGCCTTGGCCATTGACGACTTCTTCTCCTTGGACGCGGGGGACTGGTCGCAGCCCATCACGGTCATGCTTGCCACCACCAACGCTAACACGACGACACGATGCATCATCACAGTCTCCTCATCGATTCCCTGGATGCCCCGGTTTCCCCGAAGTACGGGTACGCATTCCTGTTACATTCGGCCATGCTTGACGGGTGCCACTGGCAGCTTGCCTGCCAGTGCGGGTTCGTTGTCACACTGGCGGACGAGCCGCCAGTGGCACCCACGTTTAACCGCGCACCCCTCATTTGACGTGCGACAGAACACCAGCTTGTGGCACCAGGCGTCTCGCCTGTGTCTACACCGCCGAGACGGCGGTGCCACAAGAGTGAAACACCACTTTTTCGACGCCTTCTCAGACGTGGCCCGCCTCCGGATTCCGCACCTGCCGACCGTCAGGCCAACCATCGAAAGACAAGCAGTAGAATGGCCCCGATCAACATCATGAAGAAGACCACCGCCACGCACATCATCGCGCTCGCCACGGGGATGGAACGCAAACGATCACATCGAATGGTCTTGTAAACAATGCTCACACTCAGGGCCAACGGCACGAGCATGGCGAGACGGCCAATTCCGGTGATCGGAATCGGCTTGAAAAACAGCGCGTGGAAGAATTCCGCCAACCTAGCTCCTCCCTTTTTTCGGCCGCAGCCGCGGGACCACCGCCATCCGTCGCGTCTCCGACCGTGCGAGGACATCGATGATGACCAGCAAGTTCAGCAAGCCCGCGACGCCTGCGTAGACGACACCGATGTTCGACGACGGCCACGGTGCCCTGTAAAGCACCTGCTCCCGGGCCTTTGCGTTTCGGACCTCCCGGTTGCCCAGTTCCAGGGCTGCAAACGTCTGGGGACCCATGCACAACTGCGCGGCGATCCACGCGCCGTTGCCTTTCGCCGTCACGGCCGTGCTCGCGCCGGCCACCGCGATGCCCCCCCAAAATGTCACCATCAGCACCACGAAAAAGATCAGCCCGCGAACGCGCTCGCCAATCCACCAGTGGCCCAACCCGGGCAACACCCAGGCCAAGATCGCCGCGATCGGCGCCGACGGCGCCCGTTCTACGTGCTCGGTTTTCGCCATGTTCTCAAAGCGCCTTACTTTGAGCGCATCCCATTCGCCCCTGTGGCACAGGCGTCCCGCCTGTGTCGGGACCGCCTTTGGCGGCGGTACCACAGATAGGGGGATAGGCTCTTGTCAACTCGTCGGCGACCATTAGGCCAAACCACAGCCGCCACTCGCCTCGCAGCATCCCTCACAACTCGCGTTCGGCATCGGGCATCCCACCGGTCGGGCCGGCGTCGAATGAGCCGCGAATGTACTCATCTTCCGCTCGACGCGCTGATTGCCACAGGTCGGACATGCGACCGAAGATGCGCCCTTGGGAGACCGAACCAACTCGTCGAATCTCGCATCGCACGACAGACAGACAAATTCATAAATCGGCATCGTCACTTGTCTCGAATTCGCCTTCCACAACCTCGGTGCAGAACACTATGAGTATATCGGTCTGTCGGACGCGTGGCAATTGGCCCGACAGGTCCCCGTAGTGGTTCACTTTGATCGACGGGTGCCACTGGCAGCTTGCTGCCAGTGCCGGCACTGGCGGTCAAGCCGCCAGCGGCACTCAAAGTGAACCACTACCCAGGTCCCGGCCACCCGCGGGTGTAAGTTACGATGGTACGGGATTTCCGGCACCGGCGCAGGGCGGCCAGCGCTCTGTTTAGCCGCGATCCGTAGGGGAGCGCATGGAGGGCGCGCTCCCCTACGGGTCGCGGCTAAACGACGGAACCGGCCCAGCGAGCCGGCTCGTCTCGAGCCGGTCTTCCCGCCGGGGCTCTTGTACTTACCTTCTGAAATGACGTACACGCGCCGGGGTGGCATGGGTTAGCGGAGCCGCGTTGAGCGGCGGAGCTTACCCGTGGGAAAGAACCTCGATGCGTTCACACGGGTAACGAGTGGGGCATCCTGATGGGTGCCCCACTCGTTACCCATGTCACCCACGCTGAACGTCCGGAAAATCCCACGTCATTCCAGCGAGATCACCCAATTGTGCTGCAAGTCCCCGCCGATTTGCTTCACCGAAACGCGAATGTGTCGCCCCGTCAAACGGCCGGCGTTGTCGATGCGGTATTCACGCACGGTCGTCTTGCCTGCCGGCAGATTGCGAATCACTTGACTTTCGTATGGCATGTCGGGCGCGATCAGCATCGTGCGTAGGCCCAGGCTTCCTTCCGTCAGGTTCGTGATCCGCTGGACGATCCTGAGGACCTCGCCGTCCATGCTCGTCATCACGTTGACGTCGAGCCCCGGCGAGCGAACGTACAGCGGCGCGCGCAGCGTGATCTCGCCGAGGTCCTCGTTCTCCATATCCAGACGACCCAGCAGAATCGTCTCGCCCACCGCCTCGTTCGACGGAACTCGGAAGCTCACCTCGAACCGTCCGGACTGCCCTGCGTCTAGATCGACGTCTAGTCGTCGAGGCCGCATGCGCCAGCCTCGAGGCGGCTGAAGGCGCAGCACGCCCCCGATCTTCCGCCCAAGCGGATTCGTCAGCACGATGAATCGTTCATGCTCCTGAACCGCCGCCCGAAACGTCGGGTCGTCCACGGCGAACCCGGCGATCATCCGGGCCTTCCAGCCCGTCACGGGTGCGATGATCGCCGGCATGGCTTCGACCTTGAATGTGCGACCGCCCGGGGCCGCCGCCGTTTCCGTCACATTCGCCCACAGATCGATGCGTCGCGCATCGGCACCGATATCCGCGACGACGGTGCGTGGGTTTGCATCCTGGGCCTCGGACCAGACAACCATGGCGCCGACGTCGAGCATCCCGCTCGCGAACAGCCACCCGCGCACGCCATGATCCAGCCACACCGAGCCGATCGGCTCCATGTCGCCAAGGACTTGTGTCAGCGTCCTCAGCAAGATCAATTCCTCGTCAGGCGCCGCCGCGGCGACACCTTCCGACGTTCCCACCGTCCAGGGTTGACGAACGAAGACGGTGTCGATTCCCGCCGCCCGCGCCGAGACGAGGCGGCGCGAAAACTGTATCAGCCTCAAATGACGCGTGTAGCGACCCACGGGTGGGACTTCGACCGTCACCCATTGCTCGTCGAACTCCGATGGTTCCGTCGCGGCAAGCTGCTCCGACAACCGGTCCGCCGGAATGTGTGCCGGCACCGTCTGTGACAGAATCTCGGCCGGCACGGCTTCTATCCCGCCTGACGACAACACGGAACACGGCACGGCAACAGCCGGCGCGCCAATCAGGGGCTGCAGCTCAGCGCGGACGTTCGTGACGGCTGCGGCCATACGGCTTTCGCCGAAGATGTTCGGACCGCCGTCCGGCCCAATCTGCCATGCCGAGATCCGCGGCCCGTATCGCGCGAGCATCAGCGCAAAGTAGGGCCGCCATGTGTCAGGCGGGGCGGCAAGAACGTCAAGCAGCGAACGCCGCGGCACGCCGGGGCGCATGGCCAAAGACGTCGGTGGCGCGCTGAGCGTCGCGACGACGGAGATGCCGCGGTCCTGCACCATCCTCAACAGCCGGTCGAGACCCATCTCGCCGCGAACGACATCTTCGTCCGTCATGTCCTCGCGCCACAACGGCAGTTTGACCACGCCGACGCATGACGCGTCCAACAGCGCCTTCGTGATGACGGGATGCGGAATCGCGGAGGAGTCGACGATCATCCCGAAGCCTTGCCCCGGATTACCTCCGCCAACCTTTACGCTTGGAGTCCGCCCCGCTAAGCCTGGTGCCGCAGACGTTCCGCCTGTGGGATATGAATGTGGCACAGGCGTCTCGCCTGTGTTTGGCGCACCGCCGAGACGGCGGTGCCACATTTCACTGGGATCTGCGTTTAGACGGATAAACGGCTGTTCCCGATGGACGATCTCCGTTTGTTCGTCCACCAGCACCGCCAGCCTGGCCGTGTATCGACCGGCCGGCACGTCGGCGATCACGACGCGCGGGCTCTCGTCAGTCACACCGACGATAGGCACGGAATGTGTCTGAACGACCGTCCCGTCGCCGTCCAGGATGTCCAGTCGCGCCGTGAGGCCCACCCCGTCGGGGTCCGCGACGCGAGCCACGAAATCGATCGGCGCCTCGGCGTAGAAGACGCTGCCCACCGCACCCGACGTCAACAGGGTGTTCGGCAAGCGAATGACGGCGATGTCGTCGAACCATGCACCCGCATGAACGTCGCGGTAGTGAATGGGACGTGAGTCAACGCCGTGTCCCGGCTGTGCCTCCTCGGGCTGCTCGACGTGACAAGCAAGCCCTAGCCAGGCCGCGTTCTCGACGCCGCCGGGCAGGTCAACCACGACTTCGCTCCAAGATCCGTTCTGGTCATTCGTCCCAATAAGCCGGCTCCTACGCTCACTCGCTGCAATCTTTCGCATCGCGTGGTCGAGGAAATACGCCTCCACGTATGCACGTGCACGCACCAAACCGTCGGGACGAATCCAGGCCGTGACCTGGTAGTCGCTGTTGGGGTGAATCGGAATGTCTTTCGCAAGGTAGCTCGCAGCCAGGCTGCCGCCTCTGAGCGTCAGCCGGAACGACGGCGGCGCGGCGTGGCCAACCTCAAAATCAAAACGCGGCGTCAGGAACCAAGGATGACCGGGCGCCTCGACTTTGTTCCAGAATTTCGGCTCGTCGTCATAGTTATCGGGCTCATCGAAATCGAACGTCTTGACGATTCGTTGCTCGATCCGGGAATGGACAAGCGAACCACCGGCGAGCGACGGCCCGCCGGCCGGCTGACCTTCCAGGCTCATGCCGATGAATCCCAAAATGACAAGTGCGTTGCCGATCACGGGTCCCTACCTGCCCGCGCGGTGGGGGCACTGCTCGTCGCGCGCGGATTCTTCTTGGTCACTTATCGGGTCAGTCGCAGACGCGGTTAACTCTTGACTCTGTCCCGATGCGGCGCCGGGGCTTTGATGGGCTCGCACTGGCGAGGGACCGTCGACCGATCCGATAAAACAAGGGACCCACGACCACATTTGCAGACGCCTCGGCGTCCGTCTCGCCCGACAGGGAGATCGCACGTTGAAAGCCCTTGCCCGACGCTATAACCGATGCAAGCGAGTCTTGGCTATCGGTCTGACTTCGTCCCTGTTCTTCCTCAACGGGTGCTGGGAATCCGATATTGGCAAACGATTCCGCGAGGGCTACACCCCCGGTTTCATCCAAGGTCTGTCCACGGCTTTGGGGCAGGTGGGCCAGGCTGAGGCCGGCCTGCGTCAAATGGGCGAGGCCTTGGCGAACGGGGTCGGCGCCGTCATCCAGCCCAGGTCGTCGTCTTCGTCGGGCTCCTCCTCTTCCAGCTCCTCCGGGTCAAGCAGTTCGAGTTCGTCTTCTTCCAGTTCTGGAGGCTGACGGCGCACCCCAGCCCCCAACGCGGACGACGGAATTGAGCTCAAGGAGCCCCCGACCTTGGTCGGGGGGTTGCGTTTTTGTGTGAGTGTGCCCCATCCTTTGCGAAGCAAAGGGTGGAAATCCACTACACGGCAGCCTCCCACCCTTTCTTTCAGGAAGTACGTGAAAAACGCTTACCCGTGGGAACACGTCGATGTTCCTTTCGCACGGGTAGGCTCCGTCGCTCAGCGCGGCTTCACTAGCCCATGCCACCCCGGCTAAACACGCACTTCAGAAAGGATGGGATCGCCGCCGGCATCAATCTGCTTCTGCCGGGTCCGACGAGGCCTCGTAGTCCTCCGCCACGTGGACAACAACCCCGAGTTCATCGCTGTTCAACACCTTGTCGATGTCGAGCAGGATCTTGACCGTGTCGCCGACCTTGCCCATCCCGAGGATGAACGACGTGTCCACTGATCCGCCCATGGCCGGTGGCGGCTCGATGTTCTCCTCCGAGACATCCAGCACCTCGGACACGGTATCGACGATGATCCCGATTTCCTTGCCCACGTCCACAACAATGATGCAGGTCTGTTCGGTGTGGTCGATCTCCTTGAGGCCGAACTTCAGGCGCAGATCGACGACGGGGATGACCTTGCCGCGTAGGTTGATCACACCTTTCATGTAGGCCGGCATCTGGGGGACGGCGGTGATGTCCATGATGCCGTTGATTTCGCGTACCTTGAGGATCTCGACCCCGTATTCCTCGTCGGTCAGCTTGAAGGTCAGGTACTTGCCCCCATGATCGCTCGTATCCTGAAGCATTTCAGATGCAGCCACGTCGGGTGCATCCAGTAGCGTTGTTACCGTCATGTCATCACCTTTCTATCAAACCCAGGCCGCTACGTTCAAGGGGCTTGAGGGACGGCAACGATTCGTTCTTGCCGACGGCCCTCTGTTTAAGCGGTTCCTTGGCAACATGTGATGCTCGTTCTGTTCAAGGTCAGGAGGTGAACACCGGCGATCTGTCGCGCCGGTGCCACCCCATGCAAATGACCCGTGAGCCTATCTAGAAGTCCGCTAGTTTGTCGTCATCTCCATCAAGGGCCGGAAACGCGTCAGGAGAATGCGCCGACGTCGCGGTGGCGACGAGTTCTCCACTCTGCTGCGGTGCAGGATCCGCGTGCGCCACCGTGGTATTCTTCTTGAGGTGGCCGACCTTGATCTTCGGCTTTTTCTCATTGGGCGACGCGGTAGGACCAGCCCGCGTGTCACTCGTGCCGCCGACGACGGCGGTGAGTTCGTTCACCATGCCCTTGACCGCTTGCGCCTGGGCGGAGAGTTCCTCCGCGGCGGAGGCAGATTCCTCGGCGCCCGCGGCGTTCTGTTGCGTCACCTTGTCCATCTGGGACACTGCCGTGTTGACCTGATCCACACCCTGGGCCTGCTCCTCGCTGGCCTTGGTGATGCCGTCGATCAAGTCCGTCACCTTGGTCACGTCGCCGACGATCGCGCCGAGCGCCTTACCCACTTCGCCGGCCACGTCGGTGCCTTCCTTGGCCTTGTTGGTCGAGTTCTCGATCAGCTCGGTCGTTTCCCCGGCGGCCTGGGCGGCACGCTGGGCGAGGTTCCGCACTTCATCGGCCACGACGGCGAAGCCCTTGCCGTGTTCGCCGGCACGGGCTGCCTCCACCGCTGCGTTGAGGGCCAACAGGTTCGTCTGGAAGGCGATCTCCTCGATGACCTTGATGATCTTGCTGATCTTGCCGGACGACTCGTTGATGCCGGCCATGGCCTCGTTGAGCTGGTGCATGGTCTTGTCGCCGGTCTCGGCAGCGGTCTTGGCCTGATCGCTCAACTCGTTGGCCTGCTTGGCGTTCTCAGCGTTGGTCCGCGTCATCGCGGCCATCTCCTCGAGGGCGCTGCTGGTCTCCTCCAACGATGACGCCTGTTCGCTGGCCCCCCCGGCCAACTGCTGCGATGCGCTGGACACCTGTCCGGCAGCGTCGTTCACCTGGTCCGCGCCTTCGTTCAATCCTTGGATGATCCGGTTGATCGGCTTGCTGATCGACCGGGCGATCCAGACGCTGATCAGCGTCACGAGCACCGCGGCGATCGCGCCGAGTGAGCCGACCCACGTCACCAGGGTCGCACCGGCTGTCTCGGCCGTGGCCTTCATGTCTTTCACCGCAGCCAGGGCTTCAGATTCGTCGATCTCGGCAAGCAACGCCCATGTGGTCCCGAACACGTTGACCGGCGTATAGGCGCTGAGCACCGGGTTGCCGTTGTAGTCGGTGATGATCTTCGCGTCGGTCGCGCCGCTCAGCGCCGCGGTGGCAGCGTCGGTGTCCACCGAACCCTTGGATGGATTCTTGAACGACGCCGCGACTGTGTGATTGACCGCGTCGAGGAACGAGTCCGACCGCATGAGCTTGTCTTGTCCGACCAGATACGTCTCGCCGGTCTCGCCCATGCCGTCGCGCACGCCCATGATGTTGTTGATGCCATCCAGCGGCAGTTGCAGGGCGACGACGATCTCAGTCTTGCCGTTGTTGACCACCGGCTGGGCGACGAAGGCGCAAGGTGCATTGTTGCTCGGCGCGTATGGCTCGAAGTCGGCAAAGCCGAACTTGCCGGTGCTCAGGACCGTGCGGACCACTTCGCCGAGGTTGGAATCTTTGTACTTGCCGTTGACCAAGTTTGTTTGGTAGTCTGCCTCGTGGCAGACGGTGTAGAAGCAATACCCGTCGGGGTTGATCAGGAACAGGTCGTAGTAGCCGTACTTTTCGGCGTACTTCTTGAAGAAGTACACGCCATCCTTGTCCTTCGGGCAGAACGCCTCGGCCACGTCGATCTCGGACAGCAAGCCCCAAGTCAGGTCTCCGAAAGTGACCGACGTGTACGCCGACAGAACGGGATTGCCGTTGTAGTCGATGATAACCCGAGCCCCGGTCTTGCCCGCACAGGCCGCCTTCGAGGCATCCGTATTCACGCTGCCCTTCGACGGATCCTTGAATGACGCCATGACCGTGTGGTGCTCGGGGTCGAGAAATGAATCCGACCGCATGAGTTGGTCCGGACCGACGAGGTAGGTTTCGCCCGTCTCACCCAGCCCGTCGCGCGCCTGCATGATCGTGTTGATCTGGTCGAGCGGTAGTTGCACGACCATGATGCCCTCTATCTTGCCCTCCTCGTCATGGATCGGCGTGCCCAGGAAGGCGGCGGGGTCGCCGTTGCTTGGCGCATATGCCTCGAAGTCCACGATGGCTCTTCCGTCGGCTTTGATCACCTTCTCGCAGAGTTTGGCCAAGTGGCAGCCCTTGTAAGGCCCGTGGGCGAGATTCGTCCCCAGGTCGGACTCCTTGGCGCACGTGTACATGACGTGGCCGTGCGCGGCGCAGATCATGAACACGTCGTACACACCGCTATCCTTGTAGTACTTGAGGACGTTCTTGCCATGCTCCTCCCAGATAGCGTGGTATTCCGGCGTGGTCACATCGTACGGACCATCCGCCTTGGTGTCGGTGGCCTTGTGGTACTCGACCAGCTTGTCATACAGCGTGGCGACGTCCTGGCTCCGCGCGAACACATCCATGTCGAGCAGTGCCTTCTTCAAGTAGTTTTCAATCTGAGACTTCTTCACCTCTCGAATGGCCGTCAGCTTCGTAAACGCCTCCTGACGTAGCGTCCCGACCATGTCCACGAGCACGCCCATGTCCCCCTCGCGCTCGCCGAAATACGTTTCGATCTGCTTCTTCTTGACTTCACGCAGGGCGACGAGCTGGTCATAGGCTTTCTCCTCCAGATCGGTGCTACCCTTTTGCTCGATGTTCTTCATGCCCTTGTCGGCGGTGGTGTAGCTGATGTACGCCACTGCGGCGAGCGGAATCAGACCGCAGCCCAAAAACGACGTGACAAGTTTGGTTCCCAAGGTCATCTTGTTACTCTCCTTATATCTAGAGGGTTTCGCTTTGCATCGCACTCAGCGATGCCGCGACATCAGTCGCGACATTTCTCATTGCCTTAGCATGACTCCACACCTCCGCTCGACTGGGCCACCAAATCACGTGGGCAGCTCTCCCGGGATCAGCGGCAGCCTTGTTTCCCCGGCGGATCGCTCGGAGGCGCCCTGAGTTGGATCCGCCAAAGCACACGTCGGTTAATCCAAATAGCGAGCTAACCTTTGTCCGCGACCTGAGTTAAAAATTTTATTTATGGCGTCTTTGTATCAGGCCCGAGAACGAGGTTGAAGGGCGAGCCACATTGTCAGTGCTGGCAAGCCCGATAATCGAGAGTCACCACCGGCTGATCGATGGAAACGGCTTGGCAGCCGTAAAAACCGCCTTTCCCCATCCCATAGCACCAGCCGATAGAGCGGAGAACAGGGTCCCCGAATGTATCGATGGACCTGTGGCGCCAGCCAAAGCTACACCGAGTCGCCGCGGCACAAGTGATGAAGCGGCTCGATCGTACTCGACTGGGGCATCTGAATGCGTGGATCTTCCTGCTTATTCAGGCAGAGATGTGTCGAGTGGACTAAGAAACTACTTGGTAAATGAGGTACGAGACTATGTTTCCAGAAGATTTCTTTGCAGGTTTGGCGGACAACTGGTTGACGTCATTCTTCGACGCCTTTGTGGCGATCATCCTGTCGCCGCTGGCGGCCTTTGCAGACATCATCTACACGTTCCTCGGGGGAACGTAGCCTTCGCGTTGAACCATGGAACCGTTTGAACCGGTCGACATTGCTCACTCAGTGATGGGCGATGGCGTTCGCCATGCTAGCGCGGCATTTGGACATTGTCAGCCGAATCACGACGCAATCACGGAGGCGTCCATTATGAAAACCTATCACTACACCTTGTTGGTCGTGACGGCCATCGTGCTCTTGGCGCTGTCGCCGCCGACACTGGTCGCGCAGGAATCGAACTGGCTGGGATACGCGAATCCGCAGGATGAGCCCGTTGCCGCCGGCTCGGGGGGCGAGGATCAGCCTGAGGATACGTTCACCGAGGAGGGAATGGTCATTGAGGAAACAACTATCAGCGAGACCACCGGTTATGAGAAGCCGCTACCACTGAGTCTCAGCCTGGACTACACGCTGGTCAGCGACTACATCTTCCGCGGGTTCAACTTTTCCGAGCACGCCACCGAAGGCCGTGAATCGCTGAACCATCAATTGGGTGTGTCCATGGGACTGGACCTCGCGCCACTGTGGGGCGGCAAGCCCGGGGAGTGCGGCGAACTCAGCTTCGGCGCGTGGTTCGAGTGGTACGCCGATCAGGACAAGATCTCCGGAGACGGCGCGAACATCCAGGAGTTCGACTGGACCATCTCGTACACCTACAGCGTCGAGCCGATCGCCACGGACATCACCATCGGCTGGATCGACTACGTCTTTCCGAACTGGGCCGGCCCCGGCGACCGGACGTACGAGTGGTTCCTGTCCTTCGCGCACAACGACGCCTGGGCGTGGCGCTGGCTCGGCTACGAGGGTGCGGACGGCATCCTCAATCCAACGTTCGACTTCTACCATGATCTGGAAGCGTTCGGCGGGACCTGGATGGACATCGGCATGAGCCACGGGTTCGAACTCGTCGAGGACCTGACGTTCACGCCGAGCTACACGCTGCACATCGACGGCGGTTGGGCTGGGCCCGCAGCGGGCCTCGTCGACGATCACGACACGCGTATCGCCGGCATGACCTACGGCCTGGACCTCACGTATGATCTGACGCAACTCCTGCAGATGCCCGAATGGGCGGGATCGATTGCGATCTCCGGGTTCCTCAACTGGTTCGACCCCACGCAGAGACTTCGCAGCACGCTGGGATGGGAAGACCAGTTCTACGGCGGCATGACGCTGGCGTGGAATTGGTGAGGCGCCGGACACGCCCGAACGGGCGGCGACATCGACAATTGCCCGCACCGTCGCTGACATGAGAAACAACCCGCCGGCACAGCGAGCGCCGGCGGGTTGTTGCATTTTGTTCTTGTCTCGTCACATTGCAGTGACGGGTATCGGCGGTTGGGTGCCCCATCCTTTCTGAAAGAACGGGTGGGAGTCTGTCGTATAACGGCATTCAACAAACGGAACACCTCCCCCGAAGCGGAACGATGAGCATGATTGATGGATGGACGCGAGGCAGCCACGTGCGGAACAAAAGACACCACCATCCAAAGACTTTGCGGCAGTTTGCGGCAGTGCGCACTTTTTCTGCTGCAAAATCACGCGACAACGTCAGTAGAGAGCGTGATTCGCAAACGGCCTGCTTCAGCCGTTACGGAAATCTGAATATTTTTGCACTTGGCCGCGGCGCGACGGATTGCTATGGATTCACCGCTTCGACGATATTGACGAGTTCGCCCGAAGTCAGCACCCTGTCAATGTCGAGCAGGATCTTGACATCGTCCTTCACCTTGCCCATCCCGAGGATGAACGACGTGTCCACTGATCCGCCCATGGCCGGTGGCGGCTCGATGTTCTCTTCCGAGACATCCATCACCTCGGACACGGTATCGACGATGATCCCGATTTCCTTGCCCACGTCCACAACGATGATGCAGGTCTGCTCGGTGTGGTCGATCTCCTCGAGGCCGAACTTCAGGCGCAGATCGACGACGGGGATGACCTTGCCGCGCAGGTTGATCACACCTTTCATGTAGGCCGGCATCTGGGGAACGGCGGTGATGTCCATCAGCCCGTTGATCTCTCGAACCTTCAGGATCTCCACGCCGTATTCTTCCTCGGCCAGCCTGAAGGTCAGGTATTTACCGCCGTGGTTGCCTGCTTCTTGGTCTGCTTGGGAAACAGCAGCTTTCGGTTCGTCCAGTAGGGTTGTTGCCATCTTGTTATCACCTTTCTATCGAGAGGGCGAACGCCGAGAAAATCGCAAACCAGCGTTCACCCCCAATCCATCACCTCGGGCACTCCTTAGAACGCCTCCATCTTGTCGGACTCGTCGCCGGAGGCGCTGGGCTCATCCCAGGGCTTCCCCGACGGCGCACCAACGGCAACGGGTTCGGTTTTCCCCTTGGATTCGCATTTCGCTTGCGTTGCCTTCTCCCCCTTGAGATGGGCGACCTTGATCTTGTGTTGCTTCTCCTTGGCCGATGCGGCAGGGCCGGCCTGCGTGTCGCTCGTGCCGCCGACGACGGCGACGAGTTCGTTCACCATGCCCTTGACCGTCTGCGCCTGGGCCGAAAGTTCCTCCGCCGCGGAGGCGGATTCCTCGGCGCCAGCGGCGTTCTGTTGCGTCACTTTGTCCATCTGGGACACTGCCGTGTTAACCTGATCCACACCTTGGGCCTGCTCCTCGGAGGCCTTGCTGATGCCGTCAATCAGGTTGGTCACTTTGGTCACGTCGCCGACGATAGCTCCGAGGGCTTTGCCCACTTCACCGGCCACGTCGGTGCCTTCCTTGGCCTTGTTGGTCGAGTTCTCGATCAGGCCTGTCGTCTCTCGGGCTGCTTCGGCGGCGCGCATGGCCAGGTTGCGGACCTCGTCAGCCACCACCGCAAATCCCTTGCCGTGCTCGCCGGCACGGGCGGCCTCGACCGCGGCGTTGAGCGCCAGCAGGTTGGTCTGGAAGGCGATCTCCTCGATGACCTTGATGATCTTGCTGATCTTGCCGGACGACTCGTTGATGCCGGTCATGGCTTCGTTGAGTCGGTGCATGGTCTCGTCGCCCCTTTGAGCGGCCTTCCTCGCCTGGTCGCTCAACTCGTTGGCCTGCTTGGCGTTCTCGGCGTTGGTCCGCGTCATGGCGGCCATCTCCTCCAAGGCGCTGGAGGTCTCTTCCAGCGACGAGGCCTGCTCGCTGGTGCCTTCGGCCAACTGATGCGATGCGCCGGACACCTGCCCCGCAGCGTCGCTTACTTGGTCGGCTCCTTCGTTCAGGCCGTTGATGATTCTGGTTAGCCGCTTGACGATCCCGCGTGTTACGGCCAATGCCATTCCGATCGCAGCGAACGCCAACACCGCACCAGCGATGCTGCACCAAGTCGTGACCGAGGACATGGCCTTCTTCTGCGTCTGGTGCACCGCAGCAAGTGTCTCGCCGGCTTTCTGGTCCATCTTATCGGCCGCCTCATGAAACTCGTCCTCATACGCCCCGACGCCAATCACCCAGTCCCACGGCGCGTAGTAGGCCAGCTTGACCACCTTGTCGCGCGGTGCAGGGTCGTTCGCGTTTTGCCAGGCATAGCGGGCATCGCCTATCTCGCCGGGTTTCAATGTCAACGCCGTGTCGCAGATCTCCTGGATAAAGGGAACGCCGTTGGCGTCCTTGGCCGCGGAGATGTCCTCACCGTCGCGTTTCCCCTGGTGCGAGATGACGTAGTACCCGCGCGTCTTACCCTTGGCGTTGAGCACATACACATAGCCGGTCTTACCCACTTCAATTGCCATGATCGCGTTGCGCAACGCATCCGTGCTCTCCTCTTTTACGCCGACGTACAGAACGCCGACCACCTTCCGGTCAGCATCGAAGATAGGCTCGTACGCCGTGATATACCAGGCGTTGACGACATACGCCCGTCCCCTGAACACGTCGCCCTTCAACACGGTGGAGACGACCGGGTTTGGCGCACCGTCCGGGTTGACCGCGGGGATATACGTGCCGACGGCGCGCGTGCCGTCCAGCTTCTCCACGTTCGTGCAGACGCGGAGCATGTCCCCGGTCTCGTTCATCCGCTGGAAGATCGTGCACGTACCGCCCACCAGTTCCTTGACGTCGTCTACGACGGGTGAGACCGTATCCCTCTTTCGGTTGGAACCGAGCCAGGTTTCCCCCACGAGCATCTTGGGGAGCGCCACATCGGTGGCTTTTTTCGTGTACTGGTTGACGGCGCTCCACGTTACTTCCTCATCCGCGAAGGACACCGGTCCGACATCGGACTGGACGCGCCGGGCGACATTCAAATCGTAGCCGACCTTCTCCTGGAGCACCTCCTGCTGTGCGCGGCACATGGCGTACGCATTCTCGGCCACGTGGGTCAGGTCAGCCAAGCTGGTCTGAATCAGGGCCTCGCGCGCCGCGGCGGTGTTCTCCGTCAGCCCGGCTTCCGCCTGCGCGACGTTCGTCCGCACTGCCGCCGTAGTCTGCCACAGGATGATGCCGGCGATGATCCCGGCGGGAACCACCGCCAGGGTCAGTTTGGAAACGAGGAGTTTGGTCTGGAGTTTCATGTTCACTTCTCCCGTTGAATCCGAATGCGTGGCAGGCACACCGCCGCCGTTTCTCCGTCGCGCCTGCCCAACTTGCTTCGAGCAGAATTGCACTATTGTCTAATGCACACCGGGTTGCTCTCCGCCGTCCGGAAAACAAGCGCGTCTCCTGCGGTCGCCGGTGTCTCGCGGGATGCGCAGGTTCCCGGTTTATGCGTCGCGCCCAAGACATGTGATCGGAGATGGCACATCACTGCTATAGAACAATTGTCCCGTAGATGGGCATTGAGCCCCATTCATGCAGCCCGATAATGGTCAGGCACCGGGCCGATCGTGAGACTCGCGGCGCAGCCTTCTTCGGCCATCGTAAGAAGACGCACCCGCAAGAACCTGCGCGGCGTGCGAAAAAGCCGATCGTTTCTGGCACGGAGGGGCAGTATTGGGAGCTCGCGCCGTTCGGATTGGGGACAGCGGGCGCAAGTACTCTCGGGTTGCAACGGATTGCTATGCCTTCACCGCTTCGACCATCTGGACGAGTTCGCCCGAAGTCAGCACCCTGTCAATGTCGAGCAGGATCTTGACATCGTCCTTCACCTTGCCCATCCCGAGGATGAAGCTGGTATCCACTGAGGCCCCAAGGGCCGGTGGTGGTTCGATATCGTCCGCGGAGATGTTATGCACCTCCTGGACGGTGTCTACGATGACGCCCATCAGCATCCCCACGTCGACGACGATGATGCAGGTCTGGTCGTTGTACTCGGTTCGTTGGAGGCCGAACTTCGACCGCAGGTCGATCACGGGAATGACCTTGCCACGGAGATTGACCACGCCTTCCACAAAATCAGGCGTCTGGGGAACCCTGGTGATATCCATGATGCCGATGATTTCGCGGATCTTGAGAATCTCGACGCCGTATTCCTCATTGTCCAGCAGAAACGTGAGATACTTGCCGCCCGTGTCCGAGCCTGTCGCAGCCAGTTCGCCTGAATGTCCGCTGGTGACGTCTTCGAGCGTTTCAATAGTGGCTTCCATGTTCTCCATCTCCTACGCGGTCACAAGGGCCTGTTCATTCTGGTCGGCGGCATCCTGTGACACAGAATCCGCGTCTGGGATTTGGTGTTCGTCTTCGAGGGAATCCTGCTCGGGCTCGGTGTGCTCTGTCGTTTTCAGGTCTTCCAGTTGGGGCGCTTCGTAAGCGGCATGTGCGGCGGCCAAGCCGGAGTTTTCCAGGATGAGCCCGACCTTGCCGTCACCTAGGATGGCAGCGCCGGCGATGCCCTTGAGGTTCTTGAAGCGTTCTCCAAGCGTCTTGATAACGACCTGTTGCTGTCCGATGAGTTTTTCCACGACAAGCCCGACTTGGTGATCCTCGCAGTTGGCGATGACGACCATCGCCTTGCACGGGTCGACGCGCTTCGTAAGCCCGAACAATGCGCCAAGCTGGATGAGCGGAATCAACCGGCCGCGGACGTTGAGCACCTCGCCTTTCCTCTGAACGGTCGTGATCTGCTCGGGCACGGGTCGCAAGGTCTGCTCGATGGTTATGGTGGGGATGATGAAGCGTTCAGTGCCGACCTGAATGACCATGCCGTCGATGATCGCGAGCGTCAGCGGCAGGCGTATGCTGAACGTGCTGCCGTGACCGAGTTTCGAGGCGATATCCACCTTGCCACGGAGCTGCTCTATATTTCGCCGGACGACATCCATGCCGACGCCACGGCCCGAGATGTCCGTCACTTCCTGTGCCATCGAGAAGCCCGGTGCGAATATTAGTGCGAAGGCCTGCTGATCCATAAGCTCCTCGCCGGGCTGTACGACCCCTCTTTCGATGCCCTTGGCGATCAGGGCTCTGGGGTCGAGCCCTTTTCCATCGTCCGTGATTTCGATGACGATGTTGCCGCCCTGATGGAACGCACTGAGGCGGACGTCGCCTTTTTCGGCCTTGCCGGCGGCGATTCGCGTTTCGCGTGACTCGATGCCGTGGTCCACGGAATTGCGGACCATGTGCACGAGCGGGTCGCCGATCTGTTGGATGACGTTCTTGTCCAACTCGGTTTCCTCGCCGGAGATGGTCAGCTCGACTTGCTTCCCGGCCTTGCGGGATACGTCTCGTACAACCCGGGCCATCTTCTGGAACGTGGGCCCGATGGGGACCATACGCATCGACATGGCGAGTTCCTGAACGTCGCGCACAATCTTCCCGACCTGATCGACGTCCTTGGCGAGCTTGGCATCCGCAGTCACATTCGAAGATGCGCCAACGAGCGTCTGGGCGATGACAAGTTCGCCCACCATGTCTACCAAGCCGTCCAACTTAATCGTGTCGATGCGGATGGACTGGTCACCTGTTGCCTTTGCGGAAGTCCCGGCCTTCGCCTGCGTCTGCGGGCGGATCGCCTGGCTGATTTGCTTGGGGGTGGCCGCCCCCATGCCGACCAGGATCTCACCGGTCTTCTTGCCGGAGTTCTCCTTCTTCTGGGAGTCCAGGGCGATTGCGACCACTTCCTTCGCGCAGGCGCCTTGCTCGACAAGGTTCTCGCCTACCGTATTCTCAAGGCTGCCTGCCCTGGGTTCGCGGCCCTCCGGCTCGATACGCCCGGAACTCACCGCGCGCAACTTGCCAATCATGTCGACGACGGGCGGTTGGGGGATCGTGTCGCCCTTGGGATCGGCCATATGCGACGCGATCGAATTGACCTGGACCTTGAGGACGTCCACCACGTCGAAGACCAGATCTATGAGGCCGGGCGTCACTTTCCGCTTGCCTTTGCGGGCCTGGTCCATGATCGTTTCAACTTCGTGCGTCAGGCGGTTGATGTCCTGGAGGTTCAAAAAGCCCGCCATGCCTTTGATCGTGTGGAAGGGCCGGAACAGATTGTCGATGTGTGTCGAGTCCTCCGGCGCACGCTCGACCTCGAGCAGCGCTGCCTCAATGGCCTCGATGTGCTCGCCGGTCTCTTCCAGAAAGCCCTTGATGAACTCAAGCTCATTCTCGTCGATCTTCAGCGGGGCTTGCTCATAGGGAGGTTCGGCGGCTTCGTCTTGCGGCTCGGCGGCGGTGCCGTCGGACGGCGCGGCGTCAGGGGGAGCATCGGCCTCTGGCCGGTTTCCCGGAGGCGAAACGCCCGGGGCCGACGATGCCTCGTGCTGTGGCGGTGTATCCTCGGCTGCCGGCAACAGCTCCGGAGCCATCGTCGCTTCGGTAGGGTTCGTCGCTTCGCCCGCCTGCACGCCATCATCCGCCGGCTCGCCGGTGGAATTCGTCATCTGCGAAGATGCACCTCCGTCAATCAGGTTGGCAAGCTCTGCTACGGCTTCGGTGATGGCGGATAGGTTGGCGTTCGCGTCTTCCGCCTCTCCGAGGATCGCCGCCTCCAGGAGTCCGATGAGCGATTTCGCTTGATCGAGGGCAGGAGGTGCTGCCTGTCCGGTTTCTTGGTCTGCGCTGCTTGCCAGCGCCTCGCACCAACTGTGCATCTTTGCCAAGTCGCCGAGGTCTTCCTTGCTGACGGTCTTGGCCGTGTTCGACAAGTTACCTATGAGCGATTGGACGTCGTCAGAAATGTCGTTTTTTGTAGCCATAGATTACTAGTTCTCTTTGAACCGTCTTAATATTCGGCGATGCCCGACTTCGGCCGTTCGTGTGGCGCCTCCGGTCACTTGTCCCCATTCCGTTGGACGGCAGCTCCTCATCGAAGTGGTTTAGGTACTCAGTCAGCAACCTCGCCACTCCGAACTTCCGTAGTCAACATTGTCTCGAGGACATTGTTGATGACACCAATGAAGGAGACGATGAACTTGACCCCCATACCGATTTCCGTCCAACCGATAACATGACCGGAAACACGTCCCCCAAACGGTGAACACGGTATTTCAGACTGATATTACGTCGGTTCAACGAATCGGTGACTGAAGCAACAACCGCCGTCAAGACGAGCATCGGCGAATACGCCCAATGGCGTGCAAGCATCACTTGGAGGCGGTCTGTTGCAAATCATGCCGCCGAGAACGTGAACCGATTCGTTCTGTCTTGCTCGCCACGGAATCAGACCGCAGGGCTTATCAACCCGTGGCAAAACTGTGGCACCGGCGTCTCGCCGGTGGCTCTCCCGTCCGAGAACGGCGTTCCTGAACCACTGTTTTCACTTTTGCCACGGGCTGCTATCCACCGGCGGGGAGCGACGGTCGATAATTGGGTTGGTGGCCGTAATCCCAAGACGTAGACGACCTACCGGAATACAGGTCAGCCTTGCCCAGTGGAGTGGGATCGCGGATTACCGCCCTGGCGAATGTCTACGACGCCCTCGCCACAAGGCGATCCTATAAAAACACCATGCTGTATGAGAGGGCGGCTCAGGCCAATCACGAAGTGTGTGTTTGCAGTTTGATCCGCCGGTAGTCGAGCTCTTCTCCTGACGCGAGCTTGAGTTTGTCAATCTTCCGGCCGAATTAGCAGACAGTGACGATAAGGTCAAACTTGCCGTAGAGCTTTTCGGCGAGCAGACCTTGAAATCTGTGGCCCTTTGCTGGGGCGCCGGTTTGGGGGAATACAATGGGTAGCGAGAGCAATAGCAGGCTACTCAGGCTTGCCGTCGACGTGTCTGACGACCGCCTTCAGGCCTGGATTCGCCTCTGCGATCCGGACGATCCGGAGTCGCCGGTCGAAGATGAGATCATCGTCACCCTCAAAGAAGCCCAAATCGTCGTCAGTGACGCCGTCCGAGAAAAAATCAACGACTTCATCTCTTGGATCCAGGATGCGGAGGACAGGTCGGAGCGATTTTTGATTGCCGAGGGTCAATCTCCCGTCGATGGCAAGGACGGGGAGTTCCTCCTGGATGAATCGCTGAAACGCCGGGAATCCGACCCGGAAGACGACGCTCCCGTTGACTACCACACCTTCAATACCATTGTAACGGTCGATGAGGACGCGCCGATCGGCAAGGTTATGCCTGTCGTGCCGGGCAAGAATGGTATTGACGTTCACGGCAAGAGTATCGAGCCGACACGCCGTCCCGTTCAAGTTCAGCTAGACTCCACTGTCAGAAATTCTAACGACGATCCGGCGGTGGTCATCGCCAATATACCGGGCAAGATCGTTTGTGAGGGCAACACACTGTCGATCGACGAAGTCGTCACTATCAGGGGCGATGTCGACTTTGAATGCGGCAACATCGATGCTTCCACGGATGTGGCCGTCATAGGCACCATTCTCGATCAATTCAAAGTCGAGTCCAAGAAGTCCATCAGTGTTCGCGGCGCGATCCAGGCGGCAGAGGTAAAAGCGGAGGGTGACGTTATCGTCCGGGGTGGAATCATCGGGCAAGGCAAGGGGCGTGTCACGGCGCGTGGCCGGGTCGTGGCCAAGTTTGTCGCCGAGGCCATCATCGAGGCGGACGGAGACATCACGATTACAAAAGAGGTGATGAACAGTCGCGTGCATTGTCGCGGCAAGCTCACGCTGAGGCGAGGCGCGGTCATCGGCGGAGAAGTCTACGCCAGGGAAGGAGCGAGTGTTGCGGCCATCGGTAGCGAGGCGAGTGTGCCGACGAGTGTGATTGTGGGAATCGACCCTGTTGTGCTGAGCCAGGCTGATCAGATCACCAAAGAGTGCAAGGACAAACTCAAGGTAGTCGAGCGTATTCGCGAAAGCGTGCAACCGCTGATGGCCAATCTCAAGCGCCTGACGCCGGCTCAGAAAGAGCAGGCGACGGAGCTACTATTTTCGGCTGACAGCATGGCCGCTGAAATCTCTGAGGCTGAGGCCCGGCGCGATCAGATGATCGAGGACTCGCGAGCGACCAACCCCCCGACGATCGCGGTTTCCAAGACGGTCTACGCGGGCACTCGCGTGAGAATCGGACGGCGCCACGTCCTCTTTCGGAATGAACTCAAAGGTCCCGTCAAGATTGAGGAGCGCAAGGTCGAGGGGGGGGCGACGGAATTCGTGGCCATCAGCCAGGCGAGTGGATCCGTCTCGGTGCTCAAGAGTGCTGATGTTGTGGACGACGAGGTTGTGGAAACTGGCGCAGCCTCCGAAGGAGCGGAATAACGCGTGACAAGCCAGACGATTGATATAGCCGACCTAAAGGTATCGGCGGACCGGCGCGACCTCCTGGTCACCTACTCGTTGGGAAGCTGTATCGGCGTGACCATTTGGGATCCCGAGGTCCGGGTCGGCGGCATGATTCACTATATGCTGCCCGAATCCTCCATCTCGCCCGACAAGGCCAAGGCCAATCCCGCGATGTTCGCGGACTCCGGCATCCCACGTCTGTTCCGCGCCGCCTACGAAGTCGGGGCCGTCAAGAAACGGCTCGTCGTCAAGGTCGCCGGCGGATCACAACTCCTCGATGACAACGGCACCTTCAACATCGGAAAACGTAACTATGTCATGCTCCGAAAGATATTCTGGAAGAACGGAATACTCATCGATGCTGAAGACGTCGGTGGTTCCATCAGCCGTACGATGCGCCTTAATGTCGGCAGCGGTCGAGTCACCCTCACGACCCGTAATCAGGAGGCCGAGTTGTGAATTCCGTCAATGACATCCTGAAGAAGGTCGGGACGTTGCCGCCCCTGCCCGGCACGGCCGTGAAGCTGATGAACGTCATCAACGATCCTCGCAGCACCGTTGAGGACATCGTCGTCGTCATCAAGTATGACCAGGCCGTGACCGGAGAAGTACTGCGGCTCTGTAATTCCGCGTACTTCGGATTGTCGCGAACTGTGACATCCCTGAACGAAGCGATGCTGTGTCTCGGCACCGTCAAGGTGCTCCAACTCGTCATGTCCGTTCACACGAACTCGATGCTCGCGCGCGAGCAGGTAGGCTACGGACTGGAACCCGGCATCCTCTGGAAACACTCGGTCGCGGTCGCGCTGACGGCCTCGACGGTCGCGCAGCGAATCGAGCGTTCCAACGCAAACCTCGTTTTTACTGCCGGGCTACTCCACGACATCGGCAAGGTTATCCTGAATGAATACGTCGCCGAGGACTTCGCGGAAATCGCGCGCCGTGTTTCCGAAGATCGCTTGG
>JAUVGW010000074.1 GCA_030593565.1 Phycisphaerae bacterium | reverse complement strand
GTGATTCCACCGGCGAGACGCCGGTGCCACATTGGGTTCTGAGCCAGTTACATAGCATGAAACGACGGACTCGTGGAATCAACGCCTGACATGACGAACATTGCCAGCCATGAACTGCCGGTCCACTCGTTCAACACGGTGATCATCGGCAGCGGCGCCGCCGGGTTGAATGCCGCGTTGCAGTTGGTGGCGCGAGGCCAACGCGACATCGCACTGGTGACGGATGGCTGGAACGCCGGCACATCCCGAAACGCGGGCTCCGACAAGCAGACCTACTACAAACTTTCGCTTGCCGGTTCGACGCCGGATTCAACTCGGCAGCTCGCGGAGGATCTGTTCGCCGGCGGGTGCATGCACGGAGACCTCGCGCTGTGCGAGGCCAACCTGTCGGCCCAGGCATTTTATCATCTTGTGGAGCGGGGCGTCCCATTCCCGTCGGATCGATGCGGCGGCTATGTTGGCTACCGAACGGACCACGACTTGGTGGGACGCGGCACGTCGGCAGGCCCACTGACGTCGCGTTTCATGTGTGATTGTCTGGGGCGGGCCGTGCGAGATGCGGGGATCCAGGTCTTCGACCGGCATACGATCGTCTCGCTGTTGACGAACGGATCGGGCGGCGAGCGGTGCGTCTGCGGCGCACTGGCAATCGACGGTGCTCGCGCGTCGGGCAGTTCCACAGGCTTTGTTCTATTCAACGCCGCGAACATTATCCTCGCGACCGGCGGCCCCGGCGGGATGTACAAAACCTCGGTCTATCCCGGAAGCCAAGTCGGATCGATAGGGCTCGCGCTTGACATCGGCGCGAAGGCGAACAACCTGACGGAATCACAATTCGGCATCGCCTCCGTCGGCTTTCGGTGGAACCTTTCCGGGAGCTATCAGCAAGTCATTCCTCGTTTCGTCTCGACGGATTCGAGCGGCGGCGACGAACGGGAGTTTCTCCGCGACTACTTCCCGGATGCCCGTACGCTCGCGTCGGCGATCTTCCGAAAAGGCTACGAGTGGCCGTTCGACTGCGATCGCGTCGGGTCGCATGGCTCGTCCCTGATCGATCTGGCCGTGTGCGAGGAGACGCAACACCGTGGGCGTCGTGCCTATCTCGATTTCACACGCAATCCGACCGACGCTCGGGGACACGCTTGCCGCGTGCCCGAGGACCTGGACGAGGAGGCGGCCGCGTATCTGCGCAATGCGGGCGCGTCGGGGGCTACGCCCATCGAACGCCTTCTTGCCATGAATCCGGCCGCCGTCGACGTGTATCGCAATCACTGCATCGACTTGCGGCAGGAATTCGTCGAGATCGCAGTGTGCGCGCAGCACAACAACGGGGGCCTGGCTGTGACCGCCTGGTGGGAGTCGAATGTCCGACACCTGTTCCCAATCGGCGAGGTGGCGGGCACGCACGGCGTGCGACGTCCGGGTGGCGCGGCGCTAAACGCAGGGCAGGTGGGCGGCATCCGCGCGGCGACGTACATCGCCGAGCACTATGCCGGTCCGCCGCCAACACCAGGCGAGTTCGTCCAGATCGCGGCAGGGCAGGCGGAGCGGGTTTTGCAGTGGGCCGAGCAATCGGTAGGGCGGCATGACGGCCGAATGCTACGACCACCACTGGTGGTCGCCGAAATCCAGGAGCGGATGTCGCGGTGTTGCGGGATGGTGCGCAATCCCGCCGACCTTGCGGGCGCGTTCGCCGATGCGCGAAGTCTCCACGAGCGCGTGATGACCGAGATGCGCATTGAGTCGCCCGCCGAGTTGGCCACGGCCTGTCGCGCGGCCGACCTTTGTCTGGCTCACACGGCCTATATCGGCGCCCTGATCGAATATCTGGACGCCGGCGGTGGGTCGAGGGGGGCGTCGCTTGTTCTTGATCCCGCCGGTTCGCAGCTTTGTGCGAGACTCGGCGATGCCTGGCGCGTGCGCCCGGCCGATGCACGCGGCGTCGCAGCGACGAAGATCCTCGAGGTTTCGATGGATGAATCCTGCTGCGTACGGGCCGAATGGGTCGACGTACGGCCGATTCCCGACGAAGATGCCTCGTTTGAACACGTGTGGGCCGAGTCCCGCACGAATCGCCGCAAAGATAGGGAGTGACCGAGTTGTCCGATCGACCGGTGGCATTGGTGACGGGAGCGAGCCGCGGCATCGGCCGCGCGATCGCGGCCGAGTTGGGGCGGTCGGGATATGACATTGTCGGCAATGCCACGCGATACGATCCAAATGATCGCGGTTCGGGCCTCGGATCGCTGGCGGCCGAGCTCGAGGGAATCGGGGCGGCCTTCGCCGCCGCGCCGGGCGATATCTCAGATCTTGACGTTCATCCGCGGATCGTCGCCGCCGCGCTGGATCGA
The DNA here is from genome assembly GCA_030593565.1 of Phycisphaerae bacterium. Taxonomy (GTDB): domain Bacteria; phylum Planctomycetota; class Phycisphaerae; order UBA1845; family UTPLA1; genus JAFGQA01. The sequence goes on along the minus strand of JAUVGW010000074.1, from coordinate 15,700 downwards.
TTCGGCCGGGTTGATCTGCTCGTGAACAACGCCGGCGTGGCCCCGGCGCAGCGCCGCGATATCCTGGACACGACCGGCGATAGCTACGACCGCGTTCTGGCGATCAATGCCCGCGGCCCATTCTTTCTGACCCAACGGGTCGCGAGGCACATGGTCGAGCAGTCGAAGAAGGCTTCGAGTGCCCGCGCGTCGATCATCTTTGTTACGTCGGTTTCGGCGGCGGTGTCTTCACCGTCGCGTGCCGAGTACTGCGTTTCCAAGGCTGCGCTGAGCCAGATGGCTCGCGTCTACGCCGACCGGCTTGCTGATTGCGGCATCGGTGTTTACGAAGTACGGCCCGGGCTCATCAAGACGGACATGACGGCCCCGGTCGAGGCGAAGTACGACGAGATGATCGCAGGGGGCCTGATCCCGCAGGGTCGCTGGGGCTTGCCGCAGGATGTTGCGCGGGCAGTCGCGGCACTGGCGCGCGGAGATTTCGGCTATTCGACTGGTTTGGTGGTCGAAGTGAGCGGTGGAATGAACATGCGGCGGCTGTGACCGGTTGTGGGACCAGGTCCGGGGATCACATACGGGCGAGCATCAATGACATGAGCGCATCAGCGTCACGACAGCTTTGGGAAATGCTACGGGAGCGCAGGCTCGTCGCGCTGTTGACGCCGAAGTGCGCCGAGGACTGCGTCCGCGCGTATGAAATCCTCGAGCCCCTCGGCGTTGTGGTCGAGATCGCGCTGCGGACAGATGCGGCCATGGATGGACTGGAAGCCGTTCGGCTCGCACATCCGGAGGCGCGCTTGCTCGCGGGGACGGTCCTGTCGGCGACGCAGGCCGAGCGGGCGATCACTGCGGGTGCCGCCGGAATCGTGTCGCCCGACTATTTTCCCGACGTCGTGGAAGCCTGCGCTGTCATGGACGTCATGTGTTTCCCAGGCGGCGTGTCGGACGTGGGCAAGCAACTCGCCCAGAAGGCCGAACTGTACAGATGCTCGGTTGACCAACTGCGGACCCGTCATCCCTATCAATGGGTGTACAAGGTGTTCCCGGCGATTGCCGGCCAGATGAATCATCTACAGGTCCCCCGCGCGTGGCGGAGCATCTATCCCGACCTCCTGTTGATGTATACGGGTGGGATCAACGAGGCGAATCTGCACGACGTGATCCAGGCCGATCCTGGGGCCGTCGTGTGCGCGTCGGTGCTCGGGCAAGTCATTGACGAACCGGAGCAGGCCGAGGCTGTCGTGGAACGCTGGGCATCAGTGGTGCACGGTACGCCCCGAAAGCAGCCTGACGTGCGGCCGGCGCTGTCCCCCACGGGCGCATCGGGGACCACGACGGTCGTTGCGTTCGGCGAGTTGCTGATGCGCTTGTCGCCTCCGTCGGGGGAGCGACTGGTCCAGGCAACGCGCTATGACGCGTGCTTCGGCGGTGCGGAGGCCAACGTGGCGGTCTCGCTGGCAAATTGGGGCTTCGACACGCGGTTCGTGAGCGCTGTGCCGGCCCACGAGTTGGGTGAGGCGGCCGTGCGATCGCTCCGCAGCCATGCCGTGGACACGCGCCATGTTCATCGGACAGGCGTACGGCTCGGCGTGTACTATCTTGAACCGGGAGCGTCACAACGCCCGGCCAAGGTAATCTACGATCGAGCGGGCTCGTCCATCACGCAGTTGCGCATGGGCCAGGTGGATTGGCCCTCGGTGTTCTCGGGCGCGCGTTGGTTTCATTGGACGGGCATCACCGCCGCGCTGGGGCCGAGCGTGAGGGCCGTACTCGCCGAGGCGATTCACGCGGCGCGACATGCCGGTGTTACGATCAGCGTGGATCTGAACTACCGATCGAAGCTCTGGTCACTTGAACAGGCCCGCGAGGTCATGACGCCCCTAGTTGAGCAGGCCGACATCGTCATCGCCAACGAAGACGACGCCGCGAATGTCTTCGGGATCGGAGTCGGGGCCGTCGATTCCGCGTCCGGCGACGTGGATATCGAGGCGTATGCGGATATCGCTTCTGCGCTGGTCAAGCGGTTCGGTCTCCAGTTTGCCGCGATTACGCTACGACAAAGCCATTCGGCTTCGACCAACGGCTGGTCGGCGTGCCTGCACGATGGCAACCGATTCTATCAAGGACAGCACCACGAGATTCAGGTTGTGGATCGCGTAGGGGCAGGCGACGCCTTCGCTGCGGGATTGATCTACGGGCGCTGCGCAGGCAAGGAACTGGCCGAGGCGCTCAACTTCGCCATTGCCGCATCGTGCTGGAAGCACACGGTCCGCGGCGACTTCAACATTGCTTCCGTGGGTGAGATCGAGGCCTTGGCCGGCGGCAACACGGCCGGCCGAGTCAAACGCTGACCACGTGTTTCAAAAGCGTGGTTTCCCTGTGGCGCCGCCGTCTCAGCGGTTGCCAGACACCAGCGAGACGCCTGTGCCACAGATGGCACGTACGCTCATGAAACACGTCCTGAGTAACCATAATATGCGAGCCTTCTCGACTCGCGATGCCGTAGGGAGCCAACAACGAACGTGAGCACCAGCCTGACATCACGAGACCTTGTTCGGAAGACACTCGAGTTCGCCTCGCCACCGCGGATACCGCGCCATCTATGGCTGTTGCCGTGGGCCACGAATCGCCATCCCGAGGAGGTCAAGCGGATTCAGGCACGTTTCCCGGACGACATCGTGTCCTGTCCGAGGTGCAACACCGTTCCATTGCCGACACAAGGCGATCCTTACGCAGCCGGCGAATTCGTGGATGAATGGGGCTGCAAGTTCCAGAACCTACAGGACGGCATCATCGGTGTCGTCAAGGAACCGCCCATTCCTACCTGGGACCGCGCGGATGACTTGCGAATCCCGAAGGAGCGGCTCAGCGTCGATGTCGAGGCCGTCAGTGAATTCTGCGGGGCGACGGATTGCTTTGTGATATCGGCAGGCGCTCCTCGCCCGTTCGAGCGGCTTCAGTTTCTGCGCGGCACTGAGAACCTGTTCATGGATCTCGCACGGCCCTCGGGCGAACTGCGAGAACTCATCGGAAAGCTGCACGCGTTCTACATGGATGAACTTACCCTATGGGCAAAGACCCCGGTCGACGCCCTGATGATCATGGACGACTGGGGGGCTCAAGACGCCATGCTGATATCGCCCAAGACCTGGCGCGAGCTGTTCAAACCGCTGTACAAGGACTACATCGATCTCGCGCATCAACACGGCAAATATATCTTCATGCACTCGGACGGCCACATCCTCGCAATCCTGCCCGACCTGGTCGACCTCGGGCTGGATGCGATCAACTCGCAGATCTGGTGCATGGGTGTCGAAACGCTCGGCGAGCGTTTCGCGGGACGCATCACGTTCTGGGGCGAGCTGGACCGACAGGAGCTCCTGCCCCGCGGATCGACGAAAGATGCCGTCGAGGCTGCGCGGTCGATGACGAGCCACCTACATCGCAACGGGGGTCTGATCGCACAATGCGAGTTCGGCCTGGGCGCCAAGCCGGAGAATGTCTATGCGGCCTACGAAGCATGGGAAGCGGCCGATGTCTAGAAGCCCGTGGCATAACTGTGGCGCCGGCGTCTCGCCGACAGTTTTTGTGGGGAGCATCGGCGTCTCGCCGGTTTTCTCAAGTACCACCGGCGTTTCCGAACCGCTGTTTTCCCTTTTACCACGGGCTGCCAGCGTCAGCGCGGCGCGGGTCGGAGGGAACGGGTGACACTGTTCGGCCTTCACATCCTCGATGTCGCGATCATCGCCGCCTACATCGTAGTGATCCTGTGGCTCGGCAAGCGAGCCGGACGCGACACACGAAACACGAGCGACTTCTACATCGCCGGTCGTCGCCTGGGCAAGTTCTACCAGTTCTTTCTCAACTTCGGCAATTCCACGGATGTCAATCAGGCGGCCGGTGTCTCGCGCGAGATCTATCGTCAGGGCCTTGGCGGCATGTGGATCCAGTTCCTCGTGCTCTTTCTTACGCCTTTCTACTGGTTCACGACCATGCTGTTCCGTCGGAGTCGACTGATCACCATCGGCGACTTCTTCACGGAACGGTTCGCCAGCCCGTTCCTCGGCGGCGCGTTTGCGGTATTCACCTTGACGATGGCGGTCATCGGCGGCGGGGCAAGCTACATGGTGGCGGGCAAGACCATGATGGCCCTGACGCCCAAGCCGGCAAGCGAGTACACGCAGACCGAGCGCCTGGCGGTCGATCGATTCCACGAGTACAGGGAACTCAAATCGCAGATGACGGGCGGCCTGTCACCCGAACAACAAACACGCTTCGACGAACTCCACGACCGCTACAAGCGGGGCGAGCTGCGGGCCTTCATCTCCTACGTCCGCCCCATTGCGTTCTATGTGGTCTATGCCCTGATCGTCGCCGCATATACCGTGCTCGGCGGCTTCACGGCGGCCGCGATCACCGACGCCATCCAAGGCGTCCTGATCGTCACCTTCTCGATCATGTTGATTCCGATAGGGCTCAAACGCGTCGGCGGCTTCGAGGGACTTCACGCAACGGTCCCCGACTATCTGTTCGAGCTGTTCGGCTCCGCATCCACGAGCGAGTATGCCTGGTACACGGTCCTCGCGATGATCGTCGCCAACCTCGTGTCGATCGTCGCCGCGGCGCCGATGATGGCGACGGCCGGCTCGGCGAAAGACGAATGGACCGCCCGAGTGGGCATGTTGGGCGGTATGTTCTTCAAACGATTCATCATGCTGCTTTGGGCGCTGGCGGGCCTACTTGCGATCGCCCTGTACGGCGGCACGCTCGACGATCCTGATCACATCTGGGGACACATGACGCGAGAACTCCTGTTCCCCGGCGCGATCGGCCTCATGTTCGCGGGCATCCTGGCGGCCAACATGTCGTCGCTGGACGCCGGGTCCGTCACGAACTCCGCGCTCTTCATTCGCAACCTCTATCAGCCTCGGTTCCCGGGGAAGTCCGAGCGACACTACATTAACGTCGGGCGCATCGTGATCGTGCTGCTGTTGGCGGCGGGCGTCGTGACGGCCCTCCATGTGAACAGCCTGCTTTCGCTCTTCAAGTACTTCATCGCCCTGCCCGCCATCTTTGGAGCGGCGATCTGGCTCGGCTTCACATGGCGCCGCCTGACCCGAATGGCCGTGATCATCCAAGTCGTCGTATGCTTCACCCTGATAGCCGTAATTCCGAACCTGTTCCAGCAGATCGATGCGGTGACGGCGAATCCGAAGTTCTTGGTGGAAACCGAGCCGAGGGAGGTGTTCGTCGTGACGGGGGCGTTAGCGGAGGATGTCGAGGCAGGTCTCGCCGATGCCGTCGGTCAACCGATTCGCCGACCGCACCGCACGCCGCCGACGGGCATCTTTTTCGAGAACGTCGTGCGCAGCGATCCGTCCGATCCAAACTCGCCGCGCGTCGGCGAAGGGCGCTTCAACGCGGAGGTATGGGTGTTGAGCTGGTTCGGAGTGGATTTCTCCGGCTGCACAAAGGCCCATCTCGAGGCAATCCGTTTCGGATTCGACGCCATCGTGCCGTTTGTTCTGCTGGTCCTACTCAGCTACGCGACGCCGCGCGTGTCAAAACAATGCCTGGATGCCTTCTATGCCAAGATTCATACGCCGGTTCAATCCACGCCGGAGCGGGATTCGGCCGCGATTGAACTCGCCACGCGGCAGCCAAACATGCACGACTCGGAGAAGCTCCTGCCCGGATCCGACTGGGAGATCCTGCGGCCCGGTCGAGCGGATTTCATCGGCTTCGGAGGAAGCTGGGTCATCGTCGGCGTCGTCCTTCTGTTGCTGTGGTTGTTGGCAACGATCGGCAGCTAAGCAGTCAACGAATAAGTCCGGCATAATGCGGCGAAGCCGCAATCGTAGCGTCGGCCCCCTGCGGCCGACCTGGAGCGCGAGAAAACGTTAACGGCTTGCGACGACTCTCAACGTCAGTGGCACCGGCGTCTCGCCAGTGACACCACAGGCGAGACGCCGGTGCCACACACAAAAGGGAAACGCCATCACGGCGACGCCAGCGTACGGAGGTTCATCATGCAAGATCGACGCGGCTCGGCCAGTCGTCGCGATTTTCTGAGATACTGTCTGGTCGGCGCGACCGTGGGGCCGTTGACGCACGGCTGCCGCGGCCTGACGACTGAAGGCGTGCGGACCGGGGGATGGAAGCCGAACACCGAGGCGCCCTCGTGGGACAAGATCCGTGAGCAGTTCCTCCTCGAAGACGGCTACGCATACTTCAACACCGCGGGACTTGGTCCGTCGCCGAGACCGGTCGTCAACGCCGTCATCCGATGCACGACAGAGCTCGAGAAGCTGTGCCAGACAGGACACGATCGCTTTGATGCGGCTCGCAAGCGAGCCGCCGCCTTCCTCCACTGCGAGGCCGACGAACTCGCCATTACACGAAATACGACCGAGGGCATGAATGTCATCGCGCGCGGGCTGTCCCTGGAAGCCGGAGACGAAGTGCTCATGACCACACACGAACACCCGGGCGGTTCGATCCCGTGGTTCGCGCTTGCCAAGGATCGGGGGATCGTGGTGCGGCTGTTCGAGCCCGCGCCCACGGCGGGCGAGACGCTCGACCGCCTCGCCGCCGCGCTGACGCCGAAGACGCGCGTCGTCTCGGTCAGCCACGTCACATGTACACTCGGCCAGGTTCTGCCCATCCCGGCCATCGCCGAGCTTTGCCGGCATCGAGGCATTTACCTGGTCGTCGACGGTGCGCAGGCCGTCGGAATGTTGCCCGTGGGCCTGCACGCGCTTGGGTGTGACTTCTATGCGTCCTCCGGACACAAGTGGCTCCTCGGTCCCAAGGGGACGGGCTTTCTGTACGTCAGCCGCCGCATGATCGAGTGCTGGCGCCCCACGCATGTCGGGGCCTACTCCAATAAGCAGTTCGATCCCGATGCCGGCGTCCTGGAACTGCTGCGCGGAGCACGGTCCGCCGAATACGGAACGCGCAACGCCGCCGATGCAGCCGGTCTCATCGCGGCCATCGACTTCCTTGACGGCCTCGGCATGGATCGCGTCGCGCAACACGGCAGGAATCTGGCCGGTCATTTGGCGGAATCGCTGCGCGCGATCGACGGCGTCGAGGTGTTGACGCCGCAAGAAAAGGCATCATCCGCGTCGATAGTCACTTTCCGGTTTCCGGATTCCCGCTGGACACCGTGGGACTGGGCGGACAAGCTGCGAAAGGAGTATCGCATCCGCGTTCGCCCCGTCGGCGAACACGGCCTCAATGCGATTCGAATGGCTACGCATGTCTTTAATACAAACGGTGAACTGGATCGCACAATCCACGCCCTGAACGAGCTTTCGCAACTCGAGCGGAGAAATCGATGAATATGGCAAGATCCGCAATCGTCCTGGTTTTCATCTGCATGGCCCCGGCGGTGAGGCTTGCCGCGGCGGAGTCGCCGCGCGAGGCATACCTGAGACTGGCGCAGGCGGCATATGATCGCGGCCTGGCGTCGTGTGAAGGCCAGGTCGAGGAATGGCGCCGCCGCTATAAGCCCACGGAGAAGACGGGATACATCCCGCCCGCCGACCCGGTTTGGCTCGCGAACCTAGCCGGCTCGCTCTACGACCTGACGGGGCGAGACGAGTACGCGCGGGAGGCCGTCCGGCTGCTGGCGCGTCACCACGAATTCAAGTCCGCCTTCCACGACTCGCTACGGTCCACCCGTCCCGAGTATGCCCGCGGCGTTCCAACGGTGACCGATTTCTTCCAGCTCCCGTACTTCGCACGGGCCTATCTGTATGTCCGCGGCGCATCGCCGATGACTGATGATGCGCGCAAAGCGATCCAGCGCAGTATCGCCGAGTCGGCCGATTTCATTTTGTATCACGCGGAATGGGGACCCATGAACCGCGCGATGCTTCGCGCGGAGGGGCTCATGCTCGCGGCCGTCGCCTGTCCGGAGCACCCGCAGGCCGCCGACTGGCGAAAGCTCGCACGCGTGACGGCCGCCGATAGTCGGGGGCAGTGGAGCGAAGAAGACAGCATGATCTACCAGCCCGTGTGGATCAGCTCGCTGATCCGCTACGCCGACCTCGTCGACAACCCGTCTCTGTACGCATCGCACACTGTCTCCCACTATTTCGAGTACTTCCTGCGCTTGTTGTCTCCCGCCGGCATGATTCCCGACTATGGCGACGCGCGATGGAACGAGTGCTGGGCCGAGTACATCGCCTGCCTCGAACGAGGCGCGAAGGAATACAAACGCGGCGACTTGAAATGGGCCGCCGGCCGCATATTGAAGGACATGGTCCCCTGGTTCGGCGATGCAATCGACGTGCGTATGGGCATTGCGTTGGCTGATGCCTGCCGTTGGGCGGATGACACGATCCAACCGCAGTCGCCAACCGCACGCAGTCAGGAAGCCATGGATGATCTGATCGGAAAGAAAATCGTCTTCCGTAGCGGGTGGAACAGCGATGCCGACTACATGATGCTGAACTACCGTGATGAGGGGCCGTACGCCCGAGTGCCGAGGGACTACCTGCGTCAGACGATCCCGGTCGAAGAAGAAAAAATGCACCACGGGCACGCCGATGAAAACGCCATCTGCCTGCTCATGAGCGGCGGCTCCGTGTTGCTGCACGACGGAGGCTATCGCGACGGGATACCCTCCGGCCGCTTCGGTGCATACCGTGCCGATTATTTTCACAATCGGCTCGTCGTGCGCCCATACAAGAAACACGCCGATCAACCGCTGTTCGAGTTTCTGCGGAATTCCGGCGGGTACTGTCCCGTGCGAACAGAGAAGATCGACTTCTTCACCAGCGAAGACGTCGACGTCAGCCGTACTCGTCTGATGGATGACCGTCTGGGCTACTCGTCCGATCGGGTCATCGTCTATGTCAAGCCTGCTGGACTATATCTCGTGTTCGACATCGTCACGTTTCACAAGACCGGTTTTTACACGCTGGCCACGCTGTGGCATGCGACGGATGTGCTCTATCAAGGCGACAACAGCTTCGTAACCGCCGTTGATACCATCGACGGCCACGCGCTTCCGAAGACGAAAGCACTGCTGATCGCCTTTCTGGAAGGCGGCGACCGGAAGTCGGGCGTCTTCGACATTCGCCGGCACAGGCAGGACGAATCGGCGGTCTACCAGACGCTCGCCAGTCACTACCACGCGGGACATCGGGAAACCTTCGTCACGGCATTGGTCCCACACAGACGCGGCGCGGACACGAAGACCATTCTCGGTTCACTGGAACTGCTCGATGCGAAGATCCCGCGGGAGGGAATCGGCATCAAGCTCACGGACGAGCAGGGCGTCCGGTACATTTGCGTCAAGGAAGACCTCGCAATGGGCGTGTTGACCAGCAATGCCAGGCCTCGCTACACGTTCGATTCCGGCCGCGTGCGCTACGGACCCGTCGAAACCGACGCCAGCTTCGCCTATGCAAGGGCGCGAGGCGACGAACTGTCATACCTCGCGACGCACATGGTGAAGGTTCTGTTCGACGGACGCGAGGTCTTCTCGTCCCGGCCGAACACATTCTGGCTTCAACCGGACGGCGGCCCCACGGTGTACGGCCTCACGAAGTGGCGAATGTGGTATGACACCGTGCCGCGGCGTCATTCCGGTGAAACGCCTGGATAGCGGTGGTAGCGGCGTAGGTCGATCAAGCGGCCGCAATGAGCCCAGGATGTCCCGAGTTCGCTGGGAAGGGCGCTTGCCTGGAAACACGCCTGGAGAAGCGCCGCCAGTTCTGACGAGGACGCCAGACGGCCGCCCGGCGGCCCGACGGACTCGATCAGATCACGCGGCAGATCAACACTCGTGCCGATGCTGTCCTGAATCCCGTTAACGCAGAGCGTGTGTGATCGTGCCGCCGCCAAGCCACAGGCCATCGGCTGTGTGTCGGCGATGGACGTCAGGCAACTCCACAGCTTCTGTTCGTGCGGCGTGGCATCGGGGGCAGCATACGTTCTGGTCGTGCCGTCCTTGAAACTCGCGAGAATGGACGCGTGCTCGGCGTCATACACCACGACTGCGTCAGTGAACTCGAGCGTAAACACCGGCCCGTAATTATCCGGAACGGCATGGGAGCCGAAAAACAGGACCTCGGTGCCGTCGCGGGTCATGATCCGCGCGGCGACCGTGTCCGCGTTCTCGATCGGATTGGCTCGATAGGCCTCCGCGACCACCTCGACGGGGTGCGCGCTGGTGGTAGGCGCGTCGCCGAGCAGGAATAGCATGTTGTGCAAGTCGTGGGCCATCGCGTTGTTGACCGGGCTGTCGAGCACCCAGCGGCCCCGATCGTCGCGAAGACGCCCCGCCCAGTTGTTGCGGGAGTAGTACGATTCATCGCGCGGCCATAGACATAGGCTTTTGAAGCGCACCGGCTTCCCGAAGTCACCGCGCAGGATGTCCTTCTTTAGTTGGCAAATGGGCGCGGTAAACGACCACTGAAAGCCGACCGCGACGGAATGTCCGCTACGGGTTTCGGCGTCCATCATGCGATCCACGTCCTGCACTGTTGCCGCTGCCGGCTTCTCGCACAGCACGTGACTGCCGTGACGCAGCGCGAGAACGGTCTGCTCGGCATGAAGCTGAATCGGCGAGACAAGGACGGTCAGATCGACGGAGTGATGGCGGTACAGCGCGTCAAGGTCGTCGTAGTGGGGGATCCCCAAGGCCTGAAGCTCGTGCCATCTCGCACAGCCGGCCGGATGGGGGTCCACCGTGGCGACGAGCGAGCACGACCGTGCCTGCGGGCTGTCGAGCAGGGCCGACAGATACATCGAGCCGTACCCGCCGATCCCGCCCAGCGCGATGGACACCGGGTTGGACATGGCCTACCGCCCGGTCCTTTCTTCCAGCAGATTGACTTCGAAGAACCGCCGCCTCCTTGTGCTCCAGCGAAGCGTCTTGATCTCGAACGGCGAAAGACTGACTTTCGTCTTCGCACCGGCGAACGGCAGCCCAAGCGTCGTGGACCGCCTGCGGCCCGTCGGCTCGAACAGACGGATGATCAGATCGTTGCCGTCCTCCGCGAGCTTGAGGACCGTCATCTGGACAACACGATCGCTCAACGTCGGCCCCGCCTTCGGAAGCTCACCGCGCCCGCTGGGATAGGCGTTGAGCGCGAACGGCCGCTGGTTCCTGACCAGCGCCTCCCGATCCACCTGCGATAGTCGTTCACTGGGCGCGCTGCCGTTCAACCAGAATCGGAAGACGGCTTCGCCCTGGTCGATGCGCGTCGTGAAGCGGTCCTGTAAGGTGATCAACCGGTTGCCCTCTGTTGGGTGACCTGCGTGCGCGGGCGAGCGCAGAACTGAAACGCGCAGCTCACCTCGGGCCATGTCACAGCCATAGGTCCGGTCATTGATGCACGTGAGTGCCTGGTCGCGGCTGTCCGAGACGACGGCAATCCACTGCTGGGCGACGGCCTCATCACCATTCGAAGGCAACGGGGCAACCGCATAGGCCGTCTGCCCGACAAGGTCTCCGTCCGACATCACCGTCGGAATCGACAACTTGAGCATCCGGTCCTTTTCATTCCAGAACACCCTCGTCTCAACGCCGACCTCGGTTCCCTCCTTGGGCAGCATGTATCGCTGGCAGATCTTCGAGTCGTCGCACGCCATCAGGACTTCCACGACGCTCCGCACCGGACCGTCCTCGATCACGCGGACGGGCGGGCACGTCTTCGCATCGATCCCGCAGAACCGTGCAGCGGCCGTTGGTGACATCAGCTTGAAAGCGCCCGTCCGTTTCCGGTACCGAACGACCCGCATTCCCCACGGATCGGCATCGTCCATCATGATGAGCGGCCGGCACGCATGGCGCTTGACATAGTCGCAACCGGAGATCCGATAGCGATCGAGCAATCCTGTTCGAGCGTTGATGACGACTTCAAGCTCCTTCGTCTTGAAGCGAAGCCGTCCGTCTCGCCGCTTGAGTGTATAGGCCGGCTTGGCCTTCAACATCTGAAGCCGGCAGTCAAACCGATTCATCCGACCGGGCTCGAGCACGGCCGAGAAGACCACGCGCTTGCGATGGTCCTCGTCGATGTTGCAGTGTTCCTTCTCGGCCTGCGCGGGAAGACGCTTGCCACGGGCGAAGACCTGCGGCTCCAGGAAGCCCGTCGTCCTGTGCGGCCACGGCGGCTGCAACTCGCATTCAACCTGTGTATGGACCCGGAACGGATGCGGGTTGTAGACGAGAATAGGATACGTAGCGTCACGGCCCCGGCGCTGCCCCGCGCTCAGCGCGAAAAAAGCCTTCATCTTCGCCCGCACGATACATTCCAGGCCGTGGTCGAGCTGTTGAACAACCGCCTCCTCCACCGGTTTGATTGACGTGCCGGACAGCGAGTCGTGGAACTCGCTGGCGAGCATGTCTGACGTTGCCTCGTGAAATGCCCGCCGTGGGTAGCGCATCAATCCCTGCGCGGCCGCCGTTGCGGTCATCTTCTCCGTCATGAACAATTCGTTTTCGAGTTGGCGGTGCTTCAGTTTCACCCGCGCCATCGACGTATAGCATCCCACGGCCCACGGGTTGAGGTCGGCTTCGTGTCGCGGCAGCGGGACCTTGCGCCTGCGCAAGTCGTCGAAGAACCGTTCGGGCGTCGAGTGCTGGATGTCGAGGTCCTTGCGCTGCCGTATGAGCTTCCCGATCGCGATCGTGTCGCGACGGGACGGTCCGCCCCCGTGGTTGCCTACACCCCACGGGATCACGCGGCACGGCTTGTCGCCGAGGCGGTCGATCCATTCCTCGATCTTCTGCCGCCCGCCGCCAGGCGGGCTGTTGTAGTGGGCTTCGGCTTGGGCGGCCGCGAGCTCGGATCCGTCGAAGCCCACCCACGTGAACTCCGAGGCAGGCAAGCCGCGCTCTCGCCAGTCCGGCCGGCAGAAAATGTAGGAGTCGTACCCGCTTCGGGCGAGGATCTGCACGAGCCCCCGCGAGTGACCGAAGGAGTCGAGGTTGGCAGCCGTCCGGACGTCAACGCCGAAATGCTCCTTAAAGTACCGCTTGCCGACGAGGATCTGTCGCACGAACGATTCGCCACTGGGGATGTTGCAGTCGGGCTGATTGTACCATCCGCCCATGATGTGCCACTTGCCTGCACGAACGAGTTTCCGGATGCGATCAAACAGTGGCGGATCGTAGGCCTGAATCCACTCGTAGAATTGGGACTCGTTTCGATTGAAGATGAAGTCCACCCCATCCCCGATATCGACGGCCGCCTGAGCCATGGCGAGGGCGCGCGAAGCGCCTTCCTGCCATTCCCAAAGCCAGACGGGATCGAGATGCGAATTGCAGATCAGGTGCACTGAGTCTTTCATGATTGCGAATGTTCTCCTTCTGCCCCGCTGGTCAAGCTCGCAGGCATGACGAGAGAATACGCGAACAAGTCCCCAGTGTCAGGTAGTGGTTCACTTTGGGTGCCACTGGCGGCTTGACCGCCAGTGCCGACACTGGCAGCAAGCTGCCAGTGGCACCCGTTGATCAAAGTGAACCACTACGCAGTATCATGCGCCACGTTGACGGGCGAAGCCGCGACGTCTAGATTCGAGCAACAGCCGAGGCGCCGCGCGGCCTGCCGCGAGACTCGGCTTTCCACCGTCACGGGATCGTCGGTCCAGGAGATGCCACCATGCCGCTGTTTGACCTGCCGCTCGATGAGCTTCGCAAGTACCAGGCGCCGGCAGAGGAACCTGCGGACTTCGACGTCTTCTGGCGTAAGACGCTGGAGGTGGCCGCGAAGAAGCCCCTCGATGCCAGTTTCGACCGTATCGATGACGAAATCTACAACCTGGTTGATGTCTCCGATGTGACGTTCAGCGGATACGACGGCGACCCAGTCAAGGGTTGGTTCATCGAGCCGGCGAACAACACGGAGCGACGACCCTGCGTGATTTCGTTCATCGGCTATGGCGGCGGTCACTCGTTTCCCACGGACCATCTCGCCCCTGTGGCGGCGGGCTTCGCACACTTCGTAATGGACACGCGCGGCCAGGGAACCGGCGATGGTCCCGGCGCAACGAACGACCCGCACGGCGGCGGGCCTCACGTACCGGGCTTCATGACGCATGGCATCGAGTCACCCGATGCCTACTACTACCGCCGCGTGTTCGTCGATGCGGTGCGAGCCGTGGAGACAGCCGCTCGTTGTCCGGGCGTTGATCCTGATCGGCTGGCCGTATGCGGCATCAGCCAGGGCGGGGGCATCGCGATCGCGGCAGCCGCCTTGGCTCCTGAACGCGTCAGGCTGCTCGTCGCGGACGTGCCGTTCCTTACTCATTTTCGTCGAGGAGCCGAGATGGCCGTCTGCTCGCCGTACAACGAGATCACGGCCTACCTCAAGTCACACCGAGACCGTGGCGAGACCGTCTTTCGGACGTTAGCGTATTTTGACGGCGTCAACTTCGCGCCGCGTATCAAGGCCCGATGCCTGTTTTCCGTCGCGCTAATGGACACGATTTGCCCGCCGAGCACGGTGTTTGCCGCATACAACCGCATTTCCACCGAGAAGGAAATGCGCGTCTACGAGTTCAACGAGCATGAAGGCGGAGGACCTTATCAGGTGGTTGAGCAGTTGCGGTTCCTCACGGAGCACCTGTAGGAGCGTCTTTCATTACGAATGAATCACGGATGCATCTGTGGGCCGTGTGCCACGGACGTGTGGAGTGGAGGTATGGCACGGAGGTGTGGCACGGACAAGCGGGCGAAACCGGGTGCGTCGATTCGAGAGACGGTGTTCCGTTCAAGCGGCCATTCGGCGAACCGGGAATCCCAGCTTGTCCGCGCCACACCTGTCAGTGGGATCACAGGCTCAGGCGGCTGTGACACAGTTCGATTGCGGCCGAAGGCCACGCTGTGTCTCAAACCTTCATCATCTTTGGAACGCTCTGTAACGACATGAACACACCGGACCAGCTATTCCGCACGGCGAACCATGTCGAAGCATGCTTGTGGGTCGTCATCGGTTTGGCCATCCTGATCCACGCGGCCCGCACGTCAAGACCCCGACGCACACGGGCCTTCTTCGCGGCGATCTGCTTCTTGTTGTTTGGCGCATCCGACATCGTCGAGGCGGAGACCGGCGCCTGGTGGCGACCCTGGTGGCTTCTGCTCTGGAAGGGCGCGTGCCTGATTGGAATCCTGTGGTGGGTGCGAAGCTATCTCCGAGAACGACGCAAGCGGTAGCGTTGCATCGCTACGGCGCCCCCGGGGATTTCCACGCAGTCTCAGCGGCATTCGCGAGGTGGTTGGCCAGCCGCGCCCAGGCGAACAGGAGGTCGCTTAGACGGTTCAGGTAGATAAGGATCTGCGGGTTGAGCGGCGTGTGGTCCGCAAGCGCGACCGCGTGCCGCTCGGCTTGTCTGCAAACGGTGCGGCAAACATGCAGGTGTGAAGCGACAGGATCGCCGCCCGGCAGGATGAAGCCCGTCAACGGTGGTACCGGTGCCGTCGCATCATCGATCCATCTTTCCAGGCATGATGTTTCACCAGCCGTGACGCTCGATGGCTTGCCGGGCAGAGGCGAATCCGGCGGGGTCGCGAGTTCCGCCCCGAGCGTGAACAACTCGCCTTGAACATGGACAAGGCGGTCGCGCAGCGCCACCCAGGATGGATCGGCGGACTGAGCCCCAATGGCGGAATGGACGAGACAGACGGCGACGCCGAGTTGGGAATTGAGTTCGTCGACGGCACCATAGGCGACGACCCGCTTGT
>JAUVGW010000377.1 GCA_030593565.1 Phycisphaerae bacterium | reverse complement strand
TGGTCGGTTCGCGGATATCCCAAACGGCGAGGTCCGATTGCGCGGCGTGCTGAAAGGCCACAAGACTGTTTCCGTGGATTGGCGTCCGAACGAGACACCGCCGAAATGTGTTGTCCGGCTGAGCGTGCCGTTGTGGGGCATCAAGGGCGTGGCGTCAGTTGTTGATGCGGCACAGAGACGCAAGGCCGCAGGAGGCGGCAGGCATCGCCTCGAGCTTCGGCAGGCGAGTGTCGACGTTGAAGACGTGGTCCTGGTCATCGATGCGCGGGGGGTGGGCGTCCTGCCGTGCTTGTATCCGGTGGTGGGCACGCCGACCGGGGATGTGGTCTACGATGTCACGACGGTCCGGCGTCGGGGCGGGCGACCATCGCCGTCCGTTCGGTATGTCGAGACGACGATGACGTTCGAAGAACTGCGGTTAAGCCGTGCGGTCCGGCCTATCGAAGATGCCGGTTCGTGGTGGGCGACCGACGACTCGGCGGGTGGCGTCGCGGCGTGTGTGATCCCGGCGCAGTGGCGGGACGAATGGATTGTCCTGTCGTCGTTGCAGCCGCCGAAGGACAAGGTCGGCGGCGGACCGGGCAAGGCGACAAGTCAGCCGACTTCAAAACCGACCAAGCCTCCGCGTCGTCGGCGTCGTCGAACCGTCAAGGCGGTCAAGGCGGCGGGCAAGAACCACACAGAGATCGTCCTGACCCGCGAGGATGCCGACCGCTTGCGGAATGATCCCGAGGGCGCTGGTCTGTTGCGGAGCGGCCGCGTGATCGTCGTGGTGGACTCGGTGGCGGCGGGCATTGAGGGCCGGCGCGACGGCGGCCCCGATGACTACATACTGGCCGCTTCCAGATGACCATGAGCGCGGATCGGGACAGCCCCACGGCCTACCTGGACGCACGGCCGATCCTGACGCGGGGGCGGGCGCGTCTGCTGGGCTTCCTGGCGCCGGTGTTGATCGCGGCGGTCGCAACGTGGATCGCCGGGGGGGACTGGATCGAACGGCCGGAGGGCATCACGATTGATTGGCGGTTTCGCCACCGGGGACCGCGGCAGCCACCCGAGAATATCGTCATCGTCGAGATCAGCGAGGCGAGCCGGCGCAACCTGAAACAGGCCGGCCGGCGGTTTAACCTGCGCGAGCATCTGGCGAGTGCGATCGAGAACCTGGCCGACGCCGGCGCGCTGGTCATCGGACTTGACATCTGGCTCGCCGACCTCACCGACCCGGACGTGGACGCGCGCCTCGCAGAGACGGTCGCGACGACGGATGTCGTGCTGGCGGTGGCATACGCGGACGGTCGGATCAAGCGCGCGCCTTCGCTGTTCCTCGCATCCGGGCCGTCCGAGGGTAACGTGTTGGTGTCGCCCGACGCCGGTATCCTGCGTCGTCTGCCCGCGAAGCTGTACGTGAATGTGTTGGGCGATACAGGCTCACCGGACGACCTCGTTTATGTTCCGCACCTGCCGCTGGCGCTTGCCCTGTACACCGCCTGGGAGGAGGACGAGACCGCCCAGATCATCTTCGAGGATGAGCGCGCGGCCATCGGCCCGTATTCCGCGCAGGGCGGCGAGTTGATCGATTTCGCCGCGGTCAACCTATCGGGACCGGGCGATGAAGATGAACCACGATGGCGGACGGTCGATTTCGAAGCGGCGGTTCTTGGTACGTTCGACGCGTCCACCGTCGCCGGTTCGATCATACTGATAGGTGAAGCCGGCATCCTCCGCGATTCGTTCGTGATGCCGCTGTCTGACTCGTATGTGCCCGGCGTGTACTATCACGCGAATGCGGTCGCACACATCATCGAGGATCGACACTTCGCGGCGGGTTGGAGCAGCGGCGGGCGTTGTCAGGTGTTGACTGGGGTGCTGGCATTGGCGGCAGGGCTGTTTGCCTGGAACCAGCGTCAGTGGTGGCGGCACAGGCGCGCGGCGCTGTTGTTGCTGGCCTACGTGTGGGTGGGTGTGGTGCTGTTTCTCGGCGGGTGGATGTGGTTGGCGTGCATGTTGTTCGAGCGGAACATCCTGCTACCGGTCGTCGCGCCGCTAGTGGGGATGGGGCTCGCCTTGGGATCGGGGCTGGCCGCGCAGTGGACGCTGATGAACGAGAACGTCAGGCGGTTGGCCCTGCGTGCGAGGCAAATCGAGGCGTTGTTCGGGCAGTCGGTGTCGCACAACGTGCTCGAAGCGTTGAAACGCCACCCCGAACAGATCGGCCGGACCGAGACACGCGAGGTCGCCGTGTTGTTCTGCGATCTGCGGGGCTTCACTGCCCGATCAGCGGAAATGTCACCGGCCGACGTCGCGGCAATGTTGAACGAGTATTTCAACTACATCACGGCGGCCGTATTCGAGCACGACGGGTTCGTCGACAAGTTCGTCGGCGATGAGATTATGGCCGTCTTCTCCGTGCCGTTCGAACAGGCGGATCATCCGGTTCGGGCCGTGCGAACAGCCATCGCGATCAAGCAACGTCTGGCGGAGTTGAATCGTATTCGCCAGGATCGGGGCCAGACGCCGTTGGACTGCGGGCTCGGTATCCACTGTGGACCGGCTGCGGCGGGACACATCGGATCTCGACAGCGGTCGAATTACACGGTCGTCGGGACGACGGTCAACCTCGCCGCCAGGATTGAGCAACAGACGGCCGGCGGAGAAATTCTGATCAGCGAGGCGGTGCGACAAAAGCTGCCACCGAACATTCCCGTAAAGCCGTGGAAGCAGGTCGAGCTACGCGGCGCGGGCGGAATGTACGAGTTGTACGAAGTCGAGACCATCGACGTGAGCCAGCGGGGTGGCATGGGTTAGCGCAGCCGCGCCAAACGGCGGAGCTTACCCGTGGGGAAGGACCGGAATGGATGCCCACGGGTAAACTCCGCCGCCGTCGTCGGCTTCGTTAACCCATGCCACCCCGTTGTTTACCCGTGCCACCCCGTCGGAGGTGTGGCACGGACAAGCGGGCGAGACGAGACAACGTTGATTTGGGGAATCGTGTTCAATGCAGGTACGCGTTCGGCAAATCGGGAAACAGAGCTTGTCCGTGGACGCTCCATGCAGCCAACGGCGACGGAACACGGACAAGAATCGCCCTTGAAGCGTGTTCGGTTGAATCACAGCTTCCTCACGGGCGATCCTTGTCCGTGCCACACCTGTCGGTGATGACACAGGCGGGAGGCCTGTACCACATTGTGGTTGCGGTCGAGGGCCGCGCTGTGCCACAGTCAATTGTGGAATGCCATAATTGCCCATTACATTCAATTACATTCACAGCACACGCAACCACAGCGCCTTGAGGTATTCGGATTCCGGGCAATTCAACATGATCGGATGGTCGGCCGCGGCGCCGGAGCGCCCGATCACCTGTAGGCTTCGATTAGCGCGGCGGGCGGCGCGTTGGACAGTCGAGGTGAACATGTCGAACGAGACAAGGCCCGAGCAACTGCAAGTCAGAAGGATCCCGCCGGGGCGGACCGCCTGCAGGGCCAGACTATTTAGATCGTTGTATGTTATGAGGGCGGCGTCGACATCGTCTCGCGACTTGGCGAACTTCGGCGGGTCGAGCACGACGGCGTCGTATTGTCGACCGTTGACAAGCATCTGTCGCAGATAGATGAAGGCGTCGGAATGAACGAGGTTGAGACGGGTTTGGTTGAGGTTGACGTTTGCTCGGGCGAGCGCGACGGCGGCCTCGTCGAGGTCCACTGATGTGACGTCGCTAGCGCCGCCCAGCAGCTTGGCACACAGGCCGAAACCGGCGGTATAGCAGCACAAATCGAGGACCGTCGCGTCCTTGCAGAGGCTGGCGAACCGGTGGCGGTTTTCGCGCTGGTCGCAGAAGAAACCCGTCTTGTGGCCCGCGGCGACATCGACGCGGTAGCGGATGCCGTGTTCGCGAATGGTGATCGTGCCGTCGAAGGTCCGTTCATCGGCGGGCACGCCGAAGCCCTCGGCGCGTTCGATGTGCGGATCGGCGCGGATGATCGTCCGCCAGGACTGGGACGCCACGTGCGGCCGGTCGAGGCATGTCGGTGGGCCGAGGATGTCACCTAGCCATCGGGCGATCTGCTCGCGCCGCTGAAACATGCCGAGCGAAAACAGCTCGAAGACGAGGCAGTCGGCGTAGCGTTCGACGACGAGACCGCTGAGGCCGTCGCCCTCGGCGTGGACGAGGCGATATGCGTCGGTGGTTTCGTCGAGGTTCAGCCGCCGCCGCAGCGCGACGGCCTGCCCCAGTCGGGCCTGCCAGAAGGCGTCGTCGATCGGCGCGTCGTCGTGGGTGAGCATCCGCAGCACGATGCGCGAGCGAGGATTGAACAATCCGCGGCCGAATGGCGCACCGGCTTTATCGTACACGTTAACGACATTCCCGGGCCGCGCGGTCGGATCGACAGCGCCGATCATCCGTTCATAGAGAAACGGGTGATACGTCGCGGAGCGCAGCCGCACCCACGGGGATACGGCATTCGGTGGGGAGGTGGCATGTGCCGCCTTCGCCCGTGGGCCGGCGGGCCTGTTCATCTTCGGCTTCGATTCCATCCGCCTATCGTCGCGTCTGTCGGGCTATTGGGCAAGCAAGGCTTCAGATCGGTGCGGCGGCATGGCGAGCCGGGCGGTCCTCCGCACGGATTACCGGGTCGAGGACGCCCCGGCTCACCATGCCACACCATTCCCAGTGCTTCCATGCGGCACGATTCGGGAGTAAGCTGTCAGGATTGCGGGTTCGGCAATCTTGGCGCGGCGGGCGGTGCTTTGCCTAGCGAGCCGGGCGGTCCTCCGTCCGGACTACCGGGTCGGGGACGCCCCGGCTCGCTCAGCG
>JAUVGW010000172.1 GCA_030593565.1 Phycisphaerae bacterium | reverse complement strand
CCCCCCGCTTACGATCGAACGGCAGCATCACACCAACCTTGGGGAGTGAGTGCGAGGGCGAAGCGGGTCGTGCTGATCGGGCACGGTCACCGTGGTACCATCCGGTAGAACAGGTAATCGACCGGTCATCAAGTAGGTCCTGAGAGCCCCGGCGATGGTTTTGGTGGGGTTGAGGCCGCGGAGACGAAGCGTGCGGTAGACACTCATCAGTACACTTCCGGTGTGCGATTTCGGCTTTCGGCTTTCAGCGTTTCGGCTTTTTCCTAGCCGAATCGCCCCCGCTCGCGCGGTGCCGTCGCCCGAGTCAGGTTGAGCTGATAATCCCCAATATACCCCTTCTTCTGGAAATGTTCGAACAGGTCTTCAACCCGCGGGAACACGCGCGTCGCCGTCTCCGTGATGAACGGCGAAGGCTCCTTGACCGGCCGCCATATCACATAGACTTCCTTCGTTCCCTCAAACGCGTGCTGCAACTCCCGTTCGACGCCGCTCGACAGACCGGGGATTCCACCGGGCAGTTCCGGCACATAGCTCACGATCATGTCCGACTGGTCGATCAGCTTGAAATCGCGAGCATAGATCTGCCCGTCGATGTCCCGCGCGACACCCGTCACCTCCGGCACGCTGAACACCATATCCCGCCCGTTCACCGATACCGTGATCGTCTGCTCGCCGTTCTTGATCGCCTCGCCCGCATCGAACAACAGCCGCTTCTCGTCCAGGTCGCCCGGGTCGAAGCAGATGAAATGCTCGGCCAGCGCGCTGCGAAACGCGTCGATTTCCGCCAGTACCTCCGGCATGTCCATCACGTGCGACATCGGGAAGCTCGGATAGATGCGCTTCTTCTTCGGCTCGAACATCAGATTCACGAGCGACTCCGCCGTGTCACCCTCGTACCCGCGTGCCAGCACGTAAAAGCACCCATATCCCTCGAGTGAGTGTGCCAGGATTTCGGTCGCGAGGATTTCCTCCTCACGCCACACGAGGATGTCCTTCAAGGTGTGCGGCACATCGTGATCGCGCAGCAGACGCTCGTGGACCGCGTCCACGTTGTCCACCAGCGTCACATACAGGTTCGCGTCAAACGTCTTCATGTGATCGAAGTCGAATGCCTCGAACAACCCGTGCTTCCATCGGAATGTCGCGTGTGTGTTGATGATCACATTGTCCTCGCGCTCCGCCTGCGCCAGGATGTCCTTGAACACCGCCCGACGTAGCGTGTTGAGCCGCGTCCGAGGCAGGTCGAGAATCCGACCGTGTACGATGTCCGGGGCTTCAGCGTACATCATGTCGCCGACATTGCAGACCGACACCGGGTGCCCCCGATCCGCCGCCAATCGTGCTACCTTCTCCAGGAACGGCTTCTTCTCCACGCCGACCTGGCCCGTCACCACCACCCGGCAACCCCGGCGTTGTGATTTCCCGAACAAACTAGGTGCATCTCCGCTCATGATCGAATCTCCGTCTCACCCATAGCATAACCCCCCGCCAAGGAAGTCCCAACCGCATTCCGCGTTCACCAGGAGCTTACCCGACACTTCGGCCCCACCCCGCAGCCAAACTGTGGCACCGGCGTCCCGCCGGTGAGCCCGCTGACAGGTGTGGCACGGACAAGGATCGCCCGCGGGAAGGCCGCAACTCGACCGAACAGGCTTCAAGGGCGATCCTTGTCCGTGTTCCGTCACCGCTGGCTGCATGGAACATCCACGGACAAGCTCCGTTTCTCCGTTCGCCTGCCAGCGTTGAACACCGTCTTCCGAATCAACGTTTCCTCGTCTCGGCCGCTTGTCCGCGCCACACCCAGCGGGTTCGCTATTCGCTATTCCGCACGATCCCATTAAATCGCTCGATCAGCGACGGCATATCCACCCCG
The DNA here is from genome assembly GCA_030593565.1 of Phycisphaerae bacterium. Taxonomy (GTDB): domain Bacteria; phylum Planctomycetota; class Phycisphaerae; order UBA1845; family UTPLA1; genus JAFGQA01. The sequence goes on along the minus strand of JAUVGW010000172.1, from coordinate 8,934 downwards.
ACAATCTCCCCGTCCTTCACGACCGTCTGGCCGTGTGCGATCACCCGATCCGCCCGCCCAACATGACACAAGATCATCGCCCCCAGCGGGTCCTGTTCGACCGCCCCAGCCAACGCGACATCATCCCGCCGGAACATCGCGATATCCGCCGCGCACCCCGCCTCGATGTTTCCCAGCTCAGGCCGATTCAGAACAGCGGCGCCACCGAGCGTCGCCATCTGGAATGCCTGCTCCACGGTCATCGCATCGGCCCCGCCGAGCACCCGTTGCAACAACATCGCCTGCCGCGCCTCGCCAAGCAGATGTCCCCCGTCGTTGCTCGAACTCCCGTCCAGCGCCAGCCCCACCTTCGCGCCGGCCTCCAGCAACCGCCTCACCGGTGCGATCCCACTGCCGAGCCGCATGTTCGAGCACGGGCAATGCGCAACGCCCGTCTCCGTCGCAGCCAGCCTTGCGATTTCCGCATCGTTCAGATGCACGCAGTGTGCCAGGTAGACATCCGGCGCCAGCCATCCGATCTTGTCCAGCCACTCCACCGGTCGAACGCCGAATTCATCGAGGCAATACCGCTCCTCGTCGAGCGTCTCCGCCACATGCGTATGCGACAGCGCGCCATGCTCCCGCGCCAACAACAGTGTGTCACGCAACAGTTCCACGCTCACCGAAAACGGCGAACACGGCGCCAGGTCGATCCGCACCATCGATCCGACGCCGGCATTGTGGAACTGTTCGAGCGCATCCCGGCAATCCTTCAGAATTACGCTTTCTTCCTGGACGCACGAATCCGGCGGCAAACCGCCCCGCGACTCACCGACACTCATGCTGCCGCGACACGCATGAATGCGAATCCCGAGCGATGCCGCCGCCTCGATCACCGCTTCGATCCGAACATCGCTCCCCTGCGGAAACAGATAGAAATGATCGCTCGTCGTCGTACACCCGGACAACAGCAACTCGGCAATGCTGATCTGCGCCGCCGCCTTCACCGCCTCGTAGTCGATGGTCCGCCACCGCTGATACAACGCCGTCAGCCACGCGAACAACCCGACATCCTGCACACATTTCAATCCGCGCGTCAGCGACTGGTACAAATGATGATGGGTGTTGATCAAACCAGGCACAACCAGATGCCGCGACGCATCGATCACATCGTCGACATCTCGATCGGTGCCAGGCGCCTCCGCGCCGCCGGACGGAAACACGCCCACGATCATCCCGTCGTCGATCAGGACGGAATGGTCTTGCAGCACCACCGCCCCGCCTCCGCGGTGCGCGATCACGGTCCCATGCTCAATCCGAATCCGCATGATGTTCCTCATACCGCGCTCCGCGAACCGCCCACGGAAATCCCAGCGAGCCGGGCGGTCCCCCGCCCGGTCAACCGAGTCGAGAACACACCGCCCCGCTCCACACGTGCGTTATCCAAGCCCGCCACTGCCGACGACGCCCGCAACCCAACGTCACCCCTCCTCGAAACCGCGCGCCGTATAGTAAACAGCCTTGTCGAAGAACAACGCAATCCGGCGATTCAACTCGAGAACGCGATACACCTCGATGGGCCGCTCCCAGACGCCTTTCGACCGAGCATACGTCCAGACGTGCTTCCTGAGAAGGCTGAGTGAACTGAGTGTCTCGTGCAGCGCGAAACCCTGGGCCTTGCGCTCCTTGCCAAGCGCCCTGTAAAACGTGCGGATGTCCTCGTCTGCCTCATTACCCTTGAGCCACCGCCCGAACTGCGAGATTGCCGTGTAACCCCGGTCAAACAGATCATCAGCATCGATCTTCGAATAGGAAACAGTCGTCGGATTCGACCGGACCTCCTTGTGCCACATCTGCGTCACCTCGGTGGCGTGATCTTCCACGAAGGCGACCAAATCATCGGACAACAGCTCGCGGCCGTCATCCGCCTGAAGCTGCCGGAAGGAATCTTGGATCTCCCATTCATCCCTGTGCGCCAGGGTGCAGAACCGAATGGCCTTGGCGTTTGAATTGAACGCCAGCGGCGGAAGTCGGTCAAGCGGATAGTAGGCGAGGTCCTCGGCGTCGTCCCCCGGGGCCTCGACGCCGCCGGTCTTCTCCAACTCGAACGTGACGATAAGCAGATCGCCATAGAACTCGCTTTCGAAGGAATCCGTGTCCAGCAGACGGAGGACGCGGCCGTCGATGCCGGTTTCCTCCTCGAGTTCACGCCGGGCAGCCTTGGCGATGGTCTCGCCGACCTCGGCAAAGCCGATCGGCAAACACCACTCGCCCTTGTGCGGCTCGTTCTTGCGCTTGACCAGGAGAACCTCGCGCTTCTCGTTGAGGACCACGCTCGCCGCGACAGGCAGGGGGTTCTCGTAGAAGACCGTGCTGCAAACCGAACACGCATCCCGAGGATGGTCGTCCACCACGCGTCTCACGATGGCGCCGGCACACTGCGAACAATACTTGGCTTTCAATGGCATTGGGGTCTCCGACAACGAAATGCGGCGTCACTCTTGTCGACGATGACTTCGCCGTTTTGCGACATGAGGGTCTCCACGAACCGCAGGAGGTCCGCCGGCAAGTCGTCCTCCGGTGTTGATCCCGGCACCAGAAACGGCAGCTTGAAACGGAGGTAGGTCATAAGCTCATCTTCGTGTTCGCGGGCGAAACGAAGGCTGTTGGCGTAGTCGATGCGGACGATCTCTCCGAACGACCTGGACAGGCAGTCGCGGCCGTTTTCGGCTGAGAATCGCTGGATGAGCGCGAGCAGCCCGGATGCCACATGACCAAGACCGGCGTCGGGAAGACCGTCGACGACCTTAGCTTCGCTGTGCGTGATCGCGAGAAACAAGCCGTCCGGCGTGAGCACCCTGGCTATCTCCGGAATGATGTCCACAAAGAAGTAAAGCGAATACGAGCAGACCACCAGATCGAAGCTGCCATCGGGCCACGGAAGCTCAGTCTCGATACACTTGCACTCGAAGATGCCGGACCGACCGTGGTCCGCGATCTTCTGGAGAAACGAGGCCTCGTTGGCAGCCCATGCGTCCACCCCGATGAATCGTGCATCCTCCGCGACACGCGCAGCCAGCGGCCCAGCCATAAACCCGAATCCGCACCCGAGATCGAGGATCTTCCTCACGAATGAAAGATCAAGGTCGTCGAGGACGACTTCGCGCACATCCCGGGTATTCGTAGACCGCCGCCGAATGACGGCCGACATGTACTCGTGTGACGCCGGGCACCGATAGGGCCAAAGACTGGAAGCCGCCATAGCCTATCTATTATCAACTTCGCCCCGATGAAATGCAAGGCTAAGAGCAGTTCAAGAAAGGGTGTAGCGGCCGACGCCCCTGTCGGCCGTCAAGAATGGTTGGTATTCGTCGACCGACACGGGGGTCCGACGTTTCAGGGTTGCTTAAAACGTTATAGAAGGCGGCAGGCGCCATAGCGGCACATAACAGATTCTGCGGGCTGCGACGCCGAATGAAGCGGCGGCCTTACGCCCATGTGGCACCGGCGTCTCGCCGGTGATCCCACCGGCGAAACGCCGGTGCCACAGGCAAACGTGAAATGCCATAAAGAACAACACCCGCCAGCGATGGGACGCCTTGCTCCGGACCGCAAAGCCACGCGATCGAAGCGCCCCCCCATCAATTCAGGATTTCGTCGTCGGCAATTGCCCGACGCAGTTTGGCAATGGCGGAGAGCTGAATTTGGCGGACCCGCTCCTTGCTGACGCGCATCTGCCTGCCGATATCCTCGAGTGTTTGACGCACGCGGCCTTCCTCCAACGGAAACCGACGAGCGAGGACGGTCTTCTCCGTGTCGGTGAGGTCGGCATTGTCCAGCCGCAGGATGCGCTGAAGCCGCTCGGAAAACAAAATTCGCTGATCACTGTGGCGTGTCTCATCGGCGTCGCTCTTCTCGAAATCGACGTCGTAAGGTCCGGCCACTCTGCTGCGGCGTTTGGAATCCTGAATCGCCGCACGCGAGAAGGCGCGCAGGATGGCATTACAGGCGTACGTACTGAAGCGGAACCCACGCCACGGATCAAACGTGTCCACGGCGCGGAGCAAAGCCATCATCCCCTCACCGGACATCTCGTCTCGATCGAGGTTGTGAAAGCGACTTCGGCCGATCAAGTCGTACACGAGGCCGAGGTTGGCCTCGATGAGCCGCTCACGGAGCTGGTGGTATCGCTGCTCCCACAGACCATAGCGGCGCTTCAGCACGCCGAGCGGGCCACGATCCGCGGACTTGTACAGGCGACTCAGCTTGTAGCCGCAGAAGTGAAGCTGCTTGAACAACAGCGATTCTTCGCCGGCGTCGAGGCGACCGGTGTCCTCGGCCGGCCCCGGCCAATCCTTGAACAACACCGCCTCGATATTGCGCTGGCGCAATTCGGCGTTCGTGATGTAAGGAGGAGGGCACATCCAGCTCTGAAGCGCCCGACGACTCGATAGTTCTGTGGTCACACGCAGCATATCAGCCATCCAATCCGGGCGCTGCGGCTCAATGCCGGAGGCAACTTCGATTCTGCGGCTCCAGCCATTTCATCAGCGCCCCACGCTCTCACATAAGTACAAACGGGTTCGGGAACGGTCTATTCCCGACGACTACTGAATTAGTACCAAATTAGGGCTATTTTGTTCGCTTGTCCAGCCTTTTTTTGCGGTTTTTTTCGGAAACAGCACGCGTGATGGCCGCAATGGAACACAAGTGCAGTCGCCATAAGATGTTATGGCCATATTGAGGAATCGTTCACCCCGCCGAATTTCAGCGGCAGGGCGGCGACAGAGCAGAATCCAGGGAGAAGTGAGCGGCGAGCCCTGGGGATCGACTCGGGTGGTCCGCGGTCCCCTATCAACAGACGCGACGGAAGAACTGCACCACTGACGATTGTTTTCTTCGTCTTCTGTGAAGGTTTTCTTACACCACGGAGGGTGGCAGGCGGGACGGTGTCCGCGACAAGTTCGCGGCAAGCGATCTGTTTAGCCGCGATTCACAGGGGAGCGCGTGGTGGGGACGCTCCCCAATGGATCGCGGCCAGGCGACGGAATTCGGTAGATTCCGGCCGCGGGGGCCGCCGTGACGTTGACCCTCATGAGACGCCCAAACTGTCACGAAACCGGCGGGTCGCGCTTGTGCCACACCTTGGTTGCGGCCAAAGGCCGCGCTGTCCCATCCATCGTTTGACAAGAAAGGGGGCACCCCATCATTTGCGTGACGCTGTTGCATTCACCAATATCTGCCGCTGACCACCACTTGAGACTGCGAACTTTGTTCGGTTATGATGCGCGGTAGTGGCCGGGGCAAAAGGGGAAGCCAGGCTGATTGGAGTGGGGATCATCATCGTCTCGGGAGCGAGCCGCTTCTCGCGGAGGACGTTCTCGGGGAAAAGTTCTCAAAGAGGAAAGGCAATAGTCATGACGGAACAGACCAAGATTGTGACGGGTGTATCTCTATTCGCGTTGGCCTTGCTCGCGCCGAGGCTGGGCTATGCGGATGCCATCATCATCGACCATAACCACACCGATCTTGCCGCCACGTCCGAGGCGGCCATGAGCAAAGCCAAGACTGATCTCCATATTGCCTATGGACACACGTCGCACGGCAGCCAACTCACCTCCGGAATGACGGGGTTGAACACTTTCATCAACGGCGGCGGGCTCGGGCTATCATTCCCCACGGATTTCTTTGATTGGAACAACGGCGGCGCCGGCGGCGCCCTGGACCTCCACGACGGCGCGATGGGAGGAGACTGCGGTTACTACCCCGCCTGGGTCGACAACACAACGGCCTACCTGGAAAACCCGAGCAACTCAGATGTCAACGTCATCATCTGGTCCTGGTGTGGACAAGTGGACGACAAATACGCGGCCGGCACGCTCGAGAGCGAGTACCTGGCGCCCATGACCGCATTGGAAGTGGCGTACTCAAACGTCACCTTCGTCTACATGACCGGCCATGTGGATCATTGGGATGATGCAGACAACAAGGCGGCCAACCAGATGGTTCGCGACTACTGCATCGCCAACGACAAGGTCCTGTTCGATTTCGCGGACATCGAAAGCTACGATCCCGACGGCGTCTACTACGAGTTCCCCCACGACAACTGCGACTACTACGAATCCGTTGACGGAGCAAAGCTGGGCAATTGGGCCACCGAGTGGCAGACCCATCCCAGCCATGCGGAGGACATTGACTGGTATTCATGTTCCTGCGCCCACAGCGTCGCGCTGAACTGCAACCGCAAGGCCTACGCCGCCTGGGCCTTGTGGGCGGCGATCGCGGAGAGCATGGAAGACATCATGGCGGGCGACATGGACTGCAATGGCAGCGTTGACTATGCCGGCGATCTACCCCTATTCGTCAGCGCCCTGCTGGACCCGACTGGATACGAGCCTCCCCCCGATTGCAGTGTTAATGCGGCGGACATGAACGCGGACGGCGACATCAACGGAAGCGATATTGCCGGGTTTGTCAGTGCCTTGATTCCGTAGCCGCGGGTCGTAACAGCCCCTGGCAGGCTGTGGCACCGGCGTCTCGCCGGTGGTTTTCGCAGGCAGGAACGGCATTCCAAAACGGCTGTTTCCCCTTTTGCCGCGGGCTGATAACCCGCCCCGAAGACCCAACCGCTCGAACCCTCGAACCGACGGGGGTGGCACGGTCAAGCGAAGCTTGGCCGTGGTGGTGACCAGCACGGCCTGGCTGCGCCGGGTGCCATGCCTTCACGGGCGGAGCCCGCGTAGGCATGTTCTACCTGTTGCCAACATGCTTGCCCGCGACTTCGTCGCGTGAAAGCATGCCACCCGGCGTTCAGCGCAGCAAACATCTTGGCCCCGGAGGGGCCGAGGCGAGTAGCCACGGGTGGAGCGAAGCGGAACCCGTGGTCCCGGTTGGCGCGCATCCCAATACAGAAGCCCTGGTGGCACGTTCTCTCGTGTCTCGCCGTGGGAAGGTGGGCCGGTTATGCTACGCCCGCGCGGTACCCGAATGGAGGAGATCGAATGTTCTCCTCGCCGGTCTGCGTGAGCCAGGTGATTGCGGCGGCTCGGCGCAGGTCGCGCAACGTGATGCCGAGGAAGCGATCGGGACAGCCTTGGTTGTTCTCGATGCCTTGAATTTCCTGTGTATCGAGTTGGGTGACGGCAGTTCAGTCGAGCGAGCCGCCAACGTTGAGAAAGGTTGAAATGGGCATGGCAGGCAACGGAAAACGTGAACTCACGCTCAAGGATCGTCTTTCGCGTCTGACTTATCGCCAAGCGTGCCGGCTCCTCGGTGCCGACGGTGAACAGCTTATCCGCCTTGGCGGTGGGCATGAGTTCGATATTGACGACGATGTGTATTTTGGGGGCGACCTATTTCGGCTTCGCTTGAACGGTGCCGTCGCCACGATCACTACGATGGCCGAGACCGATCAGCGACTGCATTGGAACTGCACACAATGTGATGCCGCGTGCGAGCACGTCGGCGCGGCTCTCTCACTGATACTCGAGGAGAAGATGGCGCTCGGGCTGGCCGCGCCGCCGCCGGAGCGTGTGCCCGTCGAAAGCCTCAGCGAGGCGGAGTTGGTCGAACGGGCGATCACCGAACGCCGGGAGCGGGCGCGAACCGAGCGGATGAAGGTTCGGTCCGTGGATCCCAAGAAGCTGTGGACGGATTACCTCGTCACCAATGCCGAATCGGGAAAGACCTATCGCGTGGCCTTGCGCGGCTGGGGGCACGGGGAGTCATATTGCTCGTGTCCGGACTTCCGCAAGAACACGCTGGGCGTTTGCAAGCATATCCTCAGTGTTCAAGCAAAGGCGAAACGGCGTTTCCCGGTCGCGGTTCGCCGCCGGCGTTATCAACAAAAAAACGTCGCCGTTCACATGCACTACGGATCAGAACTGGAGTTGCGGCTGTTGCTACCAAAGCAGCTTGATGGCTCGGCCGGACGCGTCGTTCGCCCACTCGGGGACCGTGTGATCTGCGATGTTCACGATCTTGTCAAGCGTGTCGGCAGGCTGGAAGCGCTGGGCTGCGACGTGACGATCTATCCCGACGCGGAGGAATACATCGATCGGCAGCTATTCAGGGACCGCATCGAATCGACCGTGGCGCAGATTCGTCGAAACCCGAAGAACCACCCGCTGCGCAAGTCGTTGCTGAGGGCCGAGTTGTTGCCCTACCAGTTGGACGGCATCGCGTTTGCCGTCGGCGTTGGTCGGGCGATCCTGGCCGACGACATGGGGCTCGGCAAGACCATTCAGGGCATCGGCGTGGCTGAGCTGTTGAATCGCGAAGCCGGCATCAAGCGCGTACTGGTCGTCTGCCCGGCCTCGCTGAAGTCGCAATGGCGCAGCGAGGTGCATCGTTTTTCGGATCGCGATTGCCAACTCGTGATAGGCAGCGCCGCCGAACGCGCCCGGCAATATGACAACGACTGCTTTTTCACCGTCTGCAATTACGAACAGGTGCTGCGCGACATCCTCGCGATCGAGAAGGTGGCGTGGGACCTGATCATTCTCGACGAGGGGCAGCGCATCAAGAACTGGGAGGCCAAGACGAGCCGCGTTGTAAAGGCGCTGCGGTCGCCGTTTGCGCTGGTCCTTTCCGGAACGCCGCTGGAAAACAGGCTCGACGACCTTTTCTCAGTGACGGAGTTCATCGACGACCGCCGCCTGGGGCCGGCGTTTCGCTTTCTTAACCGTCATCGCGTCGCCGACGAAAAGGGCAAAGTGCTAGGTTACAAGAACCTGGCCGAGCTGCGCCGGCGGCTGAAGCCGATCCTCCTACGTCGCACGCGTGCGTCGGTCATGCGAGATTTGCCGCCGCGGTCGACGGAGGTTGTCCGCATCGCGCCGACGGACGAGCAGTTCGAACTGCACCGGACGAACCTGCGCATCGTAAGCTCGATCGTCAGGAAGCCGTACATCAACGAGATGGACCTGCTCCGCCTGCGAAAGGCGCTGCTGATGT
>JAUVGW010000414.1 GCA_030593565.1 Phycisphaerae bacterium | reverse complement strand
GGACGTATCGAGCCGCGTTGCATCAAGCGCCGGCCCAAGCAGTACGCCCGCATGACGCAACCACGCGAAAAACTGCGAAAATACCTGCGAAAACGAGGAGATGCAGCTTAACTTAATGGCATTCTAGCCTGACCCCTTTTTCTCCCTATCGCCTGCGTCTGCGAAGCGTCAAGGTCCCGAGACCGACAATCATCAGCCCCAGCGTGCCGGGCTCCGGCATCGGTACGAATGCCACCGCCAAACCAAGCTCGAACACGTAGCCCGGAATGAGCGGGGTTACGCCCCCCGATGTGCCGTCATGAACCGTGGTCACAAGATCCGGTACGATGATCTGGCTCCAGCTCCAGGACACTGTCTGCCCGGTCTCGATCACATTGAAGTTGTACGATGTCAGCGGATCGTCCAGATACGACTGGCCGGGGACTTGAATGTCATAGGAGCCGTGTCCCCAGGCGCCGGCCGGATTGGACTCCGGCAACTCGTAGAAATGTCCCTCGAAGTCCCGCATGTACGACGTGCCGAACGTGTCGTTGTCCACGACGTAAGGAACGGCGGCCGCACCATTCTCGAAAGTCAAACCCGTGATGGTCACGTCGACCAAGCCTCCGTTTGGATCAAACAACGAATCCACCCCCGGCGAGTTGATGTCCGCCAGGCTTGCCGGCATGTTGATATACCAGTTCGACAGCCTGAACAGCGGATCGTCGCCCGTCGTGACCTTCAGGATGATTGGCGAAGTCCCCGTCACCGATGACACGGCACCGATCTGGGTGAAGTCTTCGGCGTCGCCGTCCTGCCACGTCGCCTTCAAATCCACGAGATCACCACCGGGGCCGATCGTGACGGTATCCTGTGCCACGATGTTGCCTCCCTGCGCGATTGTGATATCGAACGTTCCGCTCGGCTCGCCGATGGGCTGCGCATCGGCAACGCCGATAACGCCCGTCAGGCCGATCGTTCCAATCACCACCCCGAATGCCAGATTGCGAAGCATGCCGTCCCCCCCCACTGCCTGGTTGGCCAGGCGTGTATTAGGCCCGGTCGACGTCCTGACGAAACGGGCGCCGCCTGCTCTGAAATTGGCAACATCCAGGCCCACCCAGTTCGCGAATGGACCTCTTCAGGCGTGGCCGGTAATGCCGGGTTTCCCCTTGTCCCAAGTGACACCTCAAGCAGAAGTTCGGATGGTGCGGCATGAACCGGTTACGCGGGCGCGCTGCACAAGCGGAGACGGCTCGCCTCCGTTCGAGCGGATGCGCCGCCAGCGCCTCGCCCCGACGAGCGGTAATCATCGCACTGGCGACTGCCTGTCCGACATCCCGCGGGCGGCCACATTCCGTGGCGGAGGCGAGGTACATGGGTCGTTGTCCGGATGCAACTTGATGGGATCGATGGCGACGTGACGTTTGAGTCGCGCGCGTTTGCGGACCAAGAACCTGCCCCGGCAGGTTCTGTGGCATGGCGCGGCCTTCGGCCGCGGCCGAAGGGACCAAGGGACCAGGGGACCGAGGGATCGAGGGGTTGATGGCAACAACTACAAATCCGCCGCGCAATTTCCGCTGGTCGCCGCGCAGTCTTTGCCGAAGTCAAGTAGGCCGTCGACCGAGTTGCCGCCTGACTCGCATGGCGTGGGTGATCATTGGTGATAACCGTCGCAACCGGCTTAAAGAAGGGGGCTTCGGCTCGATGCGGGAGCGTGGCTCCGCGGGCACGATGCGGTGTCCATACGCGCAAGAAAAACGTGTAAAGGTACGCAAAAAAGGGCGCGCGGGCGCGCAAAAAAAGAGGATCCGAGCTCGCCGTAACTCGGACCCTCCAAGCCAGGCTGTCCCGCCAAGCGGCGGGAGACCCACAGCCTCGCATAATGTATCGACATGGCCGGCGGCTAGTCTTAATGTTTTCGGCAAAGTCCCGTAATCTCAGTCGCGACCTTGTTCCGGCGCGACCGTGCGCACTTATCGGAGCTGGTTGGACCGCTCGTCAATGGGGGCGGCAGGCATGACACAATCGGCGGCGGGGTGCCACTGGCAGCTTGCCTGCCAGTGTCCGTGTAGGGCGCTATCTGTTGAGGCACTGGCGGACAAGCCGCCAGTGGCACCCGTTGGAGCCTTCGGAGCAATGCCGCCTAAACCGTCATGGATCCTCATCACCAGGTAGGATGTCGGTTCGCTCGCGGTTCGGGCGCTGGTGGCGTAGCATAAAGCATTATGGCTGAACACTTCGCAGAACGCCGGTATCTGATCAACTTCGACACCCGACGTCTGGGCCAGGTCTTCACCGATGTGTTGGTGATTGGCGCGGGCGTGGGCGGGCTGCGCGCGGCGATCGAGGCCGGGACGAAAGCCAACGTCGTCCTCGTGACAAAGGACCGCCTCGCTGACTGCAACACGGCGTTTGCCCAGGGAGGAATCGCTGCCGTCACCGGCGCCGGCGACTCCGTGGATGCGCACATCACCGACACGTTTCAGGTGGGCTGCGGCCTCGGCGATGGCAACGTGATCGGGCTGATGGCGCGCGAAGGCCCAAGCTGCATTGAGGAAATGGTGACCTGGGGCGCGAAGTTTGACGTGGACAACGGTGCCGTGGCGCTGGGCATGGAGGGAGGACACTCGGCGCGGCGCGTCATTCACGCCCTGGGAGACGCCACGGGACGGGAACTTGGACGCGTGCTGAGCCTTCGGGCAGCGGAGTGCGAAGCGATTCGCCTGTTCGAGAATTGCTTTGTGCTGGATCTGGTCGTGCGGGACGGCCGGTGTATCGCCGCCATCACGCACCACGAGAAATACGGCTATCAGATCATCTGGGCCAAGCAGGTTATTCTCGCCAGTGGCGGAGGCGGGCGGCTGTTTCGCGAGACGACGAACGCCGAGTCGGCCACGGCGGACGGTCACGCGATCGCCTTCCGCGCCGGCGCGAAGCTGCGCGACCTCGAGTTTTTCCAGTTTCATCCCACCGCGCTGTACGTTGCCGGCGCGTCGCGTGCATTGATCAGCGAGGCGGTTCGCGGCGAAGGCGCCACCCTCGTCGACCGCGAGGGGCGCCGTTTCATGACGGAGTATCATCCCGATGCGGAACTGGCGTCACGGGATGTTGTCAGTCGCGCGATCCTAAAGCAAATCGCCGCCACGTCGGGGACGTCCGTCTTTCTCGATGTGCGTCACATTGGCCCGGCCCGGTTCGCGGAGCGTTTCCCGAACATCGCGAGATTGTGTCGCGACTTCGACATCGACGTGGCGCGAGACCTGATTCCGGTCCGCCCCGCCGCCCACTACATGATCGGCGGCGTCGCGGTGGACATCGACGGTCGCTCCTCCGTCGACGGTCTGCTCGCGTGTGGCGAGGCTGCCGCTTCAGGTGTTCATGGCGCGAACAGGCTCGCCAGCAATTCGCTACTGGAAGGCCTCGTTTTCGGAAAGCGCGTCGGCCGGATGGCGGCAGACCTGGCACGGCAGCAGCCTGGGGACAAATGGCCGCAAACGCTGAGCCACACCATTGCGCGAAGCCCGCGCACGGAATTGGACCTGTCGGACGTCCGCAACAGCCTGCGTGCGCTGTGTTGGCGAAACGTCGGTATCGATCGTACCGGCGACCGCCTCCGCGAGACGATCGAGATCGTCGATTTCTGGGGGCGCTACGTCATGGACAAGGTCTTGGAACACCGCATGGGCTGGGAGACCCAGAACATGCTGACGGTTGCGCGGTGCCTGGCCTTTGCGGCATTGGCACGGGAGGAATCTCGCGGCGTCCATTACCGCAGTGATTTTCCGGAGACGAACGACAATGACTTCCTCGCGCATATCACGATCGAGCGAGGTTCGGAAGGCATTTCAATCGAGCGGATTCAATCGCATCGTGGCGACGGCCCGCATCCTCGGTAGCATTCCCCTCGAATACGAAACAGGCCACGATCAGGGACCGGGCAATTGGCACAGTTGAACCGGACGTCGTATCGGCACGCAGACGCGCTGCTGCTTGAAGGCTCAATCCCATTATTCCTCCGGCTAGAGCATTTCACTTAATGGTGTAGCGTCCGACCCCCGTGTCGGACGTAGCATCATCGAACAATTCACGGCCGACAGGGGCGTCGGCCGCTACAGACAAACGTGAAATGCTCTATTCCCATTT
>JAUVGW010000189.1 GCA_030593565.1 Phycisphaerae bacterium | reverse complement strand
GCTCATCAAGCAGGACCCGACGCTGAACTTTGTGGGTAATGTCGAGGGCCGCGAGTTGCTTTCGGGCGCATGCGAGGTTGCCGTCGCGGACGGTTTCATCGGCAATGTCGTCCTGAAAGTCACCGAGGGGCTCGCCGAGGGGCTGTTCAAGACGATCGCCCAGGAGGTCGCGGCTGAAAGCCCGGAACTGGCCAAGCGCTTCGAACCCATTGTCAAGGCGATCTGGGCTCGGCACGATTACAGCGAATACGGCGGCGCGCCCCTGCTGGGCGTGGATGGGGCCTGCATTATCTGTCACGGCAGCAGCGGAGCCCGCGCTCTCAAGAACGCCGTTCGTGTGGGGGTGGAATACATCCGTAGCGACGTGAACAGCATGATTCTGCAGCGTCTAACGGAGGAACAGAGTGATGCCTGAGCCGTTGGGTCTGCGGATCGCCGGGACGGGACGAGCGGTCCCCGAGCGCGTACTGACGAACCAGTACTTTGCTGAGCGGATGGACACGACCGACGACTGGATCCGCACCCGAACCGGCATTATCGAGCGGCGCGTCGTCTCCGAGGGCGAGTCTACAGCCACGCTCGCCACAGCGGCGGCCCAGGAAGCCATCAGCGATGCCGGCCTCGTCGCGAAAGACATCGGCTTGATCATCGTCGCGACGGCCACGCCGGAGTGCTTCTTTCCGTCCACCGCCTGCTTTGTTCAGGATGCGCTCGGTGTCGGCCCGACGCCCGCGTTCGACCTTTCCGCTGCGTGCAGCGGGTGGATATACGCGTTCCTGACCGGCGCACACATGCTACAGAGCGGTCACTTTCGCAACATTCTCGTCATCGGCGCGGAGACCATGTCGAGGATCGTGGACTACGAGGACCGCGCGACGTGCATCCTGTTTGGCGACGGAGCGGGCGCGGCGGTCTTGTCCGCGACGCCTGATACATCCGGCCCGTGCGTCCTGCATCAGGAATTGGCCGCGAACTTCAGTGGCATGTCGCTTCTGTCGATTCCGGCCGGCGGCTCGCGGTTGCCTGCGTCGCACATGACCATTGATGAGCGATTGCACTATCTCAAGATGCAGGGCCGCGAGGTCTATAAGCTGGCGGTCAAGAAGAATTTCGAGATGGTGGACTCGACCTTGGCGCAGGCCGGGATCTCGGCCGAGGATATCGCCGTGGTCATCCCCCACCAGTCGAATCTGCGTATTGTCGAGTCTGCCCGGCAGCGCCTCGGGCTGGCGCCGGAGCAGATGTTCACGAACATCCACAAGTACGGCAACACGTCGTCGGCGTCGGTCCCGATGGGGCTGGACGAGTGCCGAAAGACCGGTCGCGTCAAATCCGGAGACCTCGTGCTCATGGTCGCATTCGGTGCCGGATTCACGTGGGGTTCGGCGTTGGTGCGGCTCTGATTCAGTCGAACCCGATAATCTTCAACACATGCAGGTGATCGCCTTGAGTAAGACAGTTGTCATTTTTCCGGGACAGGGAGCCCAGGCCGTCGGGATGGGCAAGGAAGTGGCCCAGGCCTCGGCGGCCGCGCGGGCGATCTACGCCAGGGCAGATCAGATTCTTGGATTCGATCTGACCTCGCTTTGCTTCGAAGGCCCTCCGGACCGGCTCAACGCCACGGACATCTCGCAGCCTGCGATTTTCGTGACGTCCGTTGCCATCTGGCATGCCCTGGACGAGTCGGGTGTATCGGCCGACTGGCATCCACATGCGATGGCCGGCCTCAGCCTGGGCGAGTACACGGCCCTGCACTTGGCCGGCTGGATTGGTTTTGATGAGTGCCTCCGGCTCGTGGCCGAACGGGGCCGGCTAATGCAGGCGGCCTCCGACGCGAGCCCGAGCGGCATGGTCTCGATTATCGGGCTCGATGAATCCAAGGTGGACGAGTTGTGCTACGCGGCTTCGCAGGGGGAGGTTCTCAGCACCGCTAACTTCAATTGTCCCAAGCAGATAGTGATTTCCGGCTCGAAAGCGGCCTGCGAGCGGGCTCTCGACCTAGCGGAGAAATACGACGGTCGGGCGATTCCGTTGACGGTGGCGGGGGCGTTCCATTCGGCGTTGATGCAGCCTGCCGCCGATGGCCTCGATGCCGTTCTTCGCTCGACAAAAATCGTCAAGGGCCGAATTGGTGTGGTGTCAAACGTCTCTGCTGACTATCATGCCGACCCGGATGACGTCCGCGAGCATCTCCGTGAGCAGGTTGTGAAGCCGGTCAGGTGGCAGGCGTCGATCGAGCGCTTCATCTCGGAAGGTGTCGAGCGTTTCATGGAGGTCGGTCCCGGGCGAGTCCTGACTGGGCTGATGAAGAAGATAGAACGCAGGGTTACGGCGGTGAACTGCTCCACTGTTGCGGCCCTTGAACGCGTCTCAACCTAGCGGCGGGGCGTTGTCGCGGGTTAGAATAGCGGGTTCTTGCTCGCACAAAGGATTGGATCAACGGCATGGCAGACCTTGTGGATCGAGTCGCGATTGTCACCGGGGGGTCCCGCGGTATCGGCCGCGCGATCAGCTTGGCGCTCGCCGAACGGGGTGCGACGGTCATTCCATGTGCCAGACATTCCGATCAATTGAGTTCCCTCCCGGCCGAAGCTGCCGATCGGCGTTGTCTCGGCAAGGTTGTTCCCAGAACGTTGGATGTTACGGACACGGACCGGATCGAGAAATGGGTTGACGACGTCGCGACGGACTTTTCTCGGCTGGACATCTTGGTAAACAATGCCGGCATCACTCGGGACGGCCTCGTCATGAATATGAGTGACGAGCAATTCGACGAAGTCCTGAACACCAATCTTCGCGGCGTGTTTCTCATGACGCGTGCCGCCGCGAAGCACATGGTCCGAGCCCGGTGGGGGCGGATCATCAACATCACGAGTGTTTCCGGAATCATGGGCAATAGCGGCCAGGCGAACTACGCCGCAAGCAAGGCAGGGGTCATCGGCTTTTCAAAGACCGTGGCGAAGGAATTGGCCCGTCGCGGTGTTACGTGTAATGCCATTGCTCCCGGATTCATCAATACGGACATGACGAATGTTCTTTTGGACAAGGTGAAGGAGCAGGTTCGCCCGTTGATCCCGCTGCAACGTTTCGGCGAGCCCGAGGAGGTTGCCGCGGCGGTGAGCTTTCTGGCTTCGCCCGCGGCCGGATACGTCAACGGTCAGGTGTTGGCCGTGGATGGTGGACTGCACATGTAGATTGGGCGCCGAAACGGCGTACCGGGACGGCCGGATCGGATGTCGGGCCGTTTGGGGCGATGCGTGTCGCGAACACGCGTCCCGCGACGCATGGAGATTCGCGATCACGCGGCGGGCTCGTCGCGTGTGTCATACCTGAAAGAACAAGAAGGGAGATTTGACTGGTGGCAGCATCGAATGAAGAAATCAAGGAAAGTGTCATCAGGATCGTCAGCGAGCAAATGGGTGTTGACAAGGGCGAGATCACGATGGAAACGTCGTTTGTGAACGATTTGAACGCGGATTCCCTGGATACCGTCGAACTCGTCATGGAATTTGAGGACGAGTTTGAGTTGAGCATCCCGGATGAAGAGGCGGAGAAGATCCAGACGGTCGGCCATGCCGTGGAGCACATCGTCAAGGCCCAGGCCGAGAAGAAGGATTAGGTTGGGGAGAGGACGCGGCCTGTCGTGCCGCCTGCGATGAGGCTGTAGCGGATGTCCAACGATCGTCGGGTTGTCATAACGGGGATCGGCGTTGTCTGCCCTTTGGGGGATTCCGTCGACGCATTCTGGGAGCGGCTGATCGCCGGGGAGAGCGGCATCGAGTCGATCCAATGCTTCGACACAACGGATTTTTCCGTGCGCATCGCCGGTGAGTGTCGCGGATTCGATCCGAGCAAATACGCAGATCGCAAGGTCGTCAGGCGTTTGGACCGATTCGCACAATTGGCTATTGCCGCGGCGACTGATGCGTACAAGCACGGGGGGTTCGATGTTGCTCCTCCAAACGCCGACAGGTTTGGCGTCGTCGTCGGCTCCGGCATTGGCGGCCTCAGCGAAATGGAGGAACAACAGCGGCGGCTGATCGGCAAGGGCCCGGGGAAAGTATCCGCTTTCACGATCCCTAAGCTCATGGCGAACGCCGCAAGCGGCAACATCTCCATCGCGCTCGGCGCCAAAGGGCCGAATACTACCGTCTGCACTGCATGTGCGTCTGCGACACATGCGATGGGGGACGCGCTCAACGTGATCCGCCGCGGTGACGCCGACGTCATGATCACCGGCGGCGCCGAAGCGGCCGTCACGCCGCTCGGCATCGCGTCATTCTCGTCCATGAAGGCGATCTCGGAGCGGAATGACGAACCTGCCAGGGCTTCCCGGCCTTTCGACCGCGATAGGGACGGTTTCGTCATGGGCGAGGGGGCGGGCATGTTGGTCTTCGAAGATTACGAACATGCAACCAAACGCGGCGCGAATATCCTCGCGGAAGTCCTCGGCTTCGGCATGAGCGGAGACGCCGGCCACATTGCCCAGCCCGATGAGGAGGGCCGCGGCGCCGTGAAGGCCATGCGGCTTGCGCTGAAGGATGCGGGTGTGGACCATACATCGGTCAGCTACATCAATGCGCACGGCACCGGAACGCCACTCGGCGATGTGGCGGAGACGGTGGCCATCAAGGCCGTTTTCGGCGACCACGCCCGCCAGCTTCGGATCAGCAGCACGAAGAGCGCCATCGGCCATCTGCTGGGAGCCAGCGGGGGGGTCGAGCTTGTCGCGACGGTTATGGCGATCCGACATGGCGTGATTCCGCCGACGATCAATCTCGATAACCCAGGCGAGGGTTGCGATCTGAATTATACGCCGCTGACCGCACAGGACGCCCACATCGATGTGGCGATCAGCAATTCCTTTGGTTTCGGCGGGCACAATGCCTGCATCGTCGTGGGGCGGCCGCGCTAGGCGCCCGCACGCGGTCGGGGACTTGGGGGGCTTCAAGTTTCAGGTTCAGCGCGTCGATAGACTAACCAGGGTGGTCGTGCGCGCCGGTCCCCACGAGCGTTATCGGCGCGGTTGCTCGAGCGACCACGGGAGCCAGCGATGCTGCCGCAGGATGATATCGACTCCGTCCTCAAGGATGCCCAATCGGCAGTTGACGCCCTTGTCGACGATGTGGGCGGTCTCAACAGTCCATCCGCCGAGCCCCCCGGTGGATCCGTCGGTGAACAGGCAACGCCAGCCTCGCCACCTGTGGCGCCGACCGCCGCGCCGCCGCCAGTGCCGCAGCCGGGCTCGGCCGTCGCTTCGTCTGTCGGTCTGTCGACCATTGAGCGCGTTCTCCGCATCAAGGTGCCCCTGGTGGTCCGGCTGGCTGAGCGGCAGATGTCCCTGAGTGAGATCATGAGAATCGTGCCGGGCACGATCCTCGAATTCGAACGACGGGTCGACCAGGAGTTGGACCTGCTCGCCAACCATGAGCAGATCGGCGTGGGGGTGGCGGTGAAGGTGGAATCGCACTTCGGTCTTCAGGTCACATACGTCGGCGACATCAAAGATCGCATCAAGTCACTCGCGGGCTGACGCACGGCATGGACACCTGCCACAAGATTCCGGCTGGACACCGCGATTCGCGGCACCGGATCAGCCGCATGGCGGTGTTCGTGTGCTCAGCGTGTGGCGCTGTGGCCGTGGGGCGCTACGTGCTCGACGTTTACCGCGAGACCGGCGCGATCACTGCGCAACATCTCGCCCTCGAAGGCATCCTGCTGGTTTGGATCCTGTCGGCCTTGATCGGCTGGAAGCACCAGCGGAGCCGCCTGGCGTCTTGGCTGAACGCTTCGGCGGTCATCGGCTTGCTGCCACTGTTGACCTGGCACATTCGGCAGTCGTATTGGGCGGCTGTCTATGGACCGCGACCGTTGCCGGTTTCCTATCGATGGTCGCTAATCCTCGGGTTGGCGTTTGCTTTCAGCTTGATTGTCGCGTTTCTCGCACATCGCATCACGGCTCGTCGCGCCGCCGTTCGAGTCACCGCGTTGACGATTTCGCTGGCCGGGGTTCTGGTGGCTGTGGAATGGGCCTGGTCCGTGGTCGCGCCCCCGTTTCCGCCGTCGAGCAAGTACGCGACGCAGAGCAAATGGATCACCCGTCGGCTGGACGAAGCAGCGCGGGGGTATCCCTATGTCTACCGCGTCGGCGCCGGATATCGCCAGGTGTGGGGTAGCAATCCTCGCGGATATTTCGATAAAGACGACGGTTTGGACTATGACATCAACGATCTCGGCCTGCGCGGGCCGTTGTGTTCGCGCGTCAAGGATGTGGGCACGCATCGCCTAGCCTTCCTTGGAGACTCGCTCACGTTTGGAGAGGGCGTCCGTGAAGCAGACAGCCTGCCGGAGCAAGTCGCCGGGAAGCTACGCGCCGCCGCCGGTCGGAGCGTCGAATGCCTCAACGGCGGCGTTGGGGGATTTAACACGGAGCAGGAAGTCACCCTGTTTCGCGACTTGTTGCTGCCATACGATCCCGACGTCGTCGTTGTCGTGATGAATCCAGGTGACGGCAACTCCCGCATCGTCAGCGAGACGGGCTCCTGGTGGTGTTCCCACAAGCTCGAAAGGCTGTCGGTCGTCTTCTCCGCGGTTCGGTCGGCGGCTCGACGCGCCATCATGCCGCCCGTGCCGCAGTGCATCGACGAATCCTGCTTCGACGCCCTCGCGGAATTGCGCGACATGCTCGGCCCGAGTCGGCGGCTGCTCGTGGTGATATATCCATGCCTGGACAATCTGCGTCGTTATCCACTCAAGTGGCTGCACGACGAGGTCGCCTTGCGTCTGCGGACGGAAGGCTACGATGTCATCGATCTGCTGCCTGCTCTGCGCGACCATCCCGCCCCATGTCTGACCGTGCATCCTCGTCAGGATATGCACCCCAACGAAGTCGCGCACGAGGCCGTCGCCACCGTGATTGCCGAGCACCTGTTGAATGACAGGGCCATCGGGGTCGCACGCCGTGCGGACTAGCGAGCCGGGTCGTCCTCGACCCGGTCGACCGGGCGGGGGACCGCCCGGCTCACTGTGTGGAGGACGGCCCGGCTCGCCGGGCGGAGGGCCGCCTGGTTCGCGGAGACATTCTTGCGAGTCTGGTCAGCCGTCGTTGTCCGCCAACTCGGCCGGCGTCTTCTCGATCACGTATTCATCCAGCACGAGTCCCCGGTCGCTGATTTGTTTCAGGTGCAGCGTGTTGGCGCTCAGATCGACCTGGGTGAAGCTGAGGAATTCGTCGTTGTAGGCGACGATGTAGTCGGGTGGGTCCTCGTCCATGGGGTAGCGGCTCGCGCCGCCGGCGCCCGTGGTGACGTAAACGACGCCGCCTTGCCCTGCCTCGACGATCTTATCGCGCAGGATGGGGGCCGTTCGCTCATACAGGTGGTTGTGCCCGGCGAACACGATGTCGACGCCGCAGTCTTCCAGGACATCGACGTAAGCCTCCTTGACGTATGCCGCGCCGTCGGGCGAGTGTGTCCCGCAACCCGTGTAGAAAGGATGGTGGAAGTAGACGAACTTCCACCGCGCGTCGCAGTTGGTCAGGACCTCGCGTAGCCACGGCGCCACGACGGTTTTCATCTGCTCCGGTGTCAACACTCCGCTGTGCTTCTCGGCGACTTTGTCGGAGTCGAGGGCGACGAATCTGGCGTCACCAAAGTCGAACCAGTAATGGCGCTCCAGAGGAATACCGGGCGGGCCGTTCTCCGGTAACTCGAAGGCGTCGAGATACGGTTGGCCAAATTCCGTTGCGCAGTCGTGGTTGCCGAGGCTGGGCATAAACGGTACAGATCGAATCAGTCGTTCATTCGGCTGGAAGAAATTGAGGAGGTAGTCCTCGGCGGCTCCCACCGTGTAGACCAGGTCGCCCGTGTGAATCACGACCGCCGGCTTCGCGTCCGCGATCAGCTCCGCCAGTGCGGCCTGCGAATGACTGCCGACGCCGGAATCGCCGAAGGCGACAAACCGGAACGGCTCGCCTCGGCTCGTCGCGGCGGCGGTGTCATATGGTCCGGCCACGGGGATCTCCCGTCCCAGAAAGCCGTCGTTGAGGACGACATAGCGGTACGCCCTATCGGGGGGCAGGTCGGAGAACGTCGCGACATAACGCCCGTTTGCCTCGGTGGCTTCCGCGACGAGTTCAACGTCCCCAGGGCCGGTCAGTCGGACCGCCCCACGGGCGAATGGCGTCTCCATGTGCCATACGATCGCCAGGACGCCCGGCTCAGGTATCTGCACCATCGGACCCGATATGAGGGTGGGCCGCGTGTTCTGATCGACGAGAATGCCGGCGAGGATCAGCAGCGCGACGGTCGACGCGGCGACCACGAGGGCGCCTCGCGATCGGTTGGACGAGGGTTTCGGATCGGTGGTGGGGGTTGTTGCCTCTGCCATATTCGTGCGTCCTCCAGTTGACCGTGCCGGCTCATCCTCAGTAGGTTAGCACAAGAGCCCCCGGCCTTGGCCGGGGGGTAGCCGAATGACTGCTAGAACGAACCCCCCGACCAAGGTCGGGGGCTCTTGTTCCCAAACGAGGATTCGCCGGTCGAATTGTCTTGGTCGTTGCCAGCGGCTATAGTAATCATTGAAGAACAGGAGGACTAGCTATGCCCATGCCAGACGGAACTGCGACGATTGACGAGTTGGCCGCTCGCATCAACTCTATCCGGGACTCCCTTTGACCTTCCAACGAAAAAGAAACAGTTTCAGGAAAAAGAATCGCTGATGGCCCGGCCGGGGTTTTGGGATTCCGGCGATGCCCAAGGTGTCGTTTCAGACCTCAAGTCGCTCAAGGCCGTCGTCGAGCCGGTCGAGGCCGTCTTGCGGCGTGTGGAAGATCTGTCGGTCTTGCGTGAACTCGCCGAGGAGGAGGACGACCAAGCAACCCGCAAGGAGGTTGACCAGGAGCGCGTGGCCCTGATCAAGGAGATCGACAAGGTCTCGATGATGGCGCTCTTGTCGGGGCCGAACGACGGGCGAGACTGCTATTTCGGCGTTCAGGCCGGGGCGGGCGGCACCGAGGCGTGCGACTGGGCCGAGATGCTCCTGCGGATGTATTTGCGCTATTTCGAGCGCGCAGGCTACAAGGTCGAGGAGCTGTCGCGCAGGGCCGGCGAGGAGGCGGGCATCCAGTCGGTGGAGCTTCGTGTCAGCGGCCCGTATGCCTATGGGAATCTCAGCACCGAAGCGGGCGTGCATCGGCTGGTTCGGATCAGCCCGTTCAACTTCCAGGGCAAGCGCCAGACGAGTTTTGCTGCCGTCGATGTCATGCCGGTTTTCCCCGAGAGCAAGATCGAACTGCCGGAGAAGGACCTCGACATCACGGCGTTTTGTCGAAGTAGCGGCGCCGGCGGCCAGAATGTCAACAAGGTCGCGACCGCGGTGCGGATCAAGCACATTCCGACCGGCATCACCGTCGAGTGCGTAAACGAGCGCAGCCAAGCCCAGAACAAGCGTCAGGCCATGGGCATTCTGATGGCCAAGCTCGATCGCATGGAGCAGGCGAAACGGGACGCCGAACTGGCCAAGACCTACAGTGAGAAGGGCGACATTGCCTGGGGCAACCAGATCCGCAACTACGTCCTGGATGATCCTCGCGTGAAAGACTTGCGGACCGGAGTGGAGACCGGCAACCCACAGAAGGTCCTCGACGGCGGTCTCGATCCGTATATCGAGGCGGCGTTGCGTCTCCGCGCAAGCAAGAAGGCATAGGCCGCGGCATAGAGCGATTCGTGGATGTGCCACTGCTTCAAGCAGTGCCTATTCGCATGTGCGGCAACAGAAGTAGCGTCGGCCCCCAGT
>JAUVGW010000078.1 GCA_030593565.1 Phycisphaerae bacterium | reverse complement strand
GTATCGAGCCGCGTTGCATCAAGCGCCGGCCCAAGCAGTACGCCCGCATGACGCAACCACGCGAAAAACTGCGAAAATACCTGCGAAAACGAGGAGATGCAGCTTAACTTAATGGCATTCGGGTCAGGCTACTTTATCTTGGCGAACCCCTCGAATAGAGCGATGACTCTGGCGATAAAGTAGCCTGACCCCTTTTTCTCTCCAGGCGGGACGAATATTTCGGGCGGCGGTCATAATACATGGGCGGCGTGAGGGTGAGCCTTCACGATGTCAGATCGGCCCAATGATTCGGAGGTACGTCCGATGTTTCACGAACAGGACACGACGGTGGTTCGCAAACGGCACGGGTTCCTTTCAGTCGCAGTGATGAGCATCACTGCCATCGTCGTAACATCGGTTTTAACCGCTGGTGGCATAGTGGTTTATGGCTTGAACGTGATCGACAAAAGAACAGACAATGTCATCGACCTTGTAGGGGAGGCCGTTCGGTGCCTGCCGGAGTATCGCGATGCGCTGCCGCCCGCGTTGGCGGACGCAATCAACGACGAGCGACGTCCGGACTACCTTGAAAACGTCAACGTTTCCGTACGGTTCAGCGAGGCAACCTCGCGGCACGGCCACCGACGGGCAGTGGTCGAGGTCAGCAACGACGGCGGCGAATTGATATCGCTGTTGAGTATGAGGATTGTCGTGTTGGACGCGGATGGTGATCCGATCGAGGAACACAACACGTGGGTGGCCACACCGATTCAGATCGAGGATGGCTGGCGCGGTCCACTGATGCCGCACGAGACGCGCCGGATCTCGATCTGGTGCTCGAGCGGCGACAGGACGGCCGAATTGAGCCACGAGATCACGGATATTCGAGTGTGGCGGGGCAATAGTACGGAGCGAGCGACCAGCGTTGTTGACGCGTCGAGTCGCGCGCTCGCCCGCGCGTCGGACTAGGCTCTGTCTCAAAACGCCCTAAGCGTTCTTGGTAGCGTCGGATCTCAGTGGCCGACGTGAAATGCTGGGGGGTTCCTCCGCGCATACGTCGGCCACGGGGGGCCGACGCTACATCGCGGCACCAAACCATCTCGCCTAAACTGTCACGCACCCGCGCCGGCGGCGAAAGCATCCGCCTGATTGACGTCGGTCTCGGGGGGGGCGACGCTACGCGCCTCGGCTGGCGAGGACATACGATGGCGATGACAAAACCAGCGGACCATCAGCTTGCCGGACGGTGCGTGATGGTGGGCGTCGTCATGCTGGTGCTGGCGGTGCGCCTCGCACATGTCGATCAGCACGGCATCTGGGAAGACGAAGCCTTCCGCTACTTCCTGGCACTTGGCAACGAGGACATGATTCGGGCATCACACACGCTGGAGGGCGATCCCGTACGGCTCGGCGACGATGTGCAGGTTCACCGGCTCGGCTCAGCCGGCGACGTCCTGCGGTTGCTCAAGCACGAATCCCCCTACTTCCCAGCCTACTACCTGCTGATGCACACGACGATGCGCGTCACAGGCACGCGCTCGCTGACGGCACTGAAGGTGTGGAACGCCGTCTTCGCCGCGATGGGCGCGCTCGCGCTGTGGCTGTTGGCCCGGGAAGGCCTGTCAGTCGCCGGCGCGGCGGTGGCCGTCGTTCTGTACGCCTGCGCGACGTGGGACATCGGTGTGTCGCTACAGCTCAAGGCGCAGTCGCTGGCGGTGTTGTGTGTGATGGCGTCGACGTGGCTTGTCTTCCGGCTGATGAAGGAGCCGGCCGGGACGCGTCTCCGAGATGTGCTCGGCTACGGCGTCGTCCTCGGCCTCGGGCTGCTGACACACGGGCATGTCCTGTTCCTTCTTCCGCTCCACGCGGCGTTCGTCGCGGCCACGGCACGGCTACGGCTCCGGGCATGGCTGCCGTGGGTGTATGGAACGGCGCTGGCGGGGGCGATCGCCTCGTCCTGGGTCATCTACGCGGCACTGACGCAACTCGAGCACCTTCGACTCGTGAACGAGTTGTTCGGCGGCGAGTACGCGGGCCTGTCGGCCTTACCGGGCAAGTTGTGGGGGCTCGCCGCCACGAATCTGCTGCCGGTCTCAACTGGATGGGGCGACGGCACCGACCGCATCATCATCTGGACATTGATCGGGATGCTGTTCCTCGGGGCAACGGGACTGCTGACCGCGAGCTCTCGCGGCCGACGGGTCGCCCGACTCGCCGGGCTCGTCTCGATCGGCGCAGTGCTGCTGGCCGTCTGTTCGTATTGTTTCATGCGTCAGAACCAGGCGCTTTGGCCTCGGTATTTCGTTCTGTTCCTGCCGCCGGCCTGTCTTGCGGTGGCGGCGGGACTCGACGGGGCCGTCACGCGCGTGTGGGCCTTGATCCACGCACGGTCGTCGGCGCGCGCGCGGGCTGTCCGCGGATCACTGTGGGTCGTGGTCTTCGGGGTGGTGGCCGTCATCGGCGGCCGGGAGGTCTTGCGACTTCGTGATGCCGAACCGTTGGACATGCAGCTCGACTGGCGAGCGGCCACGGACGTGCTCGCCGAGCACGTCGAGCCGGGCGATGTCATCGTGCACGCGCCGGCGGACAACGCCTTCCTGGCACTGGCGTGCTACTGGCCCATGAAGAACATCCACACGGTGCTGTCGGAGGCGTCGGCGGAACAAATCGACCGCATCGTCGCCCTCGCCCCTGGACGGTCGGTGTGGTTCGTGATGACGTGGGGGAAGGGCCGGCACGAAGCATTTGTAGCGGCCGAAATGCGGCGTCGTGGATACGAACGCGCGGACAGGCTCGCGTTGCGACGCCTCGTGGCGTTTGAGTTCGCGCGCGGGAGGTAATGGTAGCGTCGGCCCCCTGAGGTCGTGGTATGCGTGAAGGAACTTTCAAAATTTCACGTCGGCCACGGGGGGCCGACGCTACATCCCACGGCTCTGAAGCGCCCCACCGAATCTGTCAAGGACTCCCACGACAGTTGTTGCAGGGCAGCGGCTTGAAAGGAACTCCCCGCTGACTGACAATGTGGAGCGTCGATCGTGGACAGCGAACGCAGACGCGTCCGCGTCTTGCGGGATGCGCGGACGGCGCTTCGCGGGACGCGGCGCTTTGGGACGGAAACAACGAATGAATGCTCGTGGGAAGGTTTGCGTCGTCGGCGCCGGTCGTTGGGGGAAAAACCATATCCGCACACTGAAGGAGATGGGCTGTCTGGCCGGCGTCGTCGAGCTTGACGATGCCGTCCGGGCGACACTGCGCGATGCCTATCCGGACATCCCGATGTTCGACAACATCGAGGAGGCCGCGGACCGGGATTTCGACGGCTTCACGGTCGCCACGCCGGCAGACACGCACTGCGACATCGCCGAGGTCATCATCCGGCGGAGGAAGCATCTTCTTGTCGAAAAACCGCTCGCCCTGACGACGAAGGACGCCCGGCGGATTGTCGAACTTGCGGACGAGCAGGGCGTGAACTTGATGGTGGGGCATGTCCTGCTGTTTCACCCGGCGATCCGGAAGATCAAGGCGTTGATCGAGGCCGGCAAGATCGGCCGGCTCCAGTACATTTACAGCAACCGACTGAATCTTGGGACGGTGCGTACGGAAGAAAACATCCTGTGGAGTTTCGCTCCGCATGACATATCCGTCTTTCAATACCTGATCGGGAAGAAGCCCGCCGAGGTTGAGTCCCGCGGCGGCATCTTCGTTCAACCCGGCATCCACGATTCGACCATGACGACGCTGGCGTATCCGGGCAATGTCGTCGGACACATCTTTGTGAGTTGGCTGCACCCGTTCCGGGAGCATCGATTGGTGGTCATCGGCTCGCGGGGCATGTTGTCATTTGAGGATTCGTCGGCGGAGAAGGCGGTGCTGTTTTACGAGAAGGGCATCGACGTCATCGACGGCGAGCCGCAGAAACGCGAAGGCGCCACCGAGGCCATCGAGTACGAACAGAAGATGCCGCTCACCGCTGAGTTGACACACTTCGTGGAACATTTGGACGGTCGGCCGATCGAAATCGCCGATGGCCACAATGCCGTCGAAATCCTCGATATCCTGGAGCGCGCGACGGCGAGCTTGCTCGCCGAGGGGAAGCGGTCGGCGGCGGGGGCAAAGCAAGATCGCGACGCGGACGTATTCGTCCATCCATCGAGTTACGTGGATGACGATGTCGAAATCGGATCGGGCACGAAGGTCTGGCACTACTCCCACATCCAGTCGGGCGCGAGGATCGGAAAGAACTGCTCGCTCGGGCAGAATGTCAACGTCGCGAACAACACCCGCATCGGCGACTTCGTCAAGATTCAGAATAACGTCTCGGTGTATGAAGACGTTGAGTTGGAAGACTATGTATTCTGCAGGCCGTCGATGGTCTTTACAAACGTCCTCGATCCTCGATGCAAGTACCCGCAGCGCGGATCGGAGCACTACGGCAAGACGCTCGTTCGACGAGGCGCATCCATCGGGGCGAATGCTACGATCTTGTGCGGCCATACGATCGGTCGCCACGCGTTTATCGCGGCCGGGGCCGTCGTGACGTCGGATGTCCCGGACTACGCGCTGATGGTCGGCGTGCCCGCCCGACAGGCGGGCTGGGCATGCGAATGTGGCGAGTCCCTGCGGGAGGTGACAGACCAGGCGGTCTGTCCGCGTTGCGGCTTGAAATACCGGCTTCACGACGGGCATCTCGTGCCCGATGCATAGCGCAGCGTTTGGAACAAGTGGTTCGATCCATCTGTGTTTGCGGGGAGTAGCGTCGGCCCCCTGTGGCCGACGTATGCAAAGGAAAACCTCTCCATGCTTTTACGTCGGCCACCACGGGGGGCCGACGCTACGCGCAGCTTCATACGGAACGGACCACTAACCATCCGACGCAATCGAGGATCCATGCAGGACATTCCCAGGATCATACTTGTCGCCGGTGCTCGGCCGAACTTCATGAAGATCGCGCCCTTGTGGCGCGAGATGCACCGGCTTGCCGACATGCTGCACCCCGTCATCGTTCACACGGGCCAGCACTACGACCACGCCATGTCGCAGGTGTTTTTCGAGCAGCTCGAGATACCCGAGCCGGACTGCTATCTCGATATCGGCTCCGGTTCGCACGCCTATCAGACGGCCGAGGTGATGCGCCGGTTCGAGACGTTGGTCGAGGAACAGTCACCCGCGCTGGTGGTGGTCGTGGGGGATGTCAATTCGACGATTGCCGCGGCGCTGACGGCCGTCAAGATGCACGTGCCTGTCGCCCATGTGGAGGCAGGCCTGCGCAGCTTCGACAGGGCAATGCCGGAGGAGATCAACCGTATCCTGACGGATCGAATATCGACGCTGCTGTTCGTGACCGAGCCGGCCGCTGTGACGAACTTGAAAAACGAAGGCGTCGATGCCGGGCAGGTCCATCTCGTTGGCAACGTGATGATCGACGAACTGTCGCGAAACATGGAACGCATCCAAACCCACGACGCCGCGGACCGGCTGGGTCTTGCCGGCGAGCGCTATGGGCTTGCGACGATGCACCGCCCGGCGAATGTCGACGACGAGACGTCGTTGCGTGCGGTGCTGGCCGCCCTGTGCGTGGCTGCCGAGCGTGGCGTCGTTGTGTTTCCCGTGCATCCTCGCACGAGGAAGAATATCGACGCGTTCGGCCTGCGGGAACAGTTCGATGCGATTGGGAATCTGCGGTGCATCGAGCCTGTGGGTTACTTGGAATTCATGAGCCTGCTGGTTGGCTCGGCCTACATGCTGACCGATTCCGGGGGTATCCAGGTCGAGGCGGCCTGGCTGGGCAAGCCATGTATCACGTTGCGGCCGAGCACGGAGCACGTCATCACCATCGAGTTGGGCCGCAACCGCCTGACCGAGCCCGATACAGCGGCCGTTGGTGACGCGCTCGACTGGGCAGAGGCCTTTGATGCACGGGGGCAGTCCACGCCGACTGTCTGGGACGGCCAGGCATCAGAACGCACTGTTGAGATCATCGCGCAGTTTCTTTCGTCGGCTTGACGGGCTACGGCGCCGCCGAAACGGTCGCGTTTTTCAGAGCGTGTTTGAGAAGTCGCGCATCACAGCCGGCTCGTGCCGAGCCGGTCCGGGGCGACACGCCCCGGCTCGGACCGCGCGGTCACCTACGTCACCGCTGGAGCCCCGATCCGGTCGGCGGCTTCTCAGACATGTCCTCAGTCTTCCGACGAAGTTGAATGACGTTGCGTTGTGGTGGGAAGCTCGCGGATTCCAACGACGACTCCCATATATCGTCGATGATCGGAGACAGGATTCTTCCGTTTTGGACGTCGCAGCCTTCGTTGAAGACACCACCGGCCAAGTCGCGCACGACGGAGGCCACGGCCTCGCCGGGCTCGCCGTCCGTAATGACCTGAACGTCCGGCAGGCCGAAGGCATGAAGGCCGACGGTGTCGGAGACGAAGTACCCGGCGGCGGACTCGTCTGCGTGCGATACGCGGAACCTGACGCACATGGTGACGAGCGACGTCTCGCTGTCGTCGGGCTTGTCGAGATCCGCAGCCGGCACGAGGCGGCCGGCGGCGGGCCACAGGACCGCCGGAACGGGCGTGAATTCCGCCAGCGCCGCGTGCGCACACAGGTGCAGGTGGACGACGTCGCGGCATGGCGTGTCGGCGGGACATTCTGTGTGAAACCTGACGTGAGCCACATGGCGGTCGCTGATGTCCACGGCTTCGGACGGTGCGGACAACTGCGAGATCGCAAAGTCCAATTCGTCCTTCGGCACGCGGGTTGCGGCCCCGACAAGCTCGAGTTCCACGTCCCCGGCACGAACACGCACTCTCGTGCGCAGTTCACCTGAACACCCTTTGGTCATCAATTGGGCGTCACGCCGACCGGCGCGGCGTAACGAGGCGAAGAAGACCGTCGGTGTTGCCTCCCAGGGCGCGTTCAGCAAAGCATAGGTTGTGAAGGTCATGCTCCCCACACCCGTAGTGCCATCGTGTGCGGCGGGCTGCTCGGGTTTCGCAGGCTCGAATCGGCGGTCAGTCCGATCCACGCCAGCCACAGGCGAATCGGTTCTTGCCGGTGTGGCGGCGTGTTCGTGTGATTCATCACCAACCGCGGCGGTGGGCAGGACGTCTTCAATCTGCTCGTCAGACGTGGGGCCATCGGTGATCGGTTGATGTGCGCCCGGCTGTCGCGGGTCCGGCGGCGCCGCGAGGTCGCTTGGAACGTCGTCTTGATCCGTAGTGGTGGTGGCAATACCGGCCGAGCTGTCGGGCGATGGTGCAGTAACCCACCGCAGCAACTCGATGCCGAACGCGGTCAGCAAGGCGATCCAGCCGATTGGGCTCGTGTGCTGTGCGCCCCAGGCCACGGCAAGCGGCGCCAAGGCCGCGGCCTCGACCATCCAGGATCGGTGACGGATACGAACCGCGATCACCAGCCGGAACAAGATAGAACCGGAGGTGACCAAGCCGATGATCGTGAAGACCCACAACACGAGTTGCCGTCCGTTTCGTCTCTATTCGCGCGCAGGGCGCGGGCATCACACCCAGCCTGTCTCGCACATCGAGTTTGGTCGACCCGGAACCGTGGCGCGGTGGTCGGGATTATTCCTCGTCGAAGAACTCGTCAGGCACGGGTATCAGCTTGCCGTCTCGATCGATACAGGCCAGCGTCGTCTTGGCCTGACACAGCGCCGTCTCGCCCCGCCGAAGTTCGTACGCGTGATCGATCCGCGCTCGCGTCATCCGCTCGATGCGCGTTGCGAGCACGAGCTCGTCGTCGTAGCGGGCGGGCGCGAGGAATCGGCACTCGACGCGCGCCACGACGAAGAAGAACCCGCGGGCTTCGAGATCGCGGTATCGAAAGCCGGCGAGGCGAAGCAGCTCGGTCCGGCCCATCTCGAAGTACTCGAAGTATTGGGAGTGATGGAGATAGCCCATCGGGTCGCTTTCGGCGTAGCGCACGCGGATGTTCAGATCGCACGAGGATTCACCGGTTTCAGACATAGCGGTATTGTCCGTTGTGGGCGACAGGATGCAAGCGGCGTGCGTCCGCGACCGTCTCTCGTCGGGATCGCGTCAACCCCGTCGGCCCGCGCGCATAGCATCCCGCACCCGGCCGCCATGTGTGTCGAGCAGTGCGCTGGCCTCCCGACGAGGCAAGTCAAGCAGGTGCATGACGATGGCGGTCTTGGCGCGGCCGCGGGCGGTGTGGAGCAGTTGCTCAGCCTCGGGGCGGGGCAGGCCCGTCGCGGCGGCGATGACGCGGGTGCCGCGGTCGACCAGCTTTCGACAGGCGTACGTGTTCAGGTCCACCATCAGGTTGCCGTAGGTCTTGCCGATCCGCACCATGCCGAGCGTGGTGATCATGTTCAGCACGAGTTTCGTCGCGGTGCCAGCCTTGAGCCGCGTGGAACCGGTCAGCGTTTCCGGGCCGGTCAGGACGCGAATGTCGATGTCACAGGCCGCCTTGACCTGGGATTTCGGCACGCAGGCGAAGAAGATGGTGGTCGCGCGACGTTTGCGGGCCTCGGCGAGCGCCGCGTGGACGTACGGCGTCGTGCCGCCGGTGGCGATGCCCATGACCACATCCCGAGGGCAGATGTCCAACTCGACCATGGCTGATCGAGCCGCGCTCGGGTCGTCTTCGGCCCCCTCGACGCTCCGCCACAGGGCCTTCTTTCCGCCGGCAATCACGCCGCGAACCATCTTCGGGTCGGACCGGAACGTCGGCGGACATTCGGCGGCATCGATCACGCCGAGCCGACCGCTCGTGCCGGCGCCGACATAGATCAAGCGGCCGCCGTTCTGCCACGCCGTCGAGACCTCCTTGACGGCCTGGAGGATGGGGCGTTTTGCCCTGGCCACGGCCGCCGGAATCGTGGCATCCTCGGCGTTCATGAGATCGAAGGCCCGACCCGGCGGCAACGCGTCAAGGTCCTTCGTTACGGGGTTACGCTGCTCGGTCAGGAGGCGACCGCGCGTAGGTTGGGGGTGATCGCGCGTGGGCTGAGCGTGACCGTGTGTGGGTTGGGGGTGTTTCGTGCGTCGCTTCACGGTAGTCTCAGCGCGAGTGACTTGGCCAACGCATCGCTAGTGCTCGGTCGCAGCTCTAATAATGGGTGCCACTGGCGGCTTGCCCGCCAGTGTGTCCACCGATCCCGCACTGGCAGACAAGCTGCCAGTGGCACCCGCGCGGTCTTCGGCGACCTAAATCAACCGATTCCGTCGTTTAGCCGCGACCCAGTGAGCGCGACTGAGTAGGGAGCGTGAACGAGCGCGTCCTCAACGCGCTCCCCTGTGGGTCGCGGCTAAACAGAGCGTTGGCCGCCAAAACTGTCACGGACTCGGTTCAGTGTTGGCGGAATCGCAGTCGGTCGGTTCGCTTCGCTTGAGTGGCAGTTCGGCATCCGTGGACGGCTCGGCCTCTGGTGAGCGTTCGTCTTCCAGTGACGGTTCGGCCTCAGATGAGGGATCGGCTTCTTCCGGCTCTTCTTCTTCGAGTTCACCATTATCTACGAGCGTCAGGTGCGGCGTGGTATCGACCTCCACCACGGGCTCCACCATAGGCATCGATGGTTCGTCCGTTGGCAACGCGGCCATCGCCGCGTCATCATCATCGTCGTCAGTCTCGTCGCATGCATCATCATCCGAGTCTGCGTCGTCATCATCGTCAGTCTCGTCGCATGCACCATCATCCGAGTCCGCATCGTCGTCCTGCTGCACCGCCAGTTCCATCCCGGCGGCAGCCTCGACTGCAACAGTCGCCTGTTCATCATCGGCGTCGGCATCCGACACGTCAGTCGATGTTTGGACGACATCGTCAGGCGTCGCGGTCGCTTCGGGACTCGTCTTCAGATCGTCGTCGCCGGTGCCGCTGTCGGCGGTGTCGCCAGTTTCGGTTGCCGTGGCCTCTGTCGCCGCGTCGTCCGTGCTCGTCTCGGGCACCGTAGCCTGTGTCGCCACATCGTCCGCGCCCGTCTCGGGCGCGGCAGCCGTCGCACCGCTCGCCAGGGCTTCGACGCGGGGCAGGTCCTCGAGCGTCGGCAAGCCGAACGTTTCCAGGAATCGCTTGGACGTGCCATACAGCAGCGGCCGGCCGAGGTCTTCTGCCCGGCCGACGATCTTCACGAGGTTCATCTCGCGAAGACGATTGAGCATGTCCCCCGCGGCAACACCGCGAATCGCCTCGATGTCCGCGCGCGTGCAGGGCTGCTTGTAGGCAATGATGGCGAGCGTCTCCATGGCCGCCGGTGACAGCTTCGTCTCCTGTCGGACCCGCAGGAGCTTCGTGAGCCAAACGTTGTAGGCTGGCAGCGTCATCATGCGATAGCCGCCGGCAACCTCCTCGATCCTGAACGACAGGCCCCACTCGCTGTATTCCTCGTTCAGCGTGGCAATGTGTGTGCGCGCGTCGCGCGCGGTTCCAACGCCGAGCATCTGGGCGATCTTCGCAGGCGGGACCGGGGCGTCGGCCGCGAACAGGATGGCCTCGACGACCCTGTGCGGCAGGATCTCGATCGGCTCATTCGCCCCCGTCGGGGCCTCCTCCACAAGCGGCGATTCCTCTTGCGGCGCGGACGCGGTCTCCCCGGCGTGGACTTGCGGCTCCGGCGAGTCCTCGGGCGGAGGCTGAGCGTTCTGTTCCAGTTCCTCGTTCTCGGTCATGGATTCCATTGTGGTGGACGCGCCCTCCATGGCAAGCAACTCCCGCCTTTGCTCCGGCTGACCGGGATTCTAAACCGTAAACGCGGATCGGTGCAAATTGCCGCCGTCACCGCCGGGCTGTGTGAAGCGTCCCAGGACCCCGTCGTAGATTTTCTCGAATTCGCCGCGGCAGATTCGAACGGCCGCCGTGTATCCCCTGTGTCGTGCATGGTATTAGACAACCACAAACCCCGAAAAGAAAGGTGCTCCGTGATGTTCAAGAAACTCAAAATGCGTTTGGTTCCGATGTTCGTTGGTACGGCAATGGTGGCGGCCCCGGTCGGCCTTGGAAGCTGCGAGCAGGCCCTCAGCCGTGTGATGCAGCAGGTAGCGAGTGCGGCCACTGTTTTGCCAAGCGTTGATGGCCCTTGCATCGACTGGGACGATACCGAACCGAGCTGAGATGCGCCCGACACGGACTGGACCGAAATCGAGCCCTACGGCGATGCCTGCGATCCGTTTTCCGAGATTGGCGATCCGTAGAGTCGGCGAATAGGTGTGACACAGCCCCGCATGCCGAGCCACCGATCGGCATGCGGGGCATGTACTGATGCCCCCGGAGTGCAACACGGCTTCCGCTCGCGGAGTGGGGGCTCGCACATGCTGGACGGATCGGCCCGGCGACCTGATGGAACCGTTTTTGATGGGGCTGCCCGCCCTCGCAATCCCCCATTAAAAAAAAAACGCCGGAGCCTCGGTTTTCCTGTTGACAGCCGTTGGCGGTGTGGTATGTTGCGTAGCTCGCCCGTGGCATGGCCGATGTGGTTGCGCCTGCGGGTGAATCCCGGCCGGGCGGCTTGGCCGCTCCTGTCGGGTTGCTCTTTGAAAAGTGAACAGAGATCGCCGCGAGAATGTGACGGTTTGTGGCACGCTGCAATAGTGCGACAAACCGAATCCCGATCGGCCTCGGGGGCTCACGCCCCGCCCGGTCGATCGACAGTTTACTCGCCGGTCGTTTTGCGACCGGCGAACTCAAACATTCTCGTATGCAGACGAGCGTTTGAGCCTCGTCCATCGAACAGTTCGCGAGGCGGCCTAGCCGCTTTGTGATCTATCGATAAAAAAGTGAAGAGTTTGATCCTGGCTCAGAACGAACGCTGGCGGCGTGGCTAAGACATGCAAGTCGTACGGTACGTTGTGGTTTACTATGGCGTATAGTGGCGAACGGGTGAGTAATGAATAGGTAACGTACCCCGAGCACAGGGATACCGCCGGGAGCTTCGGCTTCCTTTGCGAAAGTGGCGTTAATACCTGATGATGTCTTCGATTGGCATCGATTGAAGATTAAAGGTGGGGACCTTCGGGCCTACCGGCACGGGAGCGGCCTATTTCCTATCAGCTTGTTGGTGGGGTAACGGCCTACCAAGGCAGCGACGGGTAGCGGGACTGAGAGGTTGACCCGCCACATCGGGACTGAGACACTGCCCGGACACCTATGGGTGGCTGCAGTAACGAATATTCCGCAATGGGCGAAAGCCTGACGGAGCGACGCCGCGTGGAGGACGAATTCCTTCGGGATGTAAACTCCTTTTAGGGTGAAGAAATCAAAGACCGATAATACCGGTCTGCGTTGATCGATCCCGGAATAAGCCTGGGCTAACTCCGTGCCAGCAGCCGCGGTAATACGGAGCAGGCAAGCGTTGTTCGGAATCACTGGGCTTAAAGCGCGTGTAGGCGGCCTCGCAAGTACTTTGTGAAAGCCCTCGGCTCAACCGAGGAATTGCTAGGTATACTGCGGGGCTTGAGGCGGGTAGGGGTGCTTGGAACTCTAGGTGGAGCGGTGAAATGCGTAGATATCTAGAGGAACGCCTGTGGCGAAAGCGGAGCACTGGGCCCGTCCTGACGCTGAGACGCGAAAGCGTAGGTAGCGAACGGGATTAGATACCCCGGTAGTCTACGCCGTAAACGATGCGCACTAGGTTTGTAGATGTCTGACCATTTGCGAGCCGAAACAAAAGCGATAAGTGCGCCGCCTGGGGAGTACGGCCGCAAGGCTAAAACTCAAAGGAATTGACGGGGGCTCACACAAGCGGTGGAGGATGTGGCTTAATTCGAAGCAACGCGAAGAACCTTACCCGGGTTTGACATGCACGGATTAGCCCTGTGAAAGCAGGGTGACGCGGCTTGCCGTGGAACGTGCACAGGTGCTGCATGGCTGTCGTCAGCTCGTGTCGTGAGATGTCGGGTTAAGTCCCTTAACGAGCGAAACCCTTGTCGCTAGTTGCCAGCGCGTAATGGCGGGCACTTTGGCGAGACTGCCGGTGTTAAACCGGAGGAAGGTGGGGACGACGTCAAGTCCTCATGGCCTTTATACCCGGGGTTGCACACGTCCTACAATGGGGTGGTACAGAGCGACGCAAGACCGCGAGGTGGAGCAAATCGCAGAAAACACCCCCCAGTTCGGATTGCAGTCTGCAACTCGACTGCATGAAGCCGGAATCGCTAGTAATCGCGTATCAGCTACGACGCGGTGAATATGTTCCTGAGCCTTGTACACACCGCCCGTCAAGTCATGGAAGTTGGTAGTACCCGAAGTCCGCTTAGCTAACCCTCGGGAGGCGGCGGCCGACGGTAAGACTGGCGACTAGGACTAAGTCGTAACAAGGTAGCCGTAGGGGAACCTGCGGCTGGATCACCTCCTTTCTAGGGGATTCCTAGACACGATGGCGCAACGCTAATCGGGTCGTTCGCGACTCGGCAAGCAATGCCCCGACGTGAAGAGGTCAGCACATTTACGATCGGTGTTCGCACCGATGTTCGGCGGAGTAATCCGTCGGCCGACGATCTCTGTTTTCTTTCGTTATCCAAGCGCCCGACGTGGTAATTGCCGCGTCGGGCGTTTTTCGTTTGGTCGCGAGGATTGATGTGCTCGTTGCGGAAGCCCCTCGTAACCGGTATTCTATTGTATCGCGTTGGTTGCTAAGCATGGCAGATGGCCATGGAAATCTGTCGGGATTCCCTCACACAGGGTGGTCGAATGGAAGCACTCAAAATACCAGCTGAAAAGCCGATGTCGAGCGAGTTGAAGCGATTGGAGTCCCGCTGCAAGGCTGTCGTCAAATCGCTGCGATCAGAGGATTGTGAGGTTCGGCTGCCGCTGTTCTTGGAGTTTGCGGGTTCTCCAAAGTCCGGAAAAACCACCATCATTGGGATTGTTGCTCACTTCTTGCGAAGAATGGGTTTGGATGTTATCCAGCCCGCCGAGGGCGCGTCGGTTCGGACTCCCCCCGGCTTGCGAGACGACTGGCTTTCTTTCAACGCTTGGGCCGGCTGCTACGCCTTGCAAGAGATTTTAGTGGATTGTCACGCGGATAAGCCCCCTGACATTATCCTGTTAGATCGCGGCTTATTCGACGTTGCCGGGTGGATGCAGTTTCTGCAATCTTCACAAAAGCGGATCGACGAAAAAGATGCTGATTCGATGATCGCTTTCTTCACGTCGGACTTGTGGGCCCGGCGAGAGAGCGGCGTGTTCCTATTCACCGCCGATCATGAAACTTCGCTGAAACGCGAGGTTGAGGGGAAACTCACCACCAAACCCGGCTCAGTCATGAACGCCGAGACACTCGGTCAACTCCGGCAAGCATATCAGGACATCGCGGAGCGGTTAGGTACGCAATTCAATCGCCTTTACTCGGTGGATACATCATTCCGAAACGGCAACTCCCCTAATTTTCAACAGATAGCGTTTATGGTGGCGAGTAAAATGGTGGATATCCTGGAAGAGCTGACAGATCAAATGCTCTTGGTAACTAAAACGGTTGGCTTTGACGGTTTTGTCACGGAGGATAAGGAGATTAGGGACAACACGGACCGCATTCTTAAAGGCGGATCTCCTGATTTCGTCAATCGCGAGGAGGCGGAGAAAAGCGGAGAGATGCAGCAGGTAGTCCCTTATGCCTTGCTTATCAACGACGAAGACCGCTATTTCCACGCCAGGAGGCGCCACGATGTGAGGCGGAAGGAGCTTCGGAGGAAACATACGATATTGGTTGGCGGACACGCGGAGAAACGCGACTGGAAACCGGGTGATCCAGCTTCAATATTCGAGCAATGTCTCAGAAGAGAATTAGAGGAAGAGTTAGTCGGCATCCGAATCGTGGACATCAAGCCTATCGGGTTTATCAGTGACACAAGGAATGAGATGGGGAGCCACCACCTCGCCTTTGTTCACCTTGTCAAAGTTGGCGGTAAGACGGCGATTCGACGTCAAGCCATTGATCAAGAATTCGGACGCGAGACAGTTTCGTGGAAGAGCAAAGATGAAATTAAAAAGCTGATCGCCGATCTGGATCCTTGGTCTCAGCTTGTCGCATCGCGTCTTTTTGGGGCAAAACTGCCCACAGTGCATCGGCAGGAGACCCTATTCTCCAACAACGCTGAAGCTCAGGAGACGTAGTCGCAGATTGCGGACCACGGGGAAACAGGTGAACTGTTGAAGAAACCCAAGCCAACCAAGCCAGATACCTCCGCATCAGACGGCCACGCGAAGTGCGAGCATGCCACAGAACAGCGCGTCCTTGATGAGAATGACAAATCACGAGGATTCCGTCCCATTCCGATTCGTGGTGAGTCACTGTCAGAGACGATCATTCGGGAGCGGCGTTAGCTGGAGAGGACCTAGCTCTTCCTTGACTCATCAGCCCTCGTGAAACGGTACATCCAGGAAGACGGCACGCCGTTTGTCTTGGAATTGATTGATGGCGAGGCGGGAATCGTCGTGTCTCGCCTCGTCCATGTCGAAGTCGCTTCGGCCGTTGTCCGGCGTGTTCGCGCAGGTGACGTTTCGAGCGAGGTTATGGAATCGCTACTCGATGCCCTTGCAGGAGAGTTTTCCGCCCGCTTCGAAGTCATTGAGCTTGGTGGCGCGGTCATGAACCCGCGGTCCGCCGTCCCGGCCTGCGGCCTCATCCGCCCAACAGCCGTTTGAAGTACTCCGAGTTGCGTTGCCGGTACGGCTTCCACTTGTCCGGCAGTTCGTCATCGGGGAAGACGGCATTTTTCGGGCATTCATCGACGCACAACCCACAATCGATGCACGACTCCGGGTCAATGTACAGCATCTCCTCGTATTCGAAGGCGGCTTCCTCCGGTGTCGGGTGGATCGAATCCACCGGACAAACAGCCACACAGGCGCATGTCTTGTCACCGATGCACGGCGCCGCGATCACGTGGGTCATGAAGGGCTCCTGACGGTTGATTCAGCACTACTGACGTTCGGTTTCATCGCGGTATGCGCCGTTTCTCGAGTTTGCTCGGAAAGTAGCGTCGGCTCCGGCCGACGCACCAGCGAGCGAAAGCTCCCACATGATTGACGTCGGCCGCAGGGGGCCGACGCTACGCGCTTTGTGCCACCGGTGCTACAGCCGGCGGAATCAAAAGCGAGACGCCTATTCCACAGATTCCCGCAGTCGAGACACCCGTGCCACAGTTCAGTTGTGGCCGAAGGCCGCGCTGTGCCGCGCACGGCATCGAACCGATGGAACTGCCGAATTATAGTTGGGCAGTTCGGCTACTTCTACGCGGATGCGATGCGTTTGTCACGGTCTAGAGCATTTCACTTAATGGTGTAGCGTCCGACCCCCGTGTCGGACGTAGCATCAGCGAACAATCCACGGCCGACAGGGGCGTCGGCCGCTACAGACAAACGTAAAATGCTCTAGTAGCAAGATCGATGCGCGAGTGATCCCCGCTGTCTGATCAGCCGTTCGAGTCCACGCGGCGCAGAACGCGCGTCTCGTCGGCGGACACAAGCTCGTACTCGGTATGACGCCACCTGATCCGTCGCGAGGTCAGCGACGCGACGAACAGATTGAGGTGCAGGCCACCGGAAAACAGGACGGTACCGACCACATCCCACCAGAAGTCTCGCCACGTCAGATCGGGCGGCCGCAGGATCTTCCGAATCGCAAGTTGCCGCAATAGCGGCTTGCCTGCTGCCACGCCCAGGATGAATAACCATCCAAACAGCGCCGCGAACTTCGCGGTCGGGTTGCCGAACCAGCCCATCGCCGCCACGAAGAACAGCACCGCCGTTGCCGTGCCGCCGAGCATGAAATTGCACGTCAGGAATAGTCCCGCACGCCAGATCGCCGGGGCACAAACGCGCGTGATGACGATCTGCCGCCGGGCAAACGACCAGAATGCGCTGAGCGTCGTGTGATCCGAACTGGGCACCAATGCCTGCGGGACGAATCGAATCCGCATCCCCGCGTCACGGATGGCCCGCGTCAGCTGATAGTCGTCGGACAAGGCGCGATCCCAGTACCGGGCGACGTCCAGCGACTCGAACGTCTCCTTGCGAATCGCGGTTGCCCCGCCCCAGCAGAAGTTCAGCGCCTCGTCGTCGAGTAGCGTGACCGTCGCGGCATTCCACACGCACCGCACGCCGGCCGCCAGTCCACCCGTCGCCGTGTACCATCGGTAGCCCGTCGCGGCCGCGACCGTTTCGTCCTGTAAGGGCGCGACCAGATGGCCGATCCAGTCCTTGTCGGGCACCGCGTCGGAATCGAGGAAGACGAGAACCTCACGATCGTCGGATACCCTGTTGACCGCTGCCAGGAGGTTGTGAATCTTCTGGGCTCGGCCGTCGGCCAGACCCGCGACGACCCGTTGCGATCGCGGCCGGTCCCAGTCGGCCGTCCACGCGCCGATCGCCGCATACGCCGCGTCTTCGGTGGACTCGAAGGTGAAGACGACTTCATAATCGGTGTAGTTCTGTTGGGCGATCGCCTGCACCGTCTCCTCGAGCTTGTCGTCCACGCCGCAGCACGGCAGGATCAACGCGACCTTAGGCTGATGCCTGAACGCGCCCGACTCCGTCAGCAGGTCCTTCGCCCCCTCGACCATCCGCACGACGTATCGATAGAATCGCACCCCGCCCCACAGCGCCCACGCTCCATGCACCGAGGCCGCCAAGCCCAGGACCAGGACACCAAGATAAACAAAGTATTCCCAGGTCATGCCATACCAGCCGTTGGAAGGATGTCGTCACACGTGGGCGCGGCACGGTTGTGCGAGACTCCTGTACTACTGTACCTCAGTGTCTTGTTTTCTCTCATAGATTTTCATGCGGCGGGGTGGCACGCAACGCCGTTAACTATCTGTGGCCTCGAACGCATTCAGCACCCCATGGATACGGTGGATTTCGTTGCGATTGAGCTTGCGCAACCGCGGGGGACTCGGCGGCGATTCGTTCTTCTTGTGTGGCCAGTCGCGGGCCCGCTT
>JAUVGW010000122.1 GCA_030593565.1 Phycisphaerae bacterium | reverse complement strand
GTATCGAGCCGCGTTGCATCAAGCGCCGGCCCAAGCAGTACGCCCGCATGACGCAACCACGCGAAAAACTGCGAAAATACCTGCGAAAACGAGGAGATGCAGCTTAACTTAATGGCATTCTAGCCTGACCCCTTTTTTCTCTCCTCCGCGCGCGCTTGATCTTGATCGCTCGTATGATAATCACGAACACGGCAAGGCCGAGGGCAACCGCGATCAGAATCGAAATGGTTGCTGACGGATTTCCCGCGATGACCATGAACGGAATCACCTCGGACTTTCCTTCGACATCCATGGTCAGTTCGACGACATACTCGCCGTCCGCCGGGAATGTGGCCGACAGCTTGTGCGGCACCTCGAACGGCTGCACCACGGTCGATGGCAAGACCTCGCGATTGCGGCCGAACGTAAACGTCTGCAACACGCGCACCGTGATCGGCCGATCATACGGCGTCTGCGTATCCCGGTTCTTGATATAAATGGCGAGGTTGGCCGCTTCACCCGGCACGGGAGTGCCCGGATAGCACGTCAGCAGTACATCATAAGGACCCGTGGTCGCCGGGTATTCGAGTGTCGGCGCCTGGGGATAATTCTCGGAATACGAGTAGTGGGGCAATCCGAGGATATGGTGGGCCTGCGCGGCGGTCGGCATCAGCAGGACAGCGGCGAAAGCGACCAATGGCAAACACGCCGATTGTGTGCTTCTCGTATCGCCGTTCCGCTTGCACGGATCAGTGCCGCACGCCTGCGGGCTTCGTCGTCTCGGCAGGCCGATCGTGAAGGACAGGGCCTGCTCCGGACAGTGGCGGATGCACACGCCGCAGTTATCGCATTCCATGCCGTCGGATTGCAGCACCGGGTCGATGCCGGGCTCGCAGACGGGCTCACAAACGCCGCAGTGCGTGCAACGCTTTGCGTCCAGCTTGACTCGCAGAAGACGCGGCCATCCCAGTAGTGCGTAGAGCGCGGCGCCCGGGCACATCGTCCGGCACCACCATCGCGGTGACACGAACAACTCAAATACGATGATCGCCCCCATCAGCACGAGCATCCCCGTGAGCGCGGTGCCGAATATCCACGCGTGTATGATGCGACTCACCACGGCGGGGGGGTAGACAAGCGCGAAGATCGGAAGCCCCACGATGCCGACAACGATCAGACCGACGACCAACAGTACGTACTTGTTGCGGTGCGAGAAGCGCACCTCCGCGGGCGGCAGCTCGGCCAGCCTCAGCAGGCCGCGAATCTTGCCGCTGACCTCGAACAACAGCCCGGCCGGACAGATCCAACTGCAATACACACGGCCGAGCAGCAGTGTGACGACCACGGGGAGCAATGCGGATATAAGCAACGGAACGTAGATCGTTTTCGATGCCGCGATCATCTCCGCGACAGCGAGTGGATCGGACAAATCGAGACCTGCGACGCGCATGGACCACAGCGTGCCTTTGAAGCCGTCGAGGAATGCCTCCGGCTGATCCATCTGCTCGACCCGTTGGTCAATGGCCATGAGCACCTTGCCAACGCATGTCGAAGCAAGCTGTGGGTCATCAACCGCGCGGGCAGCGCGGTAGTGGGCGTACAGGCTCAGAAAGACGACGCCGCTTATGAGCACCAGAACCGCCAACTGCAACAGCCGTCGCACGAACTGAACGCCTAGATGTCGCACCTGATGTGCTTTCATCTTTCACCACGGAGACACGGAGGCACGGAGAGAAGATACTTCATAATACTCGTCGCACGATGCCGTCCCGCAATACGGGTACGTTGAAGTTCATGAGCAGACCGATCTTGATTCC
Organism: Phycisphaerae bacterium; assembly: GCA_030593565.1. Taxonomy (GTDB): domain Bacteria; phylum Planctomycetota; class Phycisphaerae; order UBA1845; family UTPLA1; genus JAFGQA01. Next base: position 12,913 of record JAUVGW010000122.1, on the reverse strand, counting down.
AAACAGGCGCAGGTACGTCAGCAATTGCGCCTCGTGGATTGGCAACAGCTTCTCGACACATTTCAACTCGAGCACAACGCTCCCTTCGACCACGATGTCCATGCGATATCCGCAGTCGATTCTTACGCCCTTGTACTCGAGCGGAAGGTAGACCTGCCGCGCGGACGGCAGTTCGCGCAATCCAAGTTCATGGCACAAGCATTCCTCGTACGCTGATTCTAGGAGTCCCGGACCGAGCGCTTTGTGAACTTCAATAGCAGCCCCAATGATGGACTGCGTCAACTGCTTCTGGATCAACATCCGTATTCTCCGTGTCTCCGTGCCTCCGTGGTGCTTCCAACGCCTACGTGGTGCTCACGACCACTGCCGCGTCGGCACCACCCGAATCGCCGGCTCGCCGCGGACGATGACACGGCAGATCTCCTCACACATGCCGCAGCCGATGCACTCATCGGGGAACACAAGCGGCGCGAGAAACGCCCCCGGCTCGAGCTTGATGGCATGGTTCCGCACAGGGCAGAACATGAAGCACTCGCCGCACGGTCCGCGGCGTTCGGTCGGCGCCTCGGACTCGGTGGGATCGCGGCCGAGTTCCATCATCATTGCCTGTTCGTCGCGGATGCGTTTCGCCTTGTACGACAGGCACAGGTCCTGCCGCAATTCCACCGTCGCCATCCGGACCTCGCGCTTCCGTTCCATCACCATAGGCACCAGTGCGCCGGTCGGACAGACCTGTGTACAATCCATGCAAGGCTCACACGCCTTGATTGCCGGATCGACGTACGGCGAGTGGTAGTGTTTGCCGTCTTTCTCGGTGAGAAACTGAATCGCGCCGGGCTCGCACGCATCCTGGCAACGGTAGCAGCGGATGCACGCGGCGAGGAACGCATCATCGTTTTCCAGCGCGCCGGGCGGGCGAATGAGTCGCGGCGTGTCATTCACAAGCCGTGCAGGTTTTCCTTGCGCGGTCGTGCTCGTCTGGTCGGATTGGGAGAATCGACTTGCCGACTGGCCGTCGCGCCGCGCGGCGGGATACGACGCAGCACGCCCCTTCAACAACCACTGCACAGCCAACGTGGCCCCGCCGAGGCTGACGGCGGTAACGCCGACCTGGACACCGCGTTTGAGCGCATCTCGCCGCGTGGGTTTCATGCGGTGCCTCCGCGCGGTTTGACGCGAATCGCTTGCGGATAACGGATGCAGGCGCGTTCACACCCGCCACAGCCGACACACGCATCCGCCGCGACCTCCGGCCGCTCCCACATACCGAGCGTCATCGCAACGCCGGGAAGCGGACACGCGCGAAAACACGCCCCGCAGCTCCAATTGTTGTAGGAGTAGCACAGGGCCAGATCGATCTCGGCGACGCCCATCGCGACGTTCTGCCGGATGTCGTCCACGTCCTTGCGCACCCGACGCAGCGCTCCGCTGGGGCAGGCATCCGTGCACTTGAGATAGTCGCCGTCTGTACCGTTGCACAGCATGCACGCCTGGCGGCGTGCCTTGATGTAGGGAGTCAGGCGGCGTTCGTTTCCCATAGCGCCGTCGAGTGGGAGGATCGCGTTGTTCGGACACGCATCGGCGCACTTCCGGCATCGAATGCAACGCGACAGGAATTCGGCTTCATCGACCGCACCAGGCGGACGAATCGGAGGACCTTTCAGTGATGGCGAAATGCCGCTACGAGGACTCCCCAGCGCGCGCCCGAAGACCGACGCTCCGAACTCGGCCATGCCCGCGACAGCGAGTCCTGTGGCGGCGGCATTCCTGATGAAGCTGCGTCGATCCATGCGCGTCCTTACCGACGCCGACGGGAGGCAATCCTTCGATCGGCTTTGGGATCAGTTACATCTTCTCAATCCGGGCGGCCGATTTCTTGTAGTCAACCTGCCCACTCACGGGATCCCATGCCCGATGACTCACCGCGTTGACCAGCCACTTGTTCTTTTTCGGGTCGGCACTGTCGGCCACCGACAGATTCCACGGGCTGAATAGAAAGCCCGGCGGGCATTCGCTACGAGCCGGCCGGATCATGCTGCCGGTGCCGACCGACACACGAGCTTCGTAATGGCCGCGGCGAGTGACCAGTCTAACCTTGTCGCCGTCCCGCAGGCCGTACCGTGTGGCATCGTCATCATTCACCTCGACATACTGTTCGGGAACGAGCTTGAGCGTGGTCGCGCCACGGATGGTCTTGGCAGTGTGGAAATGCTCATAGACGATGCCCAGCGCCAGGTAGAACGGGTACTTGTTTTCTTTCTTATGGTCGTCCAGCGTCTTGCTCGTGTCCGCATGAACGGCCAGGTCCGCCAGTTCGGGTAATAGTCCATAGTCGCGGGCCAATTCGAGGATGTTCCTGCGGCCTTCTTTCTTCGCCGCCGCCAACTCGTCCATGAAATACGGTCCGGCGCCCGGGCGGTTCTTGTCCCCGTACTTCATCAACTCGCCGCAGACTTCCTCGAGCTTGGTGTAGTCTTGTTCGCACAGCTTGAACTTGGCCTTGCCGTCCTTGTGCCGAAACGCTCCGTACGGCTTGCCGGCCCAGCCTTCCTGGCCGAGGTAGCGCCTCGGCGTGCCGCCCTTGGACGCGATCTCGTATGACGGCGCGGGCCATTGCACACCACGCAATCGCCGCAATTGGTCGTACAGGCCGATGCCGTCGCGTTTCTCGACTTCGAGCATGCCGGTCAGGTCAGCGTCGGATCCCTGGCTGGCCGAAAGGATGATTCGGAAGATATCTTCCGGGTCGTAGGCCATCAGGCCGTTGCCCATCTTGACTGTCTTCTTGAACGGGAACATCTTGTCAGCGTCGAGGCCCAGCTTCTTCGCGAGTATCTTGCCTTTGTCGATCGCCATATCCATGTCGGGGATGCAGTTTGGCGGCGGGTTCTTGGTTCCATCGCAGATGTACAGCCGACGCTCGGATTGGATGTAAGTCCCACCGGTCCACTCGCCCCATGTCGCCGCCGGGAAGATGACATCGCCATAGAGGTTGTTAGGAGCATGGCGATAGATGTCCTGCACAACAACAAACATGCGCGTCAGGGCAGGCCGGACAAGCGTATTCAGGTCCGCCATATGGACATGGGTGGTGTACATCCAGAACATCGCCAGCAGGTCGCCCTTGAGGGCCCGCTCCATCATGCCAACGACCATGCCGGGATTCGGCTGAGTGCTGGTCTGCGTGAGGCGATCGTGATCGACGCCCCAAGAATCGGCGATGTGGTTTCGCCAAGGCTCGTTCTTCAGCGGCATGTTGAAGGGCAGCCGTCCGGTCAGGCCGCCCATCAGTCGCTCGCTCATCGCGTTGGGCTGGCCGGTCTGCGAGTGGCTGCCGCAGCCGGGGCGACCCAGATTGCCGGTCAGCAGGTGCAGGTTGATCAGGCCAATGGTGTTGTGCTGGCCGTGCAGGTGCTGGTTGTAGCCGATGCCCCAGAATGTCAGCACGCCGCCGCGGCCGCGCTGCCGTCCCCTGATGCTGGCGGTGGCCCAATGCTCGGCGGTCTTTTCGATCAACTCGACCGTGATGCGCCCCTTGTCGAAGATGTTGAGCCGCTCGATGACCTCTGCCGGCGCGTAGCGAGCTTTCACGCCCTCGACGTACGCCTTCCAGCCGTTGCAGTTCTTATCGAGCCACTCCTCGGGCATGCAGGCCTGTGGATACTTGGTTAACAGCACGTGCGCAATCGCGTTGTGATAGCTGATATCGCCGTTGAATGTAGCGAGGTGATAGCTGTTACGCGGGTTGATCGCCTCCAGCCCGATCACCGTCCCGGTGCGACGGGGATCCGCCACGAGCGTTGGGATGTCCTTGCGTTTCTTATGATCGGCGACGCGCCAGAATAGCACCGGGTGCGCCTCGCGTGCGTTGTGCCCCCAGAAGGTGACCATGTCCGCTTCTTCGATGTCCTCGTAGCTGGTCGGCGGCGCGTCGGAGCCGTAGGAATGGAAGTATCCCGTGACGGCGGATGTCATGCACATCCGGGCGTTGGCCTCGATCGAATTGCTGCCGATCACGCCCTTCATGAGCTGGTTCTCGATCCACTGCGCCTCCATGGTGAGTTGGCCGGAACCGTTCAGTCCGACCTTGTTGCCTCCCACCTTCTTGATGATCTCGGCGATCTTCTCGGCGACGAGTTCCTCGGCCTCCTCGTAGGGCATCTCTACAAAAACGTCGTCATCGAATCTCCCCTTGGTCGCCGAGACATGGCCGCGCAACGGATCGCTCATGTCTTTGCGGACGAGCACCTTCTCCAGCCGATCGACGTAGATCGGCTCGTGGGCATTGAGCCCCTTGATGCACTGGATGCCGCGGTTGCTGGGGTGCTTCTTGTCCGGCACCATGCCGACCACCTTGCCATCCTGCTCCTTGATCAGCGTGCCGCAGCCGACGCCGCAATAGGGGCACGCGGACTGCAACAGCCGGATGCCGCCCGCCGGGTTATCGGGGGCGGCGTTCGCCGCCTGGATGAACTCGTCGGGCAACAGGTTCGTCGCGGCACACGCCACGCCGGTGCCGGCCGCCATCTTCATGAACTGCCGACGGTCAAAGTGAACGGGGCCTCGTTGGCGCTTCATCGTCTAATCTCCTTGTCTCGATCCGGGCGCGGCTGCGGTAATGTGGGAATGTGTTTGAGTCCTCGAACTCGCACCGTGCACCTCGCCCCGGTCGCGCACGCTGTCCCTTGTCTGCGTCTTGTTTTCTACTTCGCTAGCTGTCTGGATTTCGGCGGGAATCGTCATCGGCAGCCCGGGCAGGTTCGACCAACGGCGGATGTACGCCACGATGTCGTCGATGTCGGTCGCCGACAGATCTACAAGCCCTTGCGAGCCGTGGCCGAACGAGCGCATGGCCGTCCCGCTCCGCCCCCGCACGATCGTCGCCTGCAGGAATCCGTCGGTCGCCGCGGCGAGAAAGCCCTGGTTGTTTAGGTTCGGCGCCCATGCCGACAGCCGTCCCGGTTCGTCCAGCTCGTCCTTGCCCTGTAGCCCGTGGCAACCGGCACAATTCGACTCGTAGAGCTGTCGGCCTCGTTGGAGGTCCCACGGGATGACATGGCGATGGACCACGCCGGCCAGCGGCGGCTCGTATTCCCAGGATCGCAGCAAGGCAACGAGATCATTAACCTGATCGCTGCTCAGCGACAGGATTGACTGCGGGCCCTTCTTGACCGGCCGCATCTCCGTCCCGTCACGCCCCAGCGCCATCGTCGCCATAAGGAAACCGTCCGATGCCGCGTGGAGAAACCCGGCGTTCGCCAGCGCCGGCCCGCTACTGCCTTCGCCGTAGTCGCCGTGACACCCGGCACAACTCACCGCGTACCACAGTTTGCCCAACTCCGGTCGACCGCTGGGGCGCTTCGCCACCGAGACGCGTTCCGAACGCGCAAGTGAGCGCAGGTAGGCGACGATGTCATCAATCTGTCTCGGCTGCAATTCAGCGGCGCCCTGGCCGCCCTTGATGAAGCTGCGCATCGGCGTACCGGTCTTTCCGTGCGATATCCACTCGCGCAGCATCCCGTCCGTCGCCGATGCGAGAAACACGGGGTTGTTCAACTGAGGGCCGACCCCGCCTTCCGCATGATCGCCGTGGCAACCGGCGCACACACCCACGTATAGAAGTCGCCCGGTATCCCAGTCGCCCATAATCGTCTGGCGTGGCAGTTCGCGAGACGGCTCGGTCTGCCATGTTCGCATGAAAACGATCAGCGAGGCCGCGTCTTCATTCGAGAGGTGCTGCCACGCGGGCATCCCCGTTCCGGGACGCCCTTGGGCAACGGTGTCGTACAAATAGTCGTTGTCAACGAGCGTGAGAAACTCCTGCGTCGCCAACGATGGCGCCAGGTCTCCCTCGCCCGCCGAGCCGTGGCACATGACGCAATTGGCCCCGTAGATCGTCGCACCGATCTCGGCCGAGACGCTGTCGGATTCGTCCGCGCTTGCCACGAGGCGCAGCGTTGTCGCCCGATCGCTGTGACGTGGCTGCCAACTCCGCATGTGCGCGAGAAGATCGCTGATCCGTTGGGAGTCGAACTGCCTCCAACTCGGCATCGCCGTGTTCGGGCGACCCTCGATGAGTGTCGTCGCCAGGAATTCGTCTGATGCGACCGCTAGAAATGTCGGTGAATTCAGGCTGGCGCCGATGCCACCCTCTCCGTGAATGCCATGGCACCCTGCGCAGTTCTGTGCATAGATAACGCGGCCGGCGCGCTCGTCGCCTCGCGTGGCAGAGATCGCGGCCGAATCCGGACGCGGTGGTTCCCACGAGCGAATGTGCCCGACGATCGCGTCGATTTCCTCCGCCCGCAGCCCGCCTTCGCGAGCCGCCGCCCAGGCGAGCATGCTCGTTTCGGGTCGGCCCTCGGTGATGATGGCCTGCAGATAGTCGTCACTCGCCACGGCAAGCGTGTCGGCGTGGTTGAGTGAGGGGACCATCAATTCGGGCGGCGCGTCGATGGCCCGGATCTCGTTGTGTTCCCGTGCCGTGCTGCCCTGTCCGTCGGCTCCGTGACACGCACTACAGAAGGCCGCGTACAACTGGCTCCCACCGGCCCGCTCGGCGCTACGTCGCGGCGGGATCGGTGTATGACTCGCGGGCATCGACTTGCGATGCAGGCTCAACATGTACAAGGTCAGGTCGCGAGCCTGCCCATCGCCAAGTTGCAGATCAGGCATCAGCGAACCGGGGGAGACGTCCGCCGGCCGCTTGAAGTGCTCGAACAGCCATTGTTCGATGGTGTGCTCGCCGTGGATGTTTCGGAAGTCGAAGTCGTGAACGGTCTTGTCGCCCACGTAGGAGATGTCAGGACCAAGCGTCCCGCCGCGACTGCGGTACTTGTGACATCCCAGGCATCCCGAGGCGAGCACGAGCCGCTTTCCGCGCGCGATCGCATCCGACGCGACGGGGACGCCGTCGGCCGATACGGGCAGCACGGCGTCAAGCTCATCCTGGAGAAGCGGCTGCGGTTCAGCCCCGATGGCATACAGGTCCGCCTCGGCGCCGAAGATATCCGTCTCATAATGGCAGCGCGAACAACTCGTATACACTCGTTCATCGCGGAGAAGCGGTTTCCCCCAATGCGCCACTTCACCGTGGGCTGCATCTTTGTCCACCATGCGCCCTTGGCCGTCATGGCACACCGTACACCCGAACTTCTCAGCGGGGTGATACTTAAGAATGTCGCCACTGTGGGTCCTTAGCGGCTGGTCGGCGTCGACCATCCGCGGGTCCTCGAAGCCAATATGACACGTTGGGCAGCGATCCACGCGATTAAGTTCCGGCAAGAACACCTGCCGAAGCTGAATCGGTGTCGCCTCGGCCGCCGCCAGCGTCGAGTCGGTCGTCGCCATCCGCACGGCTGCACCGCGGTAATCGGTCTGATGCTGCCGCCATGTCCCGGCGAAGTGTTCCTCCCGCGCCGACATGACAAGCAGCGCGAGCGACACGAGCGAAGACACGAGCAGGATGATCTTCAGTCGCCGGATTTCTTTACTGTCCACTGCTCTCTCCGTTTGGCGGAATCCGTGCTTACCCTTTGCGCCTCAAAATGCGCGGTTAGTGCGCTGCCGGCCACAGACTAGGCCACCAATAGAATTCCCAGTTCGGCCCACGATGAACAGTCGCGAAATACGTCAGAATCACGAATGACGTCAGAAAACAGGTGAAGAGCGCGATCGCGCCCAGGCGCGTCGAGTTCGTCCGAAGCACCGTGCCAAGCGACCACACCGCAAAGGCGAACACAAGCACCGTGCCGGGATTGATGAACGTAATGACGAGCTGCGGAATGTCGGGCATCCACTCGCGCAGCCAACCCGCGCGGACCGTCAACACCAGCATTCCGACCGTGAGCACCGTCGTGAAAACCAGGCTGCCCAGTGCCACGCGTCTGCCCTGCGAACCGCCGAACCACAGGCCAACGTCCTCCTCCTCGCGGTCAAGGTAGGGGATCAATGCCAAACCGATGATCGCCAGCGAAGGAATGCCAACCCCACCCATGAATGCCGAGTAGCCCACCAGTTCCTGCAATCCGAGGAAGTACCAAGGTGCCTTCGCGGGATTCTCAGGAACCGCCGGGTTGGCGATCTCCGCCAACGGCGCGTCGAAGAAGTAGCCGAGCGTCAGCATGACAGCCGTCGTGAGCATCGCGAGTGCCGCGAGTGCGTACAACGCGTTCGGATACGCTGGCACCGTGTTTGCCAGTTCCTTGCCGACCGCCGGCGTTCGGCCCTTCATCAAGCCCATCAGCCCCCACGTCTTGACGGAGCCATCGACATCGCACCCCGGCGGACGCTCGGAGATGGGTTCGTCCGGCCGAGCAAGGCCGCCGTCCTTCCTGACGCGCCACATGTGCAGCCCGAGCACCAACGTCAGCACCAGCGGCAGAACAATGCAGTGCAACACGTAAAACCGTGTCAAGGCCTCCTGTCCGACGAAGTGTGCGCCGAGGAGGATCTCCTTCGTCATGCCGCCCGGGTCGAACTGGGCCGTGATACCCAGCGCGTCGGTCACTTCCTGCGGCGACTGCGCGATGTTCGCACCCACGGTGATGGCCCAAAAAGCAAGCTGATCCCACGGCAACAGATAACCCGTGAAGCTCAGCAGCGTGAGCACGAACAGCACCATGCCCACCACCCAGTTGAACTCCCGCATTTTCTTGTACGCGGAGGTGTAGAACACGCGGGCCATGTGCAGGATGACGCAAGCCACCATGCCGTGCGCTGCCCAGCGGTGGATGTTTCGCATGAATCGGCCGGTCGGAACGACGGCACTGATGTCCTTCATCGAGTCGTAGGCCTGATCGACGGCCGGCTTGTAATAGACCATTAGCAAAATGCCGGTAACCGCCAGCAGGAGGAACAGCACCAGCGTGATCACGCCGAGCCCCGCCGTCGCAATGAACTTGAGCGAATGCCGATGCACCCGGGCCGACATGATGTGCAGGAAGAAGTTGTGCGAGACCGCCTGTGACCGAGCTCGATCTGACGTCGGCGCACCATGTCGAATCACCGACTCCCGGAAAGACCTCGGCGTTCGCATCAGGTTCGTCAGGTAGGCGCGCATCGCGCTGCCACCCGCGCTTCGGGTCCCCTGCTGTTTGCCGTTGCACTGGCAACTGGCTTTCGTTCCGGCCATTCTGTGCTCCTGGGCAACCGCCTAAGAACCTATCCCATCAATCCCTGTGGCACAGGCGTCTCGCCTGTGTTTCCACCGCCGGGACGGCGGTGCCACACCTCCTGGGATAGGGCTCTGGTGCTTTGTCACGCCTAAATATGCGGGTTGGGTGGTACGGGCGTCTCGCCCGTGCAAGACCATGGCAACCCGATTTCGCACGGGCGGGACGCCCGTACCACCCGATGATTAAGGCGTGACAAAGCACTATGCCGTAAATCGGGTTCCGCTTTTGACCGTCCGCACCTTGTCCACGACAAGTTGCCCGTCCGGAGACAGGCTCATTGCCAACCAGTTCAGCCCCTTCGGCGCCGGCCCGCCGACCACCTTGCCGTCCGCTTCGAAGATCGAGCCGTGGCACGGGCACTTGAACCGGCCATCCGGCTCGCGCCCCGCGATGCAGCCCAGGTGCGTACAGACCGACGAGATCGCGTACAGCCCCTGCTCATCACGGAAGACCCACGCGCTGAGTTCAGGCAGGTAGGTCGCCGAGTCCGGCTTGAATCCACCGGGCGGCCCGAGCTTCACTTGCGAGTTGGACTCGGGAAACACGGACGGCATCGGAAGGCGCAAGGACCCGATCGCCGCTGCCGCCACAGCCGCCACCGCCGCCCACGCCGCCGCCAATCCAAGGAAATCCCGGCGTGACGTCTCCGGCGCGAATCGCCGGCTTTCCTCCAATGATGATTCGCCCTCGTGTGACGTCCGACGCGGGGGTCGGACGCTACGGTGGTCTTCACTCATGCCGAAGCCTCCACCCATGTTCCTTCGAACGTCATCCGTTCCATTGTGATCGCGCCCACCGGACAGCGCTGGGCACATAACCCGCACCGGATGCACTTGGTCTCGTCCTTGATGATCGCCGACGCCTCACCCGATTCCTCGGGCAGGTACCGTTTCGCCAGCAACGCATCCAGCCCGTCATCTCCGGCCAATGCCGACACCGGCACCAGACGCAGGCAAAGCTCCGGACAGATGTCCGCGCAACCGCCACAAAGGATGCACTTGTCTGAGTCGAAGATCGTGTTCACGCCGCAGTCCAGGCACCGCTCGGCCTCGCGACACGCGAGTTCAGGCGTGTAGCCCCGCTCCACGACCGTCGTCTGGTCGGCCACGCGATCACGCGCCCCGAGCGTCGGCACGGGCACCCGCGACCGCTTCTCATAGTCGGCCTCGCGCCCGTAGTCCGCGATCGGCAGGTGCAGCATCGTTTGCTCAGGCGAGATCGAACGGCCCGTCAGGTGTCGATATACCCGCCGGGCGGTGTTCTTTCCGCTGGCGACGGCATGGATCAGCAGCCGTGGTCCGGTCGCGATGTCGCCGGCAACGAACACGTCCGGCGCAGGTGTAGTGCCGTCATCCGGATTGCACTCGATCAATCCGCGTTTCGTGAGCGGTACGTCGCCATCCGCCGGGATAAACGACAGGTCCGGCCGTTGACCGATCGCCCACAGCACGGTGTCTGCCTCGATCGTGGTTATATCTTGCTCGTCGAACTCCGGCGAGAAACGCCCCTCGTCGTCAAATACCCGCAGCGCCCGCTGAAACTCAACGCCTGTCACTTGGCCCGCCGAGTTGCGTAGGATCGCCTTGGGCCCCAGTCGATGGCGGCGCCGCACGCCTTCCTCGTCGCCCTCGATGATCTCCACGTCGTCCGCCGGCATCTCCTCGAGGCTTTCGAGCGAGACCATGTGGACCTCACGCACGCTCGCCTGTCGCAGCGCCGTGCGAGACACATCCATCTCGGCTTGGCGAATCACAGACCGCGCCACGTCATAGGCCACATTGCCACCGCCGATGACGACCACGCGCTCGCCAAGTTCTACGGGATGGCCGAGCGCCACCTCGCGTAATAGCTCGATGCCCCCCAGCACGCCGGGACCGTCCGCGCCCGGAACCGGTAAGCTGCGGGAATACTTGGCGCCGACCGCAATGACGGTCGCGGCGAACTCCTTGCGAATCTGATCCAGGCTGATGTCTTTACCTACCCGCGTGTTGCAGCGGAACTCGACGCCCAGCGACCTGATGACGTCGACCTCGGCCTCGATCAAGTCGCGCGGCAGGCGGTAGGCCGGTATCCCCACGGCGAGCATCCCCGCCGGGACGGGTTCCATCTCGAAGACGACGACACGCAATCCGAGTAAGGCCAGATCGTGAGCAGCGGCCAGCCCCGCGGGGCCGGAACCGATGATTGCAACTCTGTGTGCATCTTCGGCCGGCGCGCTCGGGTCGCACACGAATTCGCGCAGGCTGGCAAGCTCCTCGTCCGCGGCACATTCCCTGTTCGGGCGATTTGCCAGTATCCGGTTGATCAACTCGCGGGGCGATACCCGCCCATCCGCCGCACCGGCGCGCTCGGTCACGAAGCGCTTGAGCGCCCGAATCGAAATCGCCTGATCGATGTCGCTCCGCCGGCACGCCGCTTCGCACGGCGCACCGCACACACGCCCACAAATACTCGCCAGCGGATTCGGCCCACGGGCAATCAAGTACGCCTTCTCGTAATCGCCGTCGGCAATCGCCCGCACGTACCCGCGCGCGTCGGTATTCACCGGACACGCATACTGGCACCGGACCTGCTGCCGCCAGTAGTCGTCGTCAGGAACTGCAACCTGGACGAGTCCTCTCGCTGTCATATTTCGACCCAATGACGCGTAGCTCTCCTCCGGCACACAGGAAAGCGGTCGTCAAATACCCGATAGCGGCGCCAGAATGCACCGCCGGCCCTTAGTCTTCGTCGATCACCACATCCGCGAGGGTCGTTGATTCCAGGAACGACCGGTACGTTTCCAACACGTGAGCCCAGCTATCATGCACCGGACACGGTCTGGTCTTCCCGCAATCCCGGTTGCCGAAGGGGCACTGCGCACGATTCAACACATTGTCGAACGGCGCAAGTACGTCGATGAACCGGAACTTCCGAGCAGGCTTGGCGAGCCGAAAGCCGCCGCCGATTCCACGCGTGCTCGTCAGGATGTTGTTCCGCACGAGTTCCGTCAGCAGCTTCTGCAAGTACTCGAAAGGGATACCGGCCTGGGCGGCGATCTCGCGTGCCAACACCGGACCCTGTTCTGAGTGTTGCGCGACGTATGTCGCGGCCCGTAGAGCATATTCTCCCGTTTGCGTCAACAATTCAATCGACCCACATGGACTTGTCAATCGACAGGTCGAATTGTACCCTCCTTGCTCGCCTCCGCAATGAAAAAATCGGAAATATGTGCTCACCGATGTCTTTCGAGATCACGCGCCTCAGAAAGTGTACTTCGCGACGTGGCTGGCAACGTAAAATACGTGGCCGCCGGCCACGAGGATAACTCTGTCCATCGTCATGACATTCAGTAGATGAAGCGGTCGCAGCTCATCAATCGGGGGGCACTTCCCACGTCGCTTGGGGCTCCCGACGGCATTTCTGAAATCAAAGAACCTCCGTTGGGGACCAGGGTAATCCTGAGGGACTTCTTCGACCGGTGGCGAGCCACCCTCGAGCACCTGGCTGAGCCCACGCGTCGGTACTGGTAAAGTTTGGGTGCCACGGGCGGCTTGCCCGCCCGTGCCGGCACTGGCAGCAAGCTGCCAGTGGCACCCGCCAATCAAACTGAACACTACGGGTCCATGACAGTTTAGGCGGCGTAGCGATGGGCGATCGAATAAACCCTCGAAAGAATCGAATAAACCTCCGACGGACACGCATGAACCCCCGAAGGGGGTGGCGGAATAGAGCCCAGGGCGAAGCGCAGCGAGCCC
>JAUVGW010000008.1 GCA_030593565.1 Phycisphaerae bacterium | reverse complement strand
GCCCGCCCATCGCTGCCGCCCACCTCCGGTGGACGCCCGGCCCCTCCTACGATGCCGCACGCTCCGCCCCACGCAAAGGCACCCCCAGCAAGGTCAACAGGCGACGGGCCTCGCTGTCGTTGCGAGCGGTCGTCACGATGCAGATGTTCATCCCCTGCTGGAATTCCACCTTGTCCGGATTAACCTCCGGAAATACCGTCTGTTCCGTCAGCCCCATGTTGTAGTTCCCACGCCCGTCGAAACTGTTCGGACCCAGCCCCCGGAAGTCTCGCACACGCGGAATCGCGATGCTGATCAGCCGATCCAGAAAATGATACATCCGCGAGCCGCGTAACGTCACTTTCACACCGATCTTCATCCCCCGACGAAGCTTGAAGTTCGACACGCTCTTGCGGGCCGCGCATACCACCGGCTTCTGGCCCGTGATCAACGCCAACTCCTTCTCGGCCGCCTCGAACATCTTCTTCTCTTGAATCGACTTCCCCAGACCCATCGACACCACCATCTTCTCGATCCGCGGAATCGAAAGGCGATTCGCACGCCCCAGTTCCTTCTGAAGCGCGGGAAGAACCTCACCGTTGTATCGCTCTAACAACCGAACCATCGTTCCCACCAACGGGCTCGCGCGCCCTGCTCACTAGGCCTCAGCCACGCGTTGCCATCTTAACTTCTTCCAAGGCCGTCCCGCCACGCGTCACGCGGCGCTTCGACACGACCCTGCCTTTCTCGTCATGCTCGACCTCGAAATGAACGCGACTTCCACGACCGGTCCTCGGATCCACCGGCAACGCATTCGACAAATGGATCGGCGCCTCCTTGCGAATTCGGCCGCCCTGCGGCGTCCGCCTGCTCGCACGCAAGTGCCGATACACGAGGTTCACGCCCTCGATCAGCACCATCTGCTTCTGCGGATCCACATCCAGCACCTTACCGATCTCGCCCTTGTGAACGCCGCTGATCACCTCGACGCGGTCGCCTTTTCGAATCTTCGCTGCCATCGCGACTATCCCAATTCAACCGCGAAAACCATCGCGGCATCACACATGCCTATACCACTTCGCTTGCCAGCGATACGATCTTCATAAAACCCTTCTCACGCAGTTCACGCGCCACCGCGCCGAATATCCGCGTGCCCTTCGGGTTCTTCTCCTCATCCAGGATCACGGCCGCATTGCTGTCGAACCGCACGTAGCTCCCGTCGCGACGACGCACCGGCGACTTCGTTCGCACGATCACCGCCTTGATCAGCCGACGCGTGTGCCGCTCTTTCCGACTGTTGCCGGCCATGTAATCGCTGTTCGGCAACGCCTTCTTTACCGTGCACACCACGATATCCCCGATCGACGCGGTCCGCCGCTTGTACCCCTGGCGGGCCGTCGATCCGCCCAAAACGCGAATCACGAGCGCTCGCTTCGCCCCCGTGTTGTCCGCAATGTCCACTACACTCTCAGACTGTATCATCTCACGACTACCCGTCTACGTTGATGCGAATGCCCGCACGATCTTCGACAAACGCCACGACTTCGTCTTGCTTAGCGGGCGGCATTCCGTGATCTCGACCACGTCCCCCGTGCGAGCCTCGTTCTTCTCGTCGTGCGCGTGATACGCACTCCGCCGCTGCAAATACTTGCCATACTTCGGATGCTTCGACAAACGATCGATTCGAACCTTGATCGTCTTGTCGCGCACGTCGCTCTCGACCACGCCGATACGCACGCGTCGAAGTTGACGCCGCGGCGAATCCGCCGTCTCAGACACCGCTGTTCCTGGTGCTTCGCTCATCGATTATCCGCTCGTCTATCCTCGTCCCTGCCGGAACATCCGTTTGTGCCGCTTCAGCGACGCCACCTACTTACCACCCGTGCCGATCGACTCCATGTGGTACTGCTGCTGTTCGATATCCTTTTCGCCACGCTCCTTGAGGATCGTGAAGACCCTCGCAATATCGCGCCGCGTCTTGCCCAATTGCGTCGCGTCCTCGAGCTTCTCCGTCACCGACTGGCTCCGAAGGTCAAACAAATGACGTCGCAGACGGTCCAATTCCGCGTGCAATTCCTCCGTCTTCAACTCTCGAAGATCTGATATCTTCATCCGCCCAGCACCTCTCGCTACAGCTCATGACGACGCTTGATGAATCGGCATCGAAACCGCATCTTGTGCGCCACACGCGCCAAGGCCTGCCGTGCCACTTCTTCCTCGACACCACCGATCTCATACAGAACCGTGCCCGGCTTCACCACCGCCGTCCAGTAGTTGATCTCGCCCTTCCCCTTACCCATACGAGTCTCCAGCGGCTTGCCGGAAATACTCTTATGTGGAAAAATGCGGATGATCACGCGGCCCTGTCGATGCAGAAAGTGTGTCGCGCTCATCCGGCCCGCCTCGATCTGACGAGCCGTGACCCAGCCACCCTCCAAAACCTGCAACCCATAGTCACCGTATGCCACGAAGTTCCCGCGCGAGGCCTTCCCGCGGATACGACCCCGCTGCTGCTTTCGGAACTTCACTCTCGCCGGCATCATGGCCATGGTCTAGCCTCCCCGCATTCCCTCGGCGGACTGCCGCCCAGTTCAATCACTCCAAAACACCAACACTAATACCGCCGGCGAGCACCGGGCGCACGCCGCTGCGGTCCTTCCACCGGCGCGTCCACTTCCTCGTCGTAGCGACCCTTGTACAACCAGACGCGAACGCCGATCGAACCGTATGTCGTGTTACTCGTCGTGAAACCGTAGTCCACATGCGCCTGTAGGGTCTGCAAAGGAATCGATCCTCGCTTCTGCATCTCCGTCCGGGACATCTCCGCGCCACCCAGCCGACCCTTGCAGATGATCTTCACTCCCTTTGCGCCCGCCGCCATCGCGGCGTCCGCTCGCATCTTCATCACGCGGCGAAAGCTCGACCGCCGTTTCAGTTGCGCCGCGACATCCAGCGAGATCAACTTCGCATCCAGGTCCGGATTCTTGATCTCCTTGATGTTGACGCTCACCTTACGGTCAATCAACTCCTCCAACGCTTCCTTCAGCTTGTCTACCTCTGCGCCTTTGGGACCGATCACCATGCCGGGACGAGCCGTCGCCAACGCCACCTTCACTTCGTTGCGCGTCCGCTCGATCTCCACGGACGAGCAACCGGCATACGGTGCCGTCTCGTTCAACCGCGAGAACACCAAGCCGCGTATCTTCTGATCCTCGATCAGAAACTCGGCAAAGGCCGCCTTCGGCGCAAACCAGCGAGAGCGCCAATCCTCGGTGATCCCGATGCGAAACCCGGTTGGATGTACCTTCTGTCCCATCGTTATCTACTTCCTCGGCCCTTCACCGACTGCTATCACGAGGTGACTCGTTCGCTTCATGATCGGGTGGGCGCGGCCACGGTCCTTCGGACGGAACCGTTTGATCGTCGGGCCTTCATCCACGCGGGCCTCGTGTACATACAAGCTCCGAACGTCCGCTTCCTGTTCATCCGCGTTCGCCACCGCTGACCGCAGAACCTTATCTATCATGCTGCTCGCACGCTTACGAGTGAACTTCAGAAGCTCCAGCGCCTCGTCAACATGCCGCCCAGCGATCAGGCCCGTCACGAGACGCGCCTTTCGGGCACTGATCCGAGCGTATCGATGTGTCGACTTCCAAACTGCCATCAACCGAGCTCCGGTTACCCTGAAAGACCTTACTTCCGCCGCTTCTGAGCCGTGTGCCCTCGAAATGTTCGCGTCAGGCTGAACTCACCAAGCTTGTGCCCTACCATGTCTTCAGTGACGAACACCTTCCTGAAAAGCTTCCCGTTGTGCACCTCAAATGTCCGGCCGACGAACTCCGGCGGGATCGTGCAGCGCCGTGACCACGTCCGGATCGGTTCATGGCTCCCCACATCGATCGCCTTCTGAACCTTCTCCGCCAGACGCGGGTCCACGTACGGGCCTTTCTTCAAACTGCGAGTCATTCAACCACCTGCCAGCCAACGGACCTCTTGGTCCATGCCTTGCCGAATGTCTAGTCTCACCTCTACCGGCGCCGCTTCAGCGACACCTGCCCATACCGACGGCTCTTACGCCGACGGAGGATGCGACGGTTCGATTGCTTGCGAGGCTTCCGTGTTCTCCCGCCTTTCGCCAGCTTGCCCGTCGGGCTGCAAGGATGACGACCGCCGCCGCTACGGCCTTCACCGCCGCCCAACGGATGCGCCACCGGGTTCATCGCCGTCCCGCGAACGTGTGGCCGCCGCCCCATATGCCGCTTCCGGCCGGCCTTACCCAGCTTGATGTTCTTGTGATCCAGGTTGCCCAACTGGCCGATCGTCGCGCGGCACTCCACGCGGACCTGCCGCATCTCTCCGGACGGCAGGATAATGGTCGCCCAGTCGCCTTCCTTCGCCGCCAAACGAGCCACGCCGCCCGCCGCACGAACCAACTTGCCGCCTTGCCCCGCGATCAACTCGACGTTGTGGATGTCCAGTCCGGTCGGAATGTCCTTCAGGGCCATCGCGCAGCCAATCTTCGGCTCCACGCCCTGCCCACTCATCACCGTGTCCCCGGCCGTCAGACCGAGCGGCGCCAGAACGTACCGAAGTTCTCCATCATCGTACTTCAGCAAAGCGATAAAGCAGTTCCGGTTCGGATCATACTCGATCGCCTCGACATTCGCCGACATCCCATCCTTGCGGCGCTTGAAGTCGATCATCCGATACAATCGCTTGTGGCCGCCGCCCCGAAAACGGGCCGTCGTGACACCATGGTGATTTCGCCCACCGGTCTTCGGCAACGGGCGACACAAAGCCTTCACCGGCCGACGTCGCTTGTCCGTCAGCTCTTTGAAGTCGTTCACACTGGCTCTGCGTCGGCCAGGTGTCGTCCTAGAATATATCTTGACGCCCATCTCGTCTCTACCTTGCCGTTGCGATCCCGGCCGATCCGCGACCTGCCGTCACCGTTCCCCTACGCCTCTCCACACATCAGAACAAGTCGATGTGGAACTCGGGCCGCAGAACAACCACTGCCTTCTTCCAGTGACGCGTCATGCCGCTCTTAAACCGATGCCGGCGATATTTCCCCCGATGGACACTCGTCCGGACCGCCTCAACCTTCACATTGTAGATCTTCTCGATCGCGTTCCGGATCTCGATCTTGTTCGCCTCGGGATGAACCTCGAAACTGTACGCCCCGCCGCGCCCGGGTCGTGACGCCGTCACCCCGTGCGACTGCTTGCTCTGATACGTCCCCTTCTCCGTCACCAGCGGTCGTCGGATGATGTGATAGATATCCATCGCTGCCCTATGCCTCCGCCGACGCGCCGGCCTTCTCGGGATCCGTCACCAACGACTTGAACGCCTCTGGCGTGAACACCAGATGCCTGGCGCGAAGCACGTCATACGCGTTCACATCAGCCACCAGCTTCATTTCCATATTCGGGATATTCCGTAACGACTTCAGAATGTTCGCGTCTTCCGAGGCCGTCGCCAACAAAGCCCCCCGCCGCGTCTTGGTCGCATCAAGGATCGCCGCCATCGCCGACGTCTGAGGCTTCTCGAATTTCAGCCCTTCCAAAATCAATGCCGTCCCAGACATCGCCTTTGCCAGGATCGCCGAGTTCCTCGCCAGACGCCGCATCTTCCGCGGCAACGTCTTCGAATAATCCCGCGTGATCTTGGCAAAGGTCCTACCGCCTCCGACTCGCACCGGCGTCCGCAGGTTCCCCGCTCGGGAGCGCCCCGTTCCCTTCTGCCGATACAGCTTCCGGCTCGAGCCTTGTACCACCCCGCGGCCTTTCGTCACCGCAGTCCCCTGACGCCGACTTGCCTGATAGGCAACCACGGCCTGCTTTAGCAGATCGTGCCGAACACGACCGCCCAGCAACGCCGGATCCAGCGACTCGCTACGGATCGTTGACCCATTTATGTCCAAGACCGGAATCTCAATCATGACACTCAAACACAACAAAAATGGCCGTTCAAGCGTCCGCCTGACGGCCAGAATACATTATGATTTCGTCTTCGCCTTCGAAACGATCACGAAGCCGCCTTTCGGCCCCGGGATCGCTCCCTTGATCAGCATCAGGTTTCGATCCTTGTCGATCGAGACCAGTCGCTGGTTCCGAGCCGTTCGC
The DNA here is from genome assembly GCA_030593565.1 of Phycisphaerae bacterium. Taxonomy (GTDB): domain Bacteria; phylum Planctomycetota; class Phycisphaerae; order UBA1845; family UTPLA1; genus JAFGQA01. The sequence goes on along the minus strand of JAUVGW010000008.1, from coordinate 31,180 downwards.
TGTACGTCGCCCATGTGACCCGGCATCCGTTTACCCCGCTTGACCCCACGTCCTTCGCCCAGATCGCCCGACCCGCCGATGCTACCCGCAGACCGGTGCTTCCGCTCCACGCCGTGCGATGCCAGTTGCCCTCCGAAACCGTGCCGTTTCATCACGCCCTGGAATCCCTTCCCGATCGTCGTCCCAATCACGTCCACGAACCTCACGTCCTGCACGTCGAACAGAGCCACCGTCACCACGTGACCCGCCTCTTGCTCAACTGGCTCCGACTGACGAATCTCACGAACGAACCGATGGGGCTCACTCCCCGCCTTCCGAGCGTGACCGATGTCCGGACGACGACATCGACTCGGCTTCGCACGGAGGAAACCCAATTGAATCGCGTCGTAGCCGTCACACTTCGCCGTCTTGACCTGCAGAATCGGACAAGGTCCTGCCTCAATGACCGTCACCGGAATCGACGCACCGTCCTCATCGAACACGCGTGTCATTCCGACCTTTTTGCCCAGTATCGCCGCTTTCATAAGGCACATTTTCCCTGCTGCCCTACGGGACTTCTTCTTCTACGCGCGATTCATACTCGCACGCCACGCTGTCAACTAACAAAGGAGGGGCATTGCGACCAACGACAGAGGAACCCGAGACGAACGCCGCCACAGGTTCATGTCCTATGCCTTGATCTTCACAAACACACCCGCCGGTACCACCAACCGGTTCAACGCTTCCACCGTCCGAGCCGTCGGCTCGAAGATATCGATCACACGCTTGTGTGTTCGCATCTCGAACTGCTCACGAGATTTCTTGTCAATGTGAGGGCTGCGGAGAACGGTATAACGCTCAATCCGCGTCGGCAACGGAATAGGGCCGCGAACGCGCGTACTCGTCCGCTTCGCCTGCTCCACGATCTCACGCGCGGAGTTATCCAACGCTCGATGATCGTAGGCCTCCATACGAATCCGGATACGGTCCAACGCCACGGCTGCTCCTCACTTGCGATTTCTTCCCGCCCCCGACGACACGTCGCTGCACGGGTAAGCTCGGCAATCCTACCAGCCCCCAAACCTTTGTCAACCCACATTTTCCACTTTTTCTCGCCCCAATCCACCCCGCCCCCCCGATCGTCAGCCCCACCCCGGCTCGCACTACGCGATATACCCATGCCGCCGCAGTAGATCCTCCTGTAACCGACGCGGCATCGGCTCGTACGAATGCGGCTCCATCGACCAACTCGCCCGCCCCTGCGTCAACGTGCGCAGCTTCGATGCGTACTCGAACATCTCCGCCAACGGCACCTCACAGTGGATCACCCGATGGCTGCCCCGCACCTCCGTATCCTGAATGACACCCCGTCGCATACTCAGGTCACCGCTCACCGACCCGAAATACTCATCCGGAACCGAAACCTCCAATCGCATCACCGGCTCCAGCATCACCGGGACCGCCTTCTGCAACGCAGCCTCGAACCCCATCCGAGCCGCGCTCTCGAACGCCAGCTCCGTACTATCGGACTCATGCTCCTTCCCGGCGACCAGCGTTGCCCGGATGTTCAGCAGCTCGTACCCCGCGAGGACGCCCACCTGCAACGAATCGCGAATCCCACGCTCCACAGCATCCACGAAGACCGAACGGAGCTGGCCGCTGCCCACCCCGTTCACGAACGCGAACGACTCCTCGTCGAGGGCCTTCCCGAGCGGTTCCACCCGGATCGTCACCACCGCATACTGCCCGGTTGTCGCTGTCTGGCGTATGAATCTCGCCTCAGCCGTCCCCGACTCCGTCACCGTTTCACGGTAGGCAACAAGCGGCCTCCCGACGTTCACGGGCACGCGCATCTCGTGTGCCAGCCTGTGCGTCAGAACCTCGAGGTGAAGCTCCCCCATCCCGCTGATGATTGTCTGCCCCGTCTCCTCGTTGAAGCTATGCTGAAACGTGGGATCCTGACGCGCCAACTTCCCCAAACCCAATGCAAGGTCCTCTCGATCCTTCGTGCTCCGGGGCTCCACCGACACACTCATCACAGGCGTCGGAAACTCGATCCGCTCCAACACGACCGGCTGGCGAACATCACAAAGCGTGTCACCCGTCACCGCCGCCTTCAATCCCAAACATCCCACGATGTCACCCGGCACCGCCTCCGAAATCTGCTCGCGACGTTTCGCGAACATCCGGAATATCCGGCTCAAATTCTCCTTCTTACCCGTATTCGCATTGAAGACTCGCGAGCTGCTCTTCAACACACCGCTGTACACCCGCAGGTAGTACAGATCCAGCGGCTTGTCCGCCACAATCTTGAAGATCAAGGCCGAAAAGGGCTCACCTTTCTTCGGATTCCGCTCCACAGGCGTGTGATCAGTCAACGACTTGACACCCGCGATCGCCGGCCGATCCAACGGCGATGGCAAATAATGCACCACCCCGTCCAACAACGTCTGCACACCGATGTTCCGCAGTGCCGACCCGCAAAACACCGGATAGAATCGCCGCTCCAGCGCCGCCCGACGTAAAGCCGCCCGAATCTCCTCCTCGCCCAGCGGCTGCTCCTCCAGGTACTTCTCCATCAACCCGTCATCATACTCCGCCACCTTCTCCTCGAGCGCATGCCGCCAATGCCTCACCTCGTCCATCATCTCCGCGGGGATATCCTCCTCCCGCACCTTCGATCCCTGCTCGCCGACAAATCGGTGGGCCTTCATCGTCAGCAGATCGACAACCCCGGAAAACGTGCTCTCCGCTCCAATCGGAATCTGCACCGCCACTGGCACGGCCCCCAGCCGCTTCTCGATCGAAGATACGGACATCGCGAAATCAGCACCGATCTTGTCCATCTTGTTGATGAAGCAGATGCATGGCACGCCGTACTTCTGCGCCTGACGCCACACCGTTTCCGATTGCGCTTCCACGCCCTCCTTGCCGTCGAACACGACCACCGCCCCGTCGAGCACACGAAGGCTCCGTTCCACTTCCGCCGTGAAATCCACGTGCCCCGGCGTGTCGATCAGATTGACCGTATGATCGTCCCACTCAAACGTCACGGCCGCGCTGAAGATGGTGATCCCCCGGTCCTGCTCCTGAACATCGAAGTCCGTCGCAGTCGTGCCCTCGTCCACCTCCCCCATCTTGTGCGTACGGCCCGTGTAATACAGAAAACGCTCCGTCGTCGTCGTCTTGCCAGCGTCGATGTGCGCGGCGATGCCGATGTTGCGGACCCGCGATAAGTCGGCTTGGTCGGATGTATCGTCCTCGTCTGCTGATTCGCCGGATGATGCCGCTGACATCGCGCTTGCTCCTTTATTCACCACGCCGCCTCGCCAGGCGGCAAAACACCGAACCGCCGACCGCAGCGCCGCAACTCCGCAACCGCGACGATCGCCGACAAGAATGCCGAATCAAACAAGCATACCCGATCTCACCCGAAACTCAACTCGCACCGCCCCCATTCCTCATGAAACACAGGGCAATCGCAAGAATCGTACGGAAGCCCCCCGCCCAGATGCCACTGGGTTACGAGCCTGTTTGAGAAGCCCGATCAGAGCCGCCTTCTGTGAAGGCGGTGTGCCGTGGCGTTTGGAGGGCACCGCCTTCACAGAAGGCGGCTCTGATCGGTTTCGTGCCTATCAAACCCCCTTCAACAGACTCGCAGCTCATGCGCGAGATCCATTCTTGCGATTGCCCTGTTATGAAACACGGCTCTATTGGTGTTTGATGGTTGGTGAAGCGCGCACCAAATCCATGGATCGCAATCCATGGATTTCCGGCAGACGCGAGACATTATATCGGCTATTCAAGCGTCATTAGTTCAGCCGAAACCCGAGCACGACCGGGATGCCTCCGGCGAGGATTCGTTGCGGCGGGGTCACGGTGACGGCCAGCACCTGGGTCGTCGGATCGTCTTCAGCCGCGCTGGTCTGCACCTTAATCTGATCCAGCGGCACGGGCTGATCCTCCCCGGATAGCCATGTGAGCACGTGATCTCGCACGAATGGGACGACCTGGTCAGCCGTCTTGCCGCTAAGGTGAGGCTTGAGGGCGAACAGCAGATTCGACAAACGCGTCGCGAAAAGCTGGTACGGCAAGCTGATCTCGAGCATCGAGTTGTGGTCCGCCTTGGCAGGCTTGGCGGCCGTGAGCCCGTTCCAGATGATGACGTCGTCGTGATCCTTGATGCCGGCCGCAACATTCAGCCCGACGAAAGCCAGCTCCTCGATCTTCGGCTGTGGCAACTGCGTGTCGGACGGGCCAAACTTCTTGTCGCCGCTCTTGCCGCCCATAGCGGTCGTGAAACCTTCGACGCGACCATGGACGAAGCCGGACATGGCGGTCGGCCAGCCTTTGTCCGCGATGCTGCCGGTCACGGCACTCGCGGCGGCAATCGCCCCACTGGCCCAGACCAGATCGCCATCCCCGATACATGGCTCGCGGTAGCTGAACTCGAGACCCTTCTCCTTGGCGGCATACGGTTCACGAAGGAGGCATCGGCCGAAGAAGACGCCCAGTGATTGCGCGTAGGACTGAGCGCGAAGCGTCTTCCACTTGGCGAATTGCCATTGGTCAAACATGGAACCGAGCGCGGGCAGCGTCGCCACTTGCCAGGCGTGTTTGACGCCCAGAAAGCCGCAAGAAGCTCCCGCCAGGACGACGGCGGGCAGGCTGGCGCCGTGCTGGACCAGTTCGTCAAGTGCTTCCATGTCGGCGGCATTGCCTCCGAACTGTACGTCCACGACGACTAGATCGGGGGCGGTGGCCCCCTCGTCGAACACGGGATCGATCAGGAGCTTGGTGAACCGGCCCGTCAGCTCGGCCCACGGCGCGTGCAGGAGCGACAAGGAGATGCCCTTGCGAAACTCGGTATGCGAAACGAGAAACGCCAGCGATCGCCATGCCGCCTCCAGCGACTGGACCTGCGGCGAGTGGAGGATGATCGTCAGCCATGTGCCGACGCGCCGGTCGATCTCCGCCAGCGTTCGCCGCAGCGCGGACGTCTCCTCGGCAGGCAGCGAGGTGCCATCCTTTGCGGCAGCCGACACGAGCGAACCAATGGGCGATTTCGGCGGCGGCGCCGCCGCATCGCCCTTATCACCATCGCCATCGCCGCCACCGAGGTCGATCTGATCCAACAAGTTGTCGACCGTTCCCGGATCGGCGGGCGGGGCGCCAGGCGTCCATTTGATCGAATCGGTCAGCCACGCGAGTTCGGTATCCGCCGAGGCGATGCCCGAAACGGCATCGGAGAGCTTCGCGGCCGAGGACTTGCCCAATAGGCGACTGACGATCTGCCCGCGGGCAGCCATCAGGGGTTTCGTGCCGGCCAACCGCTCGACCAGGACGCCGGGCTGGAACGCCTTGAGGGATTCAAATGACAGGCTCAAATCGACCATCGCCTTCTTAGCGGACAGCGGATCGGTGATCGTGAAGTTAACGGTCGGACAGGCCGCGGCCATCACCTCGTCGAACGAGTCGGCGTTCAGATCGACAACGCGCTCGGCCAACGGGCCGGAAAGCCCACCGGCATCCGAGCCGGTCAAATCGCTGACCACAAGAATGTTGTATTTTCCCTCGCCGGAGACCTTCAGGCCGTCGGGCGTCGCGGGGAGTTCAACTTCCATATCGTGCTTGTCGGGCCGATCGGCCATGGCGGAGCCTCCAACTGTGAGATTGTCTGTGGTAGGTTCTGGATACCGATTCTGCTTCGCCGCTTCATCCCTGGGCGCCGGATGCAAACACTCCACGCCCCGGATCTCGCGAGAATCCCATGTTGCCCGCAACGCGAATCCGCCATGCCGATGATCGCGGATGCCGGACCAAGCGCCATCGCACCGACCCAGCCATCGCGATCGGACAGCAGGGCTTATCGCGAAGCACGCCCGCCTCTGAGCAGACCCAGCGCGGGTCGTGCCGCGAGGACTTCGACGTGCGCGGCCGGCGCGGCGTTACATCTGTGCGACGTGCTTGAGCGGATTCTTCATCAGAATCCGATCGAGATGCTTCTTCAGGACCGTCTCGGACGCCGTGAACGCACCGCTGCACAGCGCTCGACCGCAGACCTCGGAAGCCAACTTCGCCTCCGCGCCTACTTCGAGGCCGATGCCGGCAAATCGTTCGGTGAAGCCGTAGCCCACCATGCGTGCGGCCTCCTCGAGGTAGTACACGAGCGAACCGGCCTGCACCGGATCATAGTGCATCCTCTTTCGGAGATATTGTTTGACTTTCGCTTCAATGTATGAGTTCATGGGAACCTCCAGCCTTATCATACCCTGCGAGGCGGTGTATCCATACCAACCAGTAACATACGGGCTGCCTTGTTTCTTGGCAAGTCCATCTACGCAGAATCACCTTCCGAGGGCGGCGATGCCACATCCTCGATGAGCCTCTTCTCGAGACCGTCTTCCGACATATTATAAGCGATCAGTTCCCGCACATCATCGGTAGGGCAAAAGATTGCGGAAATGGGGCCGTAAAAATCCTTCAATTCCTCGGGCGTGCATGTCGGCAGGTACTCCCGCAGGACTCGGGGATCGTAGAAGCGGAAGTACTGCTTGGTGCCCTGCTCGTCCTCGACGATCAGGAACCGCCGCAGGTGGCGGCGGAGAGCCTGAAAGTCCGCTTCCGTGGCGATGTAGATAGACCAGGGGCGTCCCCACCCCGGCTCCAACAGCAAGACCCCCATCGGCGTGCCTTCTTCAAGCTCAACGAGGTAAGGGGCCACCGTCTTCAATGGCGCTTCATCCTTTTCGGAATAAAGGCTGGCGAACCGCGGCTTCAGCGCCTCGAGGTTTTCGAGAACCGACGGCGAACGCGCCGCGTCGAGGATGGCGAATAGGTTCAGGCCTGCGAGTTCCTGGAACCAGCGTGTCGTGGTGTCTGCCTGCGTCATGGCTTCGAGCACCTCATAATCGACTTATCGCACGATCGTCCATTTCCCCTTGATATCCGACATCAGGATCCGTTGACAGTTTGACCCACCGGTGCTGAGTTCCGCCGACCGGATGGGGTAGCCCAGGTCCTTGCTCCTGACCCAAACCACCCGGCCGCTGCCGACGAGATCCATCTGCAAGTCATCCGCCTCGAGCGCCTGCATGCCCCATTGCGGATCAGCGAACGCCTCCTGGAGGGCGTTCCGGAGTCCAGCCGTCAGTGTCGCCGGACCCACGTAATGGGCCGTCGCCACCTCCCTTGTTCGGAGGTCCATCATGCCAATCACCGTGTCGGTCTTCCGCTGCTGAAGCGCCGCATGCAGTGCTTCGACCTCGGTGCGCACCCCCTGGCGTCGGGCGTCACCGAGGCTCGTCAGCGGGGTGCAGGCTTGCCACGCCCATGGCCCGTGGGGCCATTGAATGCCGGTCGCCTGGAGGTCGATGACAGGATAGGTGACGGCCGGCTCCTCTTGCTCCTCCTCCTTCTTCTCCTCCTCATCCTTGTCTTCGTCCTTTTCCTCTTTTTCTTCCTTCTTTGGCGGCGACCATTCGAATGACAACAGCTTCTTGCCGTCATCAATGGTCTGGCCCTTCTTGGCAACGGCAAGCGCGACCTCGACCTTGGCGTCCGGCGGGGCTTCATCGGCTCCGGGCAGCAGGTCGATCGTCGTTTTTAACCCGTTCGCGCCATTGACGATCAGGCTGTTGTACTCGCCGGAGGACGTCATCTCCTCGCCCGTATGGTGGACAAAGGCGGGGACATCGTTCAAGCGGACGTCCACGGTCACGCCCCTGACGAGCACTTGCAGCAGATAGTAGGGATTCGCCGGCATAGATCGGTATTCTCGCTAGTCGTCGGCGGTGTCGTCGGACCGCCAGATGTACTTCTTGTCCTTGTGCCAAAGTGTTTGGCTGTCGATCAGTTGCGCTTCCTTGGTCACCTTGATGATGCCCCAGAGCGCGCTGACCTCGAACGTCGCCTTGACGCCGCCCCATTGAAGCTTGATGTCCTGCAGACCCCAACCCCCATCGTCGACCAAGCCCTTTGCGCCAATCGACATCTCCGTCGTGCCCGAAATGGAGAGGGCCAGGATCTTACCGCCTCCCGCCGAGACCTTGCCTTCCAGGCCTCCACCGACGTTGCCCGACCCGCTGGTCGCACCATTCCCCGTGGCGAAGTCGGGGGAACTCCGCCTGTAATGAGCGGTGATGTTGAGCCCGCCGAACAGCTTGAGATACAGGGCGCACTCCATGAGTTCGGTCGGCACGCCGGGGAAAGCTGTGGCAAGCGGCATGTTGATTTCAAACCCGATGAGCGGATTGAAGCCGATCGAGATGTCGTAGGCGTAGTACGCCCGATGATCGGTGTATTCCTCCCAACCGCTGGAAAACTTGACCTTGCCCTCGAGGAACTTGAACTCGCACTTGGGTACGAAGACCTCCAGCACGCTCTGGACGCTATCCTTGACCTCCATGAACTTCTCGAGGATCTTCTTGAAGTCGATCTCGATACTGATCTTGTCATTCGGGTAGGCCCGGACTTCCATCCGGTGGGCGCCGCCGCCATCGCAACCGGCAACGCTGACCGCGTACATGTGCGGCGAAATCCGCGGAATCCACGGCGAGATATGGCCCGGACGGTACTTCCACGACCGCGCCTTAAACGACTGGACCGGCCCCTGGAGCGAACTGGTCCAATATCCGGACACCTGCCACGTAGGATGCCGCGAGCAGGAGCCGGGCTGCATCGTCGACTTCAGGGCGATCTCGTCCCCGAGTATGTCGTAGTCGGGCACGACTTCCAGCACGCCTTCATGCGTGACGGTCCGGGCGCCGTGCTGGCACGTAGCGGAGGCCTCCAGAACGGAACAGGGGATGCTCGGATTGGACGGCGGGCGAGTGACCTTCAGTTTGAATGCCTTCGGGCATTTCTGCTGCGTCTGGCCGACTTCCTTATCCTGGACGGGGCTATTTGCCTCCGCCTCTTCTTCCGGAACCGTCGTCGTCGCGCCCTGCTGCCGGGCCTTCGCGGCGTCCTGGTAGTAGACCATCCACTCCTGACGCAGCGCCAGGTCGCGTGAACCCATGGTCAACGGCCGGTGATTCAACTCGGGATGCTGCCGCCACAGCTCCCAATTCGCCTCTTTCACGGCCGCGGGATCAAGATCTTTCGGGGCGATGACGACCATGTTGTCTCCTGCTGCCTTCGTCTGTCGGGCGATCTTTCCGCTCGTTCTCCGCCTCCTCTCGCTCGCGCTCCTCGCGTTCCCGCGTCATGGCGGCGAGATAAAGACGGTCCGTCTTCTCAGGCCCCCCCATGGATTCGTTATTCAGGATCTCGGCGGCCCACTCGCCGCCTTCTTCGGTCTCGAATTCATCTCCAAGGGCGAGTCTCACCTCTATGAAGCGTAGCACGTCGGACTCGCGACGAATGCCATAGCGAGCGGCCCCGCCAACGCCGTCGTGGACCAGATTCTCCATCTCCCCGTTGGACTTGCCTTCCGTTTCATCCGGATAGGTCTCGCGCAAATGCCCGATGCATGCCTCCTGAAACCTCCCACAGTCCGCCGCTTGAAAAGCATCTTTTTGCTCGTCGCGGATGATCATCTTCTACCTCTCACTCGACAATCGCGATCCCTACTCGCAGATCTCCGTTGTGGCGGCTCCGGTCTCGGCCGCCTGTCGCAGCGCCGTGACTTGGCTGGCCTTCCCGACGCCTCCACCCGACTGGCCGCCGCCGCCGGCTCCACCGCCGCCCCCGCCACCGCCGCCCCCGCTGCCGGCGTCGCCGATAAGCGTGGTCGGGTGGCCCAGGACGATCACGCCGCCGTGGGCGGTATTGTCGCCCATCCGGGCGGCCGGCATGTTGCCGATCAAGACCGTCGGCGAACCCTTGACAATCGTATCAGGCGGGCCCGTGCAGGTGAGCATGTCGCCGATGCGAGCCGCCGGCAGACCCCCAATGATTGTCGTCGGGTGACCCGCCGGCAAGATCGGCCCGCCCACATGCGGCACCACGCCCGTCACCATCGGGCAGGTGTGCATGTCAGTTACACGTGCGGCGGGGGGCATGGTTCACCTCACTCTTTGTGGTCCAGTTTGCATTGTACCATCTACTCGGCGGTTCCCCCACCCAGGTGCAGAGGACCTGGACCACCCGCCCTTACTCCGCTTCAGTTTCTCGCCGGGCAAGAAGGTGCGACCTTCGAGAGCCTTGGTCATCTTCGGCATACGCCCTTCCACGATGGCCGTCGCTGACCGGCAGGCTGACTCGCTCAAGATCACCTGTTGCCTCAGATGATCTGATTGACCGCCCAGGTTCCGTAGTACTTCGCTTCGTCCTGGGCCATATCCAGAATGTCGTCGCCCGTTACCGTGCAGGCGTGCGAATGCCCCAAGACAATCAGACGCCAGCGCTGCCCCCCTTCCTCCGGCAGCCAGGAACCTCGCAACTGGCGGGCCCTGTCTCGCGTATACACGGCCAAGCCCACATCCGAAACGCTTTCGACGAAATCCACGACCGGATCAGGAATCAGCGGACCCCAGAAACCCATATGCAGCTTGCCCTTCTCGATGAACTGCAGGGTTACCTTGAACCCCTTCTCGAATGTTGCCCGCGCGTTCGAGGAGTCCAATTTCTCGCCATGCTCTGCGCCGATACATTTCTTCCCTGCGTGCTCCCCCGATTCGTATGCCCGGCCGTATGCCGCCGGGACATATGAGTCTCGGCTATGCCCACCCTGGCTTTCCCCATATTGTGCGTTCTCGGCCAACCAGGAGTTGGCTATATCGTTGTCATGATTACCCTTCAACTGTGTAAAGGCATTCCAGTCAATCCCTTGTGAGCCCTGATAGATAGCCTTGATCCGGTCTTCCATCGCGGTCGAATCGGTCAGATTCACCGCATCGGTGTAACCTGCTGAAGGCTCCTCCACATACATGCCCACTATGTCCTTCACCAAATGCGGTGTGGCGCTGTCCAGAAATCGCCTCTTGATTGTGTCCGTGTCCTGGGGCTCGCTATCTTTGATCTCCAGGCCAGTGCCCCTGACTATGGCCGCGAGCTTTGTCTGGTCGCTGTCCCTCTTGCGCGCCGGCGTCATTGCGGCTTGGCGATACTCCTCGCAGGCCAGGTGGAAGACAATCTGAGCCCCCCACACTTCAAAGCAGTCGCCGCACTGGATGATCTTTTCGGAACCTCCGCTGACCATCTGCCCCGCATGTCTCAAGAAGTTCTGGAAGTCTGCGGCGAGTGAGTGCCTCTCCCGATCCGCACCGCCGTAACGGGCAAAGCCGTCCATCTTCGACAGTGGGAAGAGGCTGACATGCAGGTCTCCGATGAACACATGGAGGTCGCCGTCATCGGTCAGAGGCTTCAAGGACACGTCCAACCCCTGGATCCCCGGTCTGGCCCCCGTCGCCTCGTTGGAAGTGACGTCAAGGAACGTCCTGATCTTCTCCTGCGCCTCCTCGTCTCCGGGTTTGGATGGATCGGGCAGTGATAGCCGCCCTCTATCGAGCCACGTGCATAGGACCGCATAACGACCGCAGACCAGCCCGAAGTTGCTGTCATCCACATCCCAACATCCCACGTTCAGGTAGATGGTCTTGAGCTTGTTGTAGACGTTTTCAGCCACGCCCTCGGCGGATCTCCGGGCGGCGTCGAACGAATCCATGATGAATTCACCCGTTTCGGCTGCCAACTGCATCGCGGCATGGACGGTTTGAGTCACCTGCCGCTTGGCCCGCTCGGCGAGGCTCTCCACCCGGCCCACGCCCCACTTGGCGAGTTCCTCGGCGCCCTCCATGGCTTCCTGGGCTGCATCGAGGACCTTCTTCTTGCCTTCCTCGGCGATCTCCCTGATCTTCTCCGCAGAATCCGATGTCGCCTGGGCCACTTGGTCGGCGAAGTTGCCAGCCTCCTCCGCAAGCTTAGAGACCGCGCTCGACGTCTTGTCGTGCACGTCGTCAACCACCTTCTCGAGCGCATCGGCAGTCTCGGAGATGACATCCGTAACAGCCGTGAACGCCCTCTGGGCGTATTCAGGTAAACTGTCGAAGAACCCCATGGCACACCTTCTTTAAGAGCCGTGTATCTCTTTCAATTTCGTTCGCGTGGCCTCGTCGATTTCGCCCGTCCGGCTGGGTAGCGTATGATCATGCTGGAATTGCATCAGCGCAGCCTTCGTGCGAGGCCCTAGCTTGCCGTCAGCCCCGCCGATCTTGAAGCCAAGATTCTTGAGTCGCTGTTGAACGCCTCCGATGTCCTCGATCGGGTTGATCCCCCCCAGATTCAGGGCATAGACCAACCACGTCCCTTCCCAGTCGACCATCAGCTTCCCACGCTTCGCGTCCCCGGGAATCGCCCTGTCAACCCAGCCGTCAGAATCGGTGCTCCCTTCACTGGTTTTCCCATCGATTTCAAGTGTATAAGGTGCATCGCCGACGGGTTCATGTTCGATGAGGATCTGCATCCGTAGGAAGGCGGGCTCACCCCTGCGCACGAACCGGTGCCGCATCTCCGTCTCGCCCGACTCGTATTTCTTCTCCTTCTCCGGAATCGTCACGCGATCCTTCGGCAACAGCACATTCGGGTCTTTGCGAGCGTCTTTGAGTTCCGCGTTGGCCGGATCGTTCCAGATCTTCTCCCAGAAGTGGCCCGCTTTCTTGGCAATCGAGGAGATACACTCCCCCTGGCCGACCTCGTACTCACCCTCGCCAACAGGACCCACGCCCTCATCTTCTTTCTTACGCTTCTTGGCAGCCTCCTTATCCTTATCCTCCTCGGCCTTCTGCTTCGCCTTGGCCTCCATCCGGGCCTTGAGTTCGGCCGCTCGGCGCTGCAGCCGGCCGGCGCCTGGGATGTTCGGAATGCTGGGCAATCCTGCCATCACAGCCTCCTCACTCTATTCCCACGCCCTCGAATCGTCTTCGGCGGGCCGATCGAAGCGCTTCGCACCGAAAACGAACCGCCGACGAATCTCGCGACCCGGCCCGACACACCATCGTCCCCCTGCACAGCAACGGCAGGGCTCCCCGGCCGGTTCATCGCCAAGTTAAGCATCACCCAAAGCGAGAGATCCTGCATCGGGGCTAGTACCCTCATCTTTTTTCACCTGGCCATTCGCTCAATCGCCGCCCGCGCCGCCTCCGTCCACGGTCGAGCCACCGGTATCATCACCGGTGGAAGCCTCCTGCGTCCCGCCGGAAGTGCCTCCCGAACCCCCACCACCCGGCGTCTGCTCGCCGCCGGAACCACCGCTGCCGCCGCCCGAGCCGCCTCCGTCCACCGTCGAGCCACCGGGATCATCACCGGTGGAAGCCTCCTGCGTCCCACTGCCACCGCTTGATTGCGGCGGGGGCGGGGGCGGGGTCTGCGGCCGCGGCGGGGGCGGGGGCTGTTTCTGCGACCGCGGCGGGTGCGGTGTCTGCGGCCGCGGCGGCGGTGTCGGTTTCGGTGGGGGCGGCGTACTGCCGCCGGGCGCCTGTGAGCCGCCCGCCTGACCGCCGCCACCGCCGCCGCTACCGCCACCACCGCCGCTACCGCGTTCCCACGCGTCTGCGTCAAGATTCGGGAAAGAAATCTGGCATGTGCCGGGCTCGTCGATCAGAACGTGTGCCACACCATCATGCCCGGTGATGCCCTTGCAAACCAGTTCGCCGTCAGGGCCGATGATCTCCACCGTCTCTCCAACCACGGCCTCGCCGGCTTCATCCAGCAACTCAACCTCGATCCACGACTGGATGACTTTGTGGCCGGCGACATCCGGCGGGGCTTCCGCAACGATCAATTCACCACCGCCTGAGTAAACGACATCCTTCCCAGGCTCGGCGCTATCGGCGTCAACGGGGGGCTTCGGAGCGGTGGGTCCGGAGGCCATCGCGGTGACCGGCGCCACTGGCGGCCCGGCCCCGCTGTTGATGTTGACCAGCGGGCCGCCCATGATGAAGATCGCCGCCGGGGTCAGCACGATGCTGCTGCCGCCGCACTTCAGTTCGATTCCCACCGAGGCCTCCAGCTTGATGGACAAGGCCTTGGTGGACGAGGTCATCGTCGTTTCGTTCTTGTGGTTCTTGCCGTACTTCTCGATCACGTCGCCGCCGACGTCGACCGAATGCGCACCGCCGAACTTCTCCGAAACGCTGCCTGCGACTCCAAGCGACTTGTTGCCGCCGATCTTCTCGTTGAAATCGAGCTTGACCTCGATGTTCTTGGCCTTCTTGATCAGCTCGAACTTGTTCTCCTTGACCGTGAGGTGGCGGTCCTTGTCGATGTTCTCCACACGGTCGCTGTTGGCGCGAATGTGAAGGTTCTTCTGGGCATAGACGAGAATCTGCTCCTTGTCCTTCAAATCCTCGAAGCGGATCTCGTTCGTGCCTCCGCCGCCCTGGCTGGTGTTCGTCTTGATGACGCTCTTTGTCTTCTCATCCGGTAGCTTGTACGGAGGCATCTGGTCGGCGTTGTACACGCGCCCTGTGATGATCGGTTGATCGGGATTGCCCTCGAGGTAGTCAACGATCACCTCCTGACCGACACGCGGCAGGAACATCATCCCGTATTGGCCCCCGGCCGACCCCTGGCTCACGCGAATCCAACAGGAGTCGGTCTCCTTGAATTCGCCCTCTCGGTCCCAGTTGAAATGCACTTTCACTCGGCCGTACTCGTCCGTGTAGATCTCCTCGCCGCTGGGACCGACGACGCGGGCCGTCTGCGCCCCACGCATCACCGGCCAAGGCGTGACGCGCGGGGGCCGGAAGGTCAACTCCGCCGGCATACACTCGAAACGGCACTCGTAAATCGGCAGTTCCGCATCCATCAGGCTCGATGCAGCCACGTCCGCGATCAGGTTCGGAATCGACAGCGCGCCGACCGGGCTTCCGCCCGCCGCGCCCGTGATGCTGGGCAGGTCGCTCGCGACTTGGCCGGCATGATACAGCCACGACGTCAACTCCCGATGCGCCGTCTTGTCGCCCGCCTTCAGTCGACCGGTAATTCGAAGCAAACCTTCCGCCATGTCTCGGATGGTGGCATCGTCGTGACGCCGCGCGGCGATGAGCGCCGCCTGGATCTTGGGCGACAGCGGTCCACCGCTGCCGTTTGAACCGCCGGTCGTCTCCGTCGTGGCCTGGCGACCCTGATGCGTGACCGACGAGACCAAATACTCCATGTTCGTCGGCTCGGATGGATGCTCGGCCAACTCGAATTTCAGCCCCGGGGACAGCCGCGGACAGTTGCTCAGCCCGACGCCCACCGTTCTGCCGGATTCGAATTCCTGAGTCCGCACTTGCGCGTAGCGTGTTCCTTCGCCTTGTGTCGTGTATTCCCCCGGGTAATCGCTGAATTCAAGTGCGGTATCCCGCCCACAGTCGCTTTTGGCCTCCAACGAGAGTTTCGGGTTCTTGAAGTGAAAATCATGGAGGACGACAGCGCCCGGCCGCACCGACTGCCCAAGGCGGAACCGATGGATGTGGTCCACATGCACATTCATGGCGGTCGGCGGGCGATAGACCAATTTCGGCTCACCCGCGATCGGAGCATAGTCCACCGACGCGTCCTCGATATGCAGGATGTGCCCCTCCTCCGTCTGCTCGAAATACCAGCGGTATCCTTCTTCTTCCATCAGCCGGCAGATGAAGTTGTAGTCCGTCTCGCGATATTGCACGCAGTATTCACGCGGCTCGCCCGCCTCGACGGTTATCGCGAAGCGATCCGTCGGGATGCCGCCGTCCGTGAGCACCGTGGTGATGATGTCGGTGATTGTCTTGTCCTGGAAAATCCTCGAACGATACCGGTGTGTCAGAAGCCACACACTCGGCACCAGCTCCGCCCGGTAGAACGTCCGGTCCGGCGTCTCGCCGATCGCCTCGAAACGACTGACGATCCCGTGAAACCATCGCTCTCCACCGGCGGCGTTGATGCTCAACACAGCCGAGTTGCCGACGATATCATCGAAGACCACGTCGTCGAGCGTCGTGGATAGCTCGATCTCGAAGCGGTAGAGCTGGCACAGACCCTCCGTACCGCGGTAGCGCGTGACGAGGAAGTCGTCGACTTCGCCGTCAGCTATTTGAAACGCCAGTTGCGACCTGCTGAGATCTCGTATGATAGCCATGTCTCGTGACCTGCCCTCTATGCGCCGGCCGAACAACACCGACCGGCTCGCTTCCATCATGGCCACGCCGTCGCGGAGGCTGGCGAACCACGCCTACTCCGAGAAGGCGTATGTGAACTCCCCCTCCTCGTTCGCGCTCATCGTCACCGACTTCGGCATGGTCTCGTCGCCCATCCTCTCCAACAGGCAGCGCGACATCTCCGGCAAGACCACGCGATCCAACAAGTGATCCAC
Source organism: Phycisphaerae bacterium (assembly GCA_030593565.1). GTDB lineage: Bacteria > Planctomycetota > Phycisphaerae > UBA1845 > UTPLA1 > JAFGQA01. The sequence goes on along the minus strand of JAUVGW010000008.1, from coordinate 14,922 downwards.
CTGTCGAGCGCCGATATCCACCTGCGTGCAGCGCTTTGCGATGGCCTCGTAGACCGATTCGTCCGCGTTGAACGCCATCTTGTGCCCGTCGGCCAGCCGCTTGGCAACCTTCTTGAGCTTCATCTTTGCGATCGATACCAAGATGTCGTGACCCAGCGTCATGAACGGAATCACCGTCATTCTCGCCACCAGGGCCGGCTTGAAGTGATCCCGCAGGTGCGGGTAGACGGCTTCCTTGACGTCGTCGGGCGAGATATCTTCACCCGATTCGCACATAGTCTGGATGACGTCGGTCCCCAGGTTGCTCGTCAGGATGATCACGGTATTCTTGAAGTTGACCACGCGCCCTTCACCGTCCGCCAGCATTCCCTTGTCAAACACCTGGTAGAACAGGTTCATCACATCGGGGTGGGCCTTCTCGACCTCGTCCAGCAGCACGACCGAATATGGATGCTGCCGGACGGCCTCGGTAAGCACGCCGCCCTCGCCGTAGCCCACGTACCCGGGAGGCGAGCCCTTGAGTTGCGATACGGTGTGCGACTCCATGAACTCCGACATGTTGATCGACGTTAGGAAACGATCGCCGCCGAACAGCAGGTCGGACACAGCCAACGCCAACTCCGTCTTCCCGACGCCGCTGGGCCCGACACAGAGAAAAACACCCATCGGCTGGGCCGGGTTGCCGAGACCCGCCTTCGCCGTGCGGAGTTTCTCCGAGATGATGGACAAGGCGTGATCTTGCCCGACGACGCGCTCGCGGAGGCGGTCTTCCATGTGCAGCGTCGCGGTCGCCTCGTCGCGAACCATCTTCCCGACGGGAACCCCGGTCCAATCCGCAACCACGGTTGACACGGCATCCCCGTCAATGTGCGGATGCACCAGCGGGTCCTCACCTTGAAGTTCCTTGAGCGCCTTGAACGCTTCATCGATCTGGTTTCGCAGTTCGGTTTCGTCCACGACCGCCTCGGGCTCATCGGCCTTCGCCACCGTGGCCGCCGCCGCCTCACCCTTGTCGGTCGCCGCATCCTCCGCAGGCTTGTCGGCGCCCGGCGCCTCCTCGCGGTCCTCGCCTTTCGGCAACGTGGCGTAGGCCCGAAGCTGCGAGCGCAAGTCCCGCACCCGGTTCACCGCTTCGAGTTCCGCCTGCCACTTCTTCTCCAACTCCGCGCGGTCCACGATGATTTTCTCGCGAGACGCCTTCAATTCTTCCAGCATGTCCTCATCCGGCTTCATGCCACCGGCCGCGTCACGCTGAATCGCGGCAATGGCCGTCTCCAAATGCCCGAGTTCCCGATCCATGTCTTCCATCGCGCCGGGCCGGCTGTTCAAACCGATCCTCACACGCGCGGCAGCGGTATCCAACAGGTCCACCGCCTTGTCAGGTAGGAACCGACCGCTGATATATCGATTGGACAACTGCACGGACGCGATGACCGCCTCGTCCAGGATGATGGTCTTGTGGTGCTCCTCGTATTTGTCCTTGAGCCCGCGAAGCATCACGATCGCGTTTTCGACGGTCGGCTCGTCGCACTTGACAAGCTGGAATCGGCGTTCGAGCGCGGCGTCCTTCTCGAAGTACTTCTTGTATTCCGCCCAGGTGGTCGCCGCGACGGTCCGAAGCTCGCCCCTGGCCAGCGCCGGCTTGATCAGGTTCGAGGCGTCGCCCGCCCCGGCAGCGCCGCCGGCGCCGATGAGCTGGTGTGCCTCGTCGATGAACGTGATGATCGGTTGTTCGCTCGCCTTGATTTCCTTGATCACGTTCTTGAGTCGATTCTCGAACTCACCCTTGACTCCCGCTCCGGCCTGAAGCAGCCCGAGGTCCAACAGGAGCAGCTTGATACCTTGAAGCGACGGCGGTACGTCACCTTCGGCCAAACGCAGCGCGAAGCCTTCCACAATCGCCGTCTTGCCGGTGCCGGGATCGCCGACCAGGATTGGGTTGTTCTTGCGGCGCCGCGAGAAGATGTCGATCATCAGGCGGATTTCGTGATCGCGGCCGAAGACGGGATCAATCTCGCCTCGTTCGGCCTTCTGGGTCAGATCGACGGTGAACTGCTCCAGCGCGCCGGCCCCGACCGGCGCACCGCCCTCAGGCATCCCCGGCGCGGCGCCCGGCCCCGCGGCCGCCGCGGAACCCAGCACGATCTCATGAAAATGATCTCGCAGTTGATCCACGTCGATGCGATCCAGCTCCGGTGTAAACTCACCGATGCGGGTATGGTTTGGATTGAGTGCGAAGGCGAGGATGATCAGTCCAGAACCGATCTGACGGAACCCGAACTCGTCCGCCATGATCGCCGCCGACTGAAACAACTCGACGAGCTTCGGCGACAACGCGGGCTTCGAGCGATGCCCGGAAGGCAAATCCTCCATGATGTGCTGGAGCGCGCGTCGGATTTCCGTTCGTTCCACATTGAACGTCGAGAATATCCGCGCCACTTCACCCGTCGTCTCGTCCATCAATCGCATAAGCAAATGATCCGGCGTAATCTCGTAGTGTGTGCGGGACCCGCAGAGGCTCGTCGCCCCCTGGAAATGGCGAACACAGTTTGGGTCGAATCGCCTGACCAGCACGCGGAGGTCTTCAGAAGTCGTTGGCATGGCTCAGTTCATCCTCTCTGTTCGGTTGTGTTCTGCGTTGGATGTCGTGTCGGTTCGTCCGAGGCCGCCCAGCCCCGAACCCTGTGTCGGACCACCGTTCGTCTGGGCCTCCGCAGTCGCCCGCGTTGGGGGCAACACAGGGGCATCGAACGTCACAATGGTTTCCGGCACATCCTCAGTCCGCACCCAAGATGTGAAGCCCAGTCGCCCCGCCCCATCGTCGGAACTCAGGCTCGTCTCAGGCGCTTCGCCTCCCCGAAGTGTGACGTCGATGTCGAAACTCAGGGGGTCATCTCCATAGTATTGCGTCAGGCGTCGCGTAGCGTTGAAACGATCCCCGTCCGGTAGGAAGGTGCGGTAGGTCTCCCAATCCACCGGCCCCACGGCAATCGTGAACGCGCCACTCAAGTCATAGACTTGCTCGCCGACCGTGAGGTCCACACCCAACCGGCTGTTGCCCACGCCCATTTGATTCATGTCGGTCGAGGCGAGCGGCACCCATCGACCGGAAAATTGTCGCACCTCGATCGGGATATCGACCCAGTAATCCGAGAGCAGCCCCTCGAGGCTCACGGCGGATTTCGGGTGAGCGGTCCACATCCCCGCATACCGGAGCAATCTGAGCGGCGGCAGGCCCAGCAAGTCGGCGTCGTCGCCGGGGGAACAGCCGATCAACCACAGCAGGTAGGGCGTGATCACGTCTCGGTTGGGGATGCCGAACGACACATCATAACGGTACTTGGTCCAGCTTCGATAGAACATGGAGATCAGGCGATGGTGAAACAGGTCGAGGAAGCTGCGGACCGGTGTCGTATCGGACGGCTGTGTGGACGTCCCCGGCTGTTCCGGCCGGCCGGGCGCCGGGTCAGTCTCCGCTTCGGCTGACGTTGACCGCTCCGTCGATCGGAGGATGTCGACGGCATAGTGAAGCGGCAACGGCGTAGCCACACCGTACAATCCCATGAACGTAACGTCGATTTGGAAGTACGGCGATCCGCCGTCGGAACGTTCACACTGCGTGATCCGCCGAACATCCGTCGGGGGAAAGCCCAGTTCCACATCGGGACGAAAGCGCAGCGACTCGTCGGCAACGGGGCCGCGGTCTCCAACAGCCACGCCGTTGACCAAGTGGCGCTCGAGGAGCCAGACCGCCTGGAAGAAATCAACCTCCCAACCGCGGTGCAACAGCCGGTCCCGGAGGGCGTGTCCGGCGGACGCGCCCGTGTTGTCGCGGCGTGTCGGCTGCATCGTCAAGACCTCGATTCCGCGGGCGTCATCTGCTCTCCCCAACGCGGCGGGAACGAATACGCCTGTCCGGATCTGGTGAACCGCACGTTCAACTGGCTGTACGAGTTCAGCGTGATGTAAAGTCCGAAAAACCGGTCGAGGATCGTCGCGAACAGGTAGGCATCGCCTTCGCCCGCGAAATGGTCCTCGTCCAACTCGATGTCCACCTGCGTGCCTCGCAGGGGCGCGCCTCGAATCAGGCGTTCTCCGAACGTGGATTTCACCGATAGAATCCCGTCGAACATCCGTTGATAGGCCAGCGCCTTTTGCGCGTCCTGCTCCGATTGAAAATCGTAGACGCGCAGAAGCTCCTTGAAACGGTTCGCATCGGTCAGCGACACGTAATTCAAGGCCATGTGCGAGATAAGCCGCCAGTGCAGGCCCTTGCCGAGGGGCGGGCTGACCGTGCTCGTCGGCTTGATGATGTTGCGGAAACGCACCTCGGATGGCGAGTTGTCGGTCGGTTCTGTGATGTCCCCTGCGCGAAGTTCGCCGGGAAGATCACGGTTCGTACACGTCAACTCAGTGGAGATCGTCTCCTCCGTCGGCAGTTCGCCCGGTTCGCCACCGGCGACGAACGAAATGTAAGTGTCCGTTCCGAGCCGGGCGTCCCCGCCTTCGATGTTCGGCCGTACGTGGGTCTGGTAGTACGTCGCACTACGTGGATCGGAACTCGTCATGTGATCGAACGAGTAGAACGGTTTGAACTCGTGTGACCTCAACTCGTCAGTTCGCGCAAGCCCCAGGACCTCATCTACGGAATAGATCTCCGCGTGACGCCGGTTTGCCAGGCCTGACTTCGCCGGTTGGACCAGATACTGCACACGGTCGTGCTGCAAGCGGATCGGCTCGGCGGGATGCTCAAACAAGTTGATGATTGGAACGCAATGGAGCCGAACGTTTTCTCGGGAGATCAACGGGAGCGATTCCAACCGCCGATTGAACGTGAACGTCAGTTCGATCGTCTCAGTCAACTCGAGCTTCTCGACAACACGGTCAAGCCCCTTGACGTCAACGAACAGAAAACGCTCTTTCAGCGAGAAATACTCCTGAACGAGCCGGTATCCCGGGAATGAATGCGCGGGATACGGCAGGACGGCTTCGTCTCGAGTCAGCCCCGCGGCCCCAACGCATTCCGCCGGCAACACCATCTCCGGACGATCGTGCCGGGTGGACCCGTCGCTGACCGTCAGGCTGTCAAGGTGGGCCGCAAGGAGCAGATACAGTACAAACGCGGCCCTCGCGTCGCCCGCCAGATGAAACCGGACCGTGCCGAGTTCGAGGTCCTCCAATGTGGCCTTCGCCGAAGACCGCAAGGACAACACCAATCGAACGGGCGCAGCGGCGGCCGTCTCCAGACGGACATTGTGCAGTGACCACGGCCGCAGCATCACGGGCCAGGCCGAACGGAAACGACACTTCGTGCCGTCGATGGGGATGCTGGCAAACTCCGCGCCCGCGTCAAGCCGCAATGGACTCTGCATACCCTCCGTGTCGGGAAGAAGCTCGAGGATCGTCATCGATGGAATCGAACGGAGGTAGTGGGGCCAAAGGAGGGTCATCAAGTTAGCCGTGATCTCCGGCAACTCGTCATCGAGCTTCTCACGGACCCGCCCGCAGAGGAAAGCCACACCTTCAAGCAAGCGGTCCACATCTGGATCCGAACCGGGATCTCCCAGATAGCGGGCGATCTCCGGATTCGCGCGGGCGAATTCCGGTCCCACATCTCGGAGGAATCGCAACTCATCTTGGTAGTAGATATTCACGGCCTGCTTTCGCGTTCGGACAGAGGCTACCCGCGAGCATGATTTGCACCCGATGCGCGACCATCCCGCTTAGGCATCGCGAAGAAACAACGTGACCGATTGCGCCGGTTGGCTGGCCTATTGGCTTGCCGTTTGGCGGATCAACCGTTCAAGTTATTCTTGCGCGACTCCTTATCGCCGACGGCCGCGCAGACCACAACGCCGGCCGGGCTGTGGTCTACGAGGCCTTCCGGGGCAGATTCCGCTGCTGACGAGGTCTTATCCGGCCACGTCGAAGGTGCCGCCCACCCTCAGCGATGTCTCATACCAGACGCGGTGGGTACCGCTGGAACCGACGAGGACGGCATCCACGCGAAAGCGCAGCGTTTCGCTCTTCGATTCCTCCTCACAAGGAGACACGCGGACATTCCGAAGCCGGGGCTCATACTTCTCGATCGTCAATCGAACGGCATCCTGAACCCGTTGGATGTAGTCCTTGCCGCCGGCGGCGATATCCACCAGCGCGGGCAATCCGTAGTCGGGTTGTGCCTGGCTCATTCCCTGGCGGGCATTGAGCAGCCGCCGGAGATTCATCCGCACAGACTCCATCAGAGCATCGATATCCTCTTCAGTCGTCGGTACGTAGCGCCTGCCCTTGCGGTCGCTCATGCCGGCGATTCGTGCCAGAAGCGTCTGCTCGCGTCCCATACCCGGGAGGCCTCCACGCTAACCGGAGCGTGCGCGGAGCGCGTCGAGCCGACCAGAGCCGTCCTGGACTCCCCCGCACCACGCGGCTTCAGTGTCTGGGCTGGCTACGAGCCGCCCGGCGCTCGCCACTTATCCAGCTCCTTGGTATCGTCTGGAATGTAGCTCCACTCGATCTCCTCATAGACGAAGCTAAACTGCACCATGTGTCGGTAGGCCTCGTTGTTCGGCTGGAAGCTCATCGGGAAGTACGGCCGGACGTCGACGCAGCGAGCCTGCCTCAACGTGATGACGTAGTACTTCGCCTCGGATCGCGTTGCCGGATCGATCCGGTAGAAGTCCAGTCGCACTTCCTTGAGGTTCTGGCCCGTGCAGCAGGCCTTGTGCAGGCCGGGCGTCGCCTTGTCGATCTGTCCAACCACGCGCAACGGACTGTGCACGCGGACACCTGACGCCTGCCCGTCCTCCTCGCGGACCGGCTGGTGAAGGTAGTGCTCGACCTCGAAGATGTCGATCGTGCTCTCACGACCTTCCTTCTCAGACGAGCCAGGATACTCTGCGATCATCAGATTGCATGGTGTTGGCATATCAAGATACTCCTTACCTCTTTGGGGCCCGGTTTTTCATCTCTCGGCTTAACCCCAGAACCAAAATAAACCACTATCGCGAGGCTCTCATCACTCGTTTCGTGCCACCCCTTCGGAAAGCACTCCATCCCGCAATCACATCATTACGACGGCGGGGGATCAAACTGCCCAACCATCGACAGGTCCACTTCGACACCCTTGAGCTTGAACTGCGGGACCATCTGGATGGTCGACTTGAACATACCGGGCTTGCCCGGCACCGCTTCCGTCAAGACCTGGATTTCCTTCAAAGGATACCTGGCGGCCAGCACGTCGTCCATCGTTCCCTGACGACAATACTGCTTTAGCCACTTGCTAATCTCGGCCGTCATCTTCTCGGCGTCCATCACGCGGCCCATGTTCTCTCGCCAGATCACTTTCAGGAAGTGCGCGATCCGACAGGAGATCATCAGGTAGGGCAGCGCCATGCCCAGCCGCGCCCGTGTCTCGTCCTCCTTGCCCTCTTCCGTGTCGGGGAACTTCCCGACACGCTTGGCGGATGGCGCGTCGAAGAATGCGGCGTTGTCGCTACCCTTGCGCATCACGAGCGGGATGAATCCGAAGTTGCACAGATCCACGTCCATGTCTTCAGAGATCAGCGTTTCCGTCGGGATCTTCGTCTGGTATTGTCCCATCGACTCGTATTGGTGCAGCGGCAGATCGGGTACCGTCCCACCGCTTGTCGGCCCGACCATTGAGTTGTACCAGCCATAGTTGGCGAAGCTCTCGGTCATCCGGCCGGCCAACGCGAAGGCCGCGTTGCCCCACAGATAACGGTCGTGGTCTTCCACGCGGACGTCTTCCTCGAACTTGAAGTCCTTGACGTCCTGGTCCTCCACGGTGTAGGGCTTGCGAAGCAGAAACCGGGGCATGGCCAAGCCGATGTATCGCGAGTCGTCATTCTCGCGGAAGGCGTTCCATTTCGTATATTGTGGCTGCTCGAAGATCTCGTACATCTCCGCCATCTTCGGCAGGCCGGTGAAGGATTCCTCGCGCTTGCCGAACATCTTCGAGCTCGGAGCACCGAGGAACGGGCACTTCGCGACCGCCGAAACACGCGCGATCTCCGTGAGCAACTCCACCTCGGGATTTCGCTGGTCGAAGTCGAAGTTGCTGACCATTAATCCATATGGATTGCCGCCGAAGGTGTTGTACTGGTCCCGGTACACGGTCCTGAACAAACCGGATTTCTGCCAGTCCTTGCAGTCTTGGAAGTCTTCCAGCAGGTCCTCCTTATTCGTATTCAGGACCTCGATCCGAATGTTCTGTCGGAATTCCGTGTTGTCGACCAGATACCACAAGCTCCGCCACGCTGATTCCAGCTTCTGGAATTGCTTGTTGTGGAGAATCTCATTGACTTGAGCGCTGATCTGCTGATCAACCTCAGCGATGAAATCGTCTACGACTTGTTTACTGAGGGTCAGCTTGTCCGCCTGGGGCTCGGCGACGGTCTCGACGATGCGCCCAATCGCGCTGACGTAAAGATCACGGTATTCGCTGTCGAGGTCCAGTTGATCGAGAAGCGCATCGACCGCATTGGTTTCGCCAGCCGCGGCTGCCTCTTGGGCCTGTTGTGGTTGTTCCGCCATGTCTCTCTTTCTCCGTTGTGGTCGGCCGATGAACGCCGACGAATGGACGGTTCATCAGATTCCGGTGCGATTCATGTTCCTAACTCTCGGGCGACTCGGGCGCTGAGCTGTCCGGTGCCGGAGCTTCGCCGGCTCCTTCCGCCGGCGCGTCGCCGGCTGGCGCGGCTGCGCCACCATCGGCAGTGCCCAGCATCCCGAGCACCTGCTTCCGAAGCGCCGTGTCCTTGATCGCGGCCTGGAGCGCCTTCTGCGCCTCCTTCTTGCCCATCGAGGGCCGCAACGCCTTGAGCCCGTCACGCATCTTGAGCAGCCGTTGCACCTGCGGCACCTGCCGCGCGATCGATTCCGGCCTGAAGTCCTTCAAGTTGCCGAACTTCAGCGCCGCGGCCGTCTCGCCCTTGCCGCTGATCTTGTCCTTCACCGACAAGTCCAACCCCAGGTTGAAGCTTTGCATCACGGAATCGAAGTTCGATTTGTTGATGTCCAACGGCTCGCGATCGGCGATTTCACGCCCGTCATCTTTCTGCGTGTAGTCGCCCATCGCCAGAATCCGGAACGGCAGTTCCGGCTCTGCGTTGCCTCGAAGCGCGTCCGTGATCTTGATGTCGACCCGCGATTGACGGGCCTTTGACGGTCCCTTTGCCATGTCTTGGCTCCCTATCTGTTGGCATCCGCACGTATTACTTGGCTGTCGGCTCGGCGGCAAGTGCGGCCAGCGGGTCCAACTGACACAACCACGCGAACGAATCGCGCACGCGTTGTGCCGCCTCCGGCGTTCCTTGCTTGTCGGCAGCCAACAATCCCTTACGACAACGATACAGCGTCTGGGCCACTTCGACCGCTAAAGACGGTTCCCATTCGTCCACGTGAAAACGCTGTACCTCCTGATAGCATTCTTCCAGCAGAGGTGAGGCCAACTGCAACCGTTGAGCCTCGGAACAAAGCTGTGCGATGCAGAGGCGCCAAAGGAAACGATCCCGGCGCTGTACACAGCCCGTCAAGCCCTCTTGAAGCTGCTGCAATGCCTCCTTCAGTTTGCCGGATCCAGCGAGCTTCCGAGCCTCGCCGGATACCTCCGCAAGCTTGCCATTGTCCTGGGCTCCGCCGCCCCCACCTCCGGCTTGCGGGGCGGCTACCTCGGATTCGATCCACATTCTAGTCTCACCGCTGCACAATTGCACCCCCGACCGGAACTTCAAATCGTAGATGCCCTCACCCAGCCGATTGACCAGATTCGCCGTCAATCCCATGACGACGGCCTTGGCGTTCTCGAAGGTCGGCCCCAGCCCCGTCATGGCCGCACACACGTAGCGCTGTAGGTCGAGCCACAGCGGATCATTCGCGCGAAACGCCCCCTCGGCGGCCTGGAGAAGATGCTCCCACAAGCTGTTGGCCATCTGGTGCCCCAGCGCGTCGATCGTCGTGGCCTCGGGGGGGGGAATTTGATACTTCGCCTCGTCCGTTGTGGGAACCGAAACGTTCGACCAGTTGATGATGCGAACCACCGCGTACGGAATCGGATCCGCGGCATTCGCTTTCCGCAAGAAGGTGGCCGCACTCAACATTGCCTTGACCGCCGCGCCGGTGTCCTCAACGGCGCCGACGGCAAATGCCTCACCGCCCCCCGGTGTCGGGGCCACCGAAGTGGACTCACCATCAGTTGCCTCGCCAGCCCGGGCGGGAGGAGGAGCCGCCGCCGTGGGCTGCGGCCGCTTTCCGGCGAGTTCCTTGACTCCCCTGATGAATTTCGTGAAGTCCGGCGGATCGTCCGGCATCTTCTCGGTAATCGCCGCGTTTAATTCGTCAATGCGAGTGACGCAGAGATCCAGCCCGTCGAAATCATCCGGTTTCGGTTGGTTTTCGCGGAACCAGCCCCCTTCGGAAAACCGATCCGTCAACGTCTCGATTCTCGCCTTTCGGCGCCTGGGCCGGACGGGAAACAGGTCATCCCAAAAGTTGTTGACCATGCCGGTCAGCATTCCAAAGGCCGCGGCCAAGCCTGCGTAGGAATATCGCTTGAACAGCGTGGTCCCCAATGCCGCGCCGATTTCGACATCCTTGGACTTCGAACGAAGGATGTTTTTCGCGTCATCTTCAACGCGGAACCAATCAGGATCGTCTTCATCGAGGCGGCCCAGCTTGGCAACCTCGGCGAGCACATTGATGTACTGCTCATCGTCAGCAACATCGGAGCCACAGGGGGCCGCGCCGGGTATCGGCACCGCGCCAAGCTCGATCAGCGGTTGTTCATCGAAGGCGGCCATCAAGGTCACTCGGTTCTGCCAGTTCTACCGCCGCAGAATTCATACGGAACACCGGCGACCATCCTGAACGACAAGTGGTCGCAGCCGGTTGAGCCATCGCCCTGACGATTCTCACCCCTCCGAGCCGACAGGGTTTATCATGTACTCGGCACCCTCGCGAGCCCTGTCGCGATCCCGGTGCTTCACTGGGGCCATATGCGAGGAAGGTCCTAGAAACCCACCGTTTAGCGTAATCGTTTCGCCCTGGAAGTCAAGGCGCCGTGTCAACAAAATCCGCCCAATGGCCGGCCATGTCCGTCGCGGGACTGGGGGGCGGCTCAGACGCGTCGGGGCGGCCTGTCGCCGAGGGCGCCGCGGTCGGCGTCTCACCGGCATCGTCCAGCGTCGCGCCGGCCTCGCCCGGCGTTGCCTCGGTATCGTCCTGGCGATCGCCATCGGCGACCTCGGACACGTCGTCGAGATAAGACAACGTGCCGGACAACGGGGTCATCAGAAGGAAGTCTTCCGGCACGATCTGCCTCGCAATGACGGTCAGACGCCCATCCGTGCCACTGGAGCCGCTGCCCACCATTAAAGACAGGCTCCGACGTCGCAAGTCCATCAGATGCTCCAACCACCGCATCCAGCCGGCCAATTGAGCATCGAGTGATAGGCTGCGCGTGATCGGAAAACAGAGTGTCGGCTCGAAACTGTCCGATTCGTTCTCGGCAATGCAGCGACCCCACTGACGGGCCAACCGAAACCAGCAATCTGGATCCTTCTCCTTCATCCCGTCCTTTACACGGGCAAACCAATCAGCGATGGCGATCCCTCGCGCCTCGGTGAGCCACGTGTCGTCGCGGCAGTCGGCGTCAACACCGCTCAGATCCAACTCGCGGCCGGCGAAGATTGAATCGAAATGGCCCGGAGAATTGCAGAATCGGATCACTTCTTGCCGCAAAGCCATCAAGTCACGCACCACGCGGGCCGTCGGCGCCATCTGCTCGCTGGTCGGTCCCGGCCACTGAGCGCTGGGAATACCAACGTAGAAACAGAGCGGAAACTGGCGCCCACGCATGTCACCGCCGTAGTCCTCAATCGAGGCAAGTACCGTCATTCCCGACTTTGGCAGCCGGATCATGCACTCGCCCGAGGGGAGCGATCGACGCCCCGCACCGCCGCCTGTCGGAGGCGAAGCGGGTGGATCATTCTCGCGACGCCTGTGATAGACCTCATATCCCTGAAGAATCCAATCGTGAAATTCTTGCGTCCACTCCTCGTCCACTGGCGAGCTGTAGTAGTCGGCGTACGTTGGGAGTTTGCCGAACCAACGAAGGCGGGGGTCTACCTGAAGTTCGGCTGCTTTCTGGGTCAGCCCGAGTTCAGACGCCTTGCGTTTCAGGATGTCAGTCCAACCCATGGGTCACAACCCCTCCCCCAGCACAAGCCTATGCCGCCGGCGACCCCGGGATCACTCGGTCGCCGCGCGCCGAGAATCAGCGCTCCGCCGAAGCCTCGTCGAGATTCTCGGCAAGGCTTGTCATCCTACGGTCCTCGTTCGCTCGCCTGCCCGGTCCTGTCGTGGCCGTCTTCCACGCAACTGATCCGGCCTGTTTACTGTCCAAGCCTCTCGAGCGGCTGGATCGGCTCCGGAAGCGCCCGATCCAACACGAACTGCAATTTGGTGCCGACCACCTTGGCCTCACTCGGGCCCGTGAGGCTTCGGGCTTCGCCCTTCATGCCATGTTCGGTAAAAACAGCGGGCAGATCCCAACGGATCCCCACACGCCAGGTCTTGCGGTCACCTCTAAAAGGCCTGCCTGTCTCGTGCAGAAATGCCGGGAGCAGGAGTTGATCCATCCTCCCGCATCCCCCGACGACGCCCACGTTCTTAGGAATCTGTCCGACGTAACGGCCGGTCGTTCCAGCCAGGCGAACGTCGGCCGGGTCCGTCTTCACCAACCAGGTCCACGTGCATTCGACGGCCCCCTTGATGAGTTCCTCCTTGTCGGAGGCCCGATCCGTCGCGAATGAAAGACAGTCGGAACCGGATCGGTCGTCCGCCGCCTGGACTCGCTTGAGGCCGAGGCAAACCTGCACCTCATCATAATAGTTCGATCCGCTGCCACCGGTAACATTCTCGTTTGTTTCGCCACGCTTGGCGGCGTCCCACCATGTCCATCCGCTGTGGCCGCCATACTCGATCCTGACCTTGACGCCCAGTGCGCTTTCCCGGTCGAAGGGCTTGCCTTTGCTGCCGGCGACCAGTTCACGCCATGCGGCGCACTGCTGATAGTAGGTCCGCCGGTCGTCATGTGATGCGCATCCCGCCAACGATCCCTCGAGGCCCGCCAGCGACTCCGAGGCCGCCGCCATCTCGTCGAGAAAGGCCCCGAAGTCCGAGGCGCTCAGCGTCTCGAACGCCTTGGCCTTGTAGGGGAAGCCGTCCGACTCAAAACGGTACTGTTCCTGTACTTTCACCATGAGGTTGTGAACGTCTGCGTTCAATAACTTCTTGCCGTACTGGGCGACTTCCCGCACCTTCTTGATGAACAGCAAATCTTCCAGGGGGTACGTCAGATCTCGTGCGGCAATCTCATCCGTGAATACTTCCCAGCGCACCCCCTTGTACTTGGCCGGCTTGCGCCCCTTAAAGTTCCGGGGCAAGTCTTTGTACCCGGCGGCATCTCGAGCCCAATCCAGCCAACTCGCCTCAACACGCTGCGCGATGTCCTCCCACGGATCGACGGTTTTGTTGACGAGTTCCACGCGGCGGATATCATCCTGGAACTTGGACTTGCCCCTCCAATATGTGTCGCGCGCCTCCACCAGCATCATCCGGTCGGCTTCCCATACGTCGAAGCCGTCCGATTGCCAAAGATAGTCCGCCCAGGCGACATGTTCCAGTATATCCAACACGGCCCCCCTGATGTCCCCACCGACGTCAAGCTGCTTCTTGTCGAGCCGCGTCTTAAATTCGGCCCACGATTTCTTCGACAGCAGGTCATCCAGGATGTCGAACTGGACCGACACATAGGCCTTCTGCCATTCCTCGAAATACTTCTCGAGATACCGACGTTTCACTCGTTCCAACGAATCATCGCAGTCCCCCACGAGATCGGACCCCTCATCCGCCAGGTAATCCTCCCGATTGATGTTCGCCAGCACGACGCTTAAGTCCGCGGCATCGAGGAACGTGTCGTTCAGGAATCGGTTGCTGGCGCATCGTGGAATCTTCCTGTAAGAAGATGTGTCCCCACCTGCTTCCTCGCCTCGCCCGCGATCCCGCGAACGCGCCTGACGACGACTTGTGTCACGCTGCGGCTGGCCACCCCGTCGAGGTCTGTCTCTGCGACTGCCGAAGTCCCTCGTTTTCTTCGTTTTGCGGCTCGGCTCGCGCGATCTGACCTTGGGCTTCTTTTCCACTTCCGGCACATGGATGCGGATGCTGAAGTAACTGTCCTGGTAATCGGCGTAATCCTCGCCCAATTCCGCCACGCCCCATGCCCCATCGACATCGACCAGGTCGAGCACGCTCGTCGTCGCAATCAACTCCTCCGCAACCGTACCCCTGGCGAGAAGAACCTTCTGGAACTCGACGAAGTCTGCCAGGCTCTCACCATGCCAGTCCTCATGGAGGTCGAGCTTGACAGGTTCTTCCCCCGCGAGCTTGTCCAGATCAGTCGCGGCCTCGATCAAGCGCTGTCGGCAGTCGGCGAGCGTCATCTTCTCGACAACGCCTTCTCCGCCCGCCCCGAGTTTCGGAAATCCCGACCGAACGTCTGCGAGGACGCCTTGCACCTTCTTTGCATCCTCGCTCAAGCCCAGCCCGCGAATCGTGTTGGGCGCATCCCTGTCCTGCCTCCCCGTGGGCGTGAGCACCTGCCGGTACTCCACGAATACCTCCCGCACCAACTTGGGAATCGCGATCTCTTGTCCCGGGTCGAGGAATTCTTCCTGTGTCAGATCAAGCAGGTCGAGCTTTTTCAGGCTTATCCGAAGTACATCATTGAGCCCGTCGTAGGCTTCAGGGCTGTCGTCCAGCTTCCTCACAAATCCGTTCAACGCATCGATGATATCCTGTTCCAGCGTGTCCAGCTCCGGCAGACCGTACATCGTCACGTCT
>JAUVGW010000445.1 GCA_030593565.1 Phycisphaerae bacterium | reverse complement strand
CGTCGGCCCCCCGTGGCCGACGTAAAAAGTGGAAGGCGTCCGCCACACAAACGTCGGCCACGGGGGGCCGACGCGACGGTGTGGCACCGCCAGCCCGTGCCACAGGCAAACGTGAATCGCCAAAGCCAACAAGAGAGGCGCCCACAGCATGACGGCAACCGCCACGATCACACCCACCGATTTTTCCACGGCCCCGCCCCATCCGACGCATCCGTTGGGGTCGCGGGCTCGCGTGCTGCTGACGAGCGTGTTTGGTCCATACGCCCAGGACGACGAATACGGCAGCCGCAAGATTAACCCCATGGAGCTGTATCACAACCAAGTGACGCGGGTACAGGGGATTTTCTCCCTGCGGATGTTCCATCGGTCCTGGGGGCTCATGCTGATTCAGTCCAACATCGACGCTCCAAGCACGCTCCTGGACTTCCCCGACCTGGACCGCTTCGTCGTCGAGATCACGAAGAACGAGTACGACATCGTAGGGATCAGCTCGATCATCCCGAACATCGGGAAGGTGCGGAAGATGTGCCAACTCGTTCGCGAGCACTTGCCTGCCGCCACCATCGTCGTCGGCGGGCACGTGGCGAACATGCCGGACCTGGGCAAAAAGATCGACGCCGATCACATCGTGAAGGGCGAGGGCGTGTGCTGGATGCGCCGCTTCCTCGGCGAAGACGAAAGCCGGCCGATCGAACATCCCCGTATTCTGTCCGGCGTCGGCGCACGCATCATGGGGGTAAGCCAGCCGGACAAGGCGGGCGATGTCGCCGCCACACTGATCCCCTCGGTAGGCTGTCCGATGGGCTGCAACTTCTGTTCGACCTCGGCGATGTTCGGCGGCAAGGGTAAGTGCGTCCATTTCTATGAGACCGGCGACGAGCTGTTCGAGGTGATGTGCGGATTGGAACGGGACATGCGGGTCCGATCGTTTTTCGTCATGGACGAAAATTTCCTGATGCACCGCAAGCGAGCGCTGCGGCTGTTGGAGTTGATGAGCGAACATGGCAAGTCATGGGCGCTGTACGTCTTCAGTTCGGCGAACGTCCTGCAGCTCTACACGATGGAACAGTTGGTGGGCCTGGGAGTGTCCTGGGTCTGGATGGGCCTGGAAGGCAAAGACTCGCAGTACGGCAAGCTCAGCGGCACGGATACGCACGACCTCGTGCGTACGCTCCAGTCCCACGGCATCCGCATACTCGGCTCGAGCATCATCGGGCTGGAAGAACACACGCCGGAAAACATCGACGCTGCCATCGACCACGCGATCAGCCATGACACGGACTTCCACCAGTTCATGCTATACACGCCGATCCCCGGCACGCCGCTGCACGCCGAACATAAGGCCGCCGGGACGCTGCTGGACCCCGGCGAATTCAGCGATGCCGACACGCACGGGCAGTATCGCTTCAACTACCACCATCCGCACATCAAGAATGGCCAGGAAACCGAGCTTCTGCTGCGCGCCTTTCAGCGCGACTTCGAGGTCAACGGCCCCAGCTTCATTCGGTTGGCGCGGACGATGCTCCGGGGCTGGCAGCGCTACAAGAACCACCCCGACCGACGGATTCGCCAGCGATATGCCTGGGACATGCGCGGCCTGGCAACCACGTACGCCGGGGCCCTGTGGGCGGCTAGGCACTGGTTCCGCGACGACCCCACGTTGTCGACAAAGATCTCGCGGATCCTGAAGGACATCTACCGCGAGTACGGGCTGAAGTCGCGCCTGACGGCACCGCTCGTGGGCCGTTACCTGCGATCCACGATGACCCGCGAGGCTCGGCGCCTCCGCCAGGGCTGGACCTACGAGCCGCCGACCTTCTGCGAAACCAAGCAGGCTGTTGCGGTGGTAAATGCCGGTTGATGCACCGTTGGCAAGCGCCGGCCTCGAAAACCAGGGCAATCGCAAGAATGGCCAGGCGGTGGTCTTTTTGCAGCGGTTGTGCGCTCGTGTAGCGGCCGACCCCCGTGTCGGCCGTCGGAAACCGTTGGTGTTCTACGGCCGACACGGCGGTCGGCCGCTACATCCGCCATTCTTGCGATTGCCCTGCCTCGAAAACGAACGCCACGGAGGATGAAAAGGGTCGCTTCAAAGTGTGAACGGGCCGTGTCGCTCCTTCGAGGAGCGGTTGATATGACAAGGCAAAACACCACCACGCTTACAGTGAAGCGTGGTGGTGTTTTTTTTTACGGTCCCGGGCTGACGGCGACTGATGGCCTACATGTCGCCCGCTTGGCTATCCATCCCGGTGGCGTGGCGTTCATGGCTGTCGGCCGCAGGGCTGTCACCTGTCAACGCGGCCGGTTCGGCCGTGCTCTGGGAACAGGCGGGAATTACCACGAGCGAAAAAACAAACATGCCCACGAGAACGGATTTCAGGATGATTCGCTTCAACATAACTGTGTCTCCCATAGTGCGGTTGGATCGGGCATCATCTCTCCCGAGCCAACGATCCATACGTCTTATCCCCCCACTTGTCAACACTGCGAGAATTGGTGGCTCGCTGACGTCCAACTGTAGAAGGGCTCAGACGGTGAGTCAAGTGGTGGAATGAAGGGAGTTTTGGGTGGCGATTCGGACCTGGGCCAGGCCCTTGGTGATCCTATCGTAGGACAACGCCATCAAGGGGATTACCGGAGCGCGCACCGCCGGCGCCCTCGAGGGCTTTTATGCGGGCCGCCGCCCAGCCGGGTTTCTGAACGTCCTTGATCAAACGGAGGAGGTCACCCATGCATCGCGCGCCGTAGCCCGCCGTGGCGAGGTAGCCAGCCGCGCGATGATCCGCCGATATTTCGCGGTTCAGCATCTCTCGGATGTTGGGACACCTCCGTTTGATGCTGTCTTTCTGCACAACATGTCCCATTTCGTGCGCGATGACCGCTGCGAGGAGGTCGTTGTCGTCCCCGATGCGCCGTTCGTAGAGTCCTCGGGTCAGGTAGATCAGACCGCCGGGAAGTGAGAAAGCATTGATCTTATCGGAAGCCAGAATGTGGAAATGCCACTGACGGTCCAGCTCGGGGCTGGACGCCGCCAGACGACGTCCGATGCTCCGCATCCGGTCCACAGCGAGCGAGTGAGAAACGACGCCGCCGAAACGATTCTCCAGAGCGGGGGCAGCACAACGGCCCAGAAGGGCCTCCGCTTCACCGGAGACACCCGGTGACTGCCACAAGCTCGTTGAATCCTTGT
>JAUVGW010000265.1 GCA_030593565.1 Phycisphaerae bacterium | reverse complement strand
GAGCTCGATCTGAAGTAAAGTTATTGACCAACGCCCCAACGGGGCTTCCCACGTGATCGCCCCCAACGGGGGCTTCACGACGCGCTCGGCCCGCTCGGGCGGGCCTTCCTAAAGCCACGCCCTATGGGCGTGGTTGATTACTATGCTCGTCAGCGTTATGGCAATTCACGTTTGAATGGATGCACCATCCTTTGCGTTCTTCACGGAATACCGGGCAGCGCATAGCCAAGTCAGCCACGGAGTGGCGTGAGAACATAGCAGCCTGTGGCAAAAGTCATGTAGCGGCCGACCCCCGTGTCGGCCGATCCCGTGAGCGGCTATTTTCCCGTACTCTACGGCCGACAGGGGGTCGGCCGCTACAGTCCATGGGCACCGCCGAGTTTTGCCACGGGCTGATAGCCCACGGCGTCAGCCGTGGGATCCCATTTGGCACACGTGCTGCTTAGCCCCAGCGGGGCGGAAGATATGCCTTGGTCGGCTCTATCGCCCCTACGGGGCTTGCAGGCTCGCAAACGTTCCACCCCCACGACTTGCGCGCCGTGGGCTATGTTTTAACGCCCCTCACGGGGCTTCGACATTCCCCAGTATTCCGTGAAGAACCGTTTTTTTTTACCCCGCCGCAACGTCACTCCGACAGTGTCGTATCTTTCGCGACCGCGGGATGCAGCCGTTGGCGAAGCGATGCCATCGCCTCGTAGGCCGGCTTGGGCGTCAGATCAGCCCGCAACAGTCCTCCCACTTCCGCTCCCCCCTCGGGATCGGCCATCCCCTGCCACGTCACCGTCTCGACGAAAGGTTTCGACAGTGCTATCGCGTAAAACGAGCGAATCCACTCGGCCTGGATTTCTTCGCTCCACGGCCCATGCCACGAGCCCGTCTGGGAAGTCTCACCACTGGACGGAATGCCGGCTGCCGTAATGTGAATCGGCTTGCCCAGGCTGCCAAAACGGTCCAGCATCGCCGAGATCTGCATCAGGTCCCGAACGTAGTGGCGCGTTGCCAACCCCTCGCCGCCCGCTCGATCGGCCACGCCAAAACGCATCTCCAATCCGAAGGCATCGAAATTGACCCCGCTCTGCACCACCATCTCGGCGTACAGGTAAGGCGGAATCGTCCGAGCGTCGCGAGCGTAGTACTCACCCCATGGGAGCACAATCCCCACGAGCGCCGGGCTCCGGGGCACCATCTGCTTCGCCAAAATAGCTGACATCCGCGTCAGCTCCGTGATCTGCTCGAACGAAAGACCGAACACGTTGCGAGCGTGAATCCCGTTCACCATCTCCCATGAGCGAACGTACCCACCGAACCGCTTCAACACATACTTGATGTGCTTCGCCACCGCGTCCCGCAGTTGGTCATAGTTCTTCGAGATCGCGCGAAGCCAATCCGGAACCGCGCGAGGCTCGAACGACAACAAAGAAGACCCGCGAACTGGCATATGAAGCCGCTGAAGCACCTTCAGCCACGAGTCGTGGACCTCCGGCTGATACTTGCCCTCCTGCGGCTCCAGGACCGGCCAGCTAAACGGCACCGAAATGAAATCAAACGCGCCGGCCAACGCCCCCAAATAGGCTTTGCTGCTCCGGCTCAGTTCGAGTCGGCAGCCCAACGGCCGTTTGACAAACTGATTCCCAGCCTGTCGTCGTTTGAAGAAGATATCCGCGTGGAAGGCGCTCACCGCCTCCCCCACCTTTGCGCTTGCGGCAATGGCCGCATCACCCCGACGCGAAGCCGTCGCTTCATCCGGCGCCGTCATCGCATCGATCAGCATGTCGCGCGCTACGTCGATCTGCTCGTACGTCTCCCGGCCGTCCGGATAATCGTATAGCCCCCAATCCTCGCGCTTCAGGCTGATCTGCATCAGACGACCGCGCGCAAGCTCCACGTTCAAGATGTACGGGCGACGACGCTCCAGCAGGCGGGTCGTCTCCAGCATGATCCGGCCCACGCCCTCGACAGGCCACAGGATCGACAGCGCTGCCGCACCCCGGATCTTGGCGTCACACCGAATCTCGCCGTCTACGAACTCCAGACCCGCACGCATCGGCACGCGATCCGCACCCACCAAGTACGCGCTATCCAACTCAACCGACTTTACCGGCGCGCCATTCTCGAACACCTTGAACCGAAGCATACCGACGCCCCAAACAAGACTCTATCGGGCGGAAGCCCACAATTTCCACAACGCAGGCAGCGTTCACAGACCGCACGAAGCCGACCGCGCTGCGCTCATGACGGGCTGCGAATTCACATCATACTGCCAAAATCGGGGCTCACACAAGTGCCAAATCCCACAGCGAACACACATGGGGCCGTAGCAGTTTTGGTGGCTCGAGAATGAGCGACGTGACGCCCGGTTTCGCCCACGATGGACACCCGATCCGAGCCCCGAGCACAAACGAGTGGGAATCCGAGCCCCGAGCATAGGGGAACATCGGCGTCCCGCCGGTCAACGGGTGCGAAGGCCAACGGTCCACCAACGAACACCCCGCGCTGGCGCTTGGGGCTCGGAACAAGCCCCGCCGATATAATGGCCGCATGAGACCGACGCACGCTGAGCGGTCATGGTCGCGCGTGGCATCCATCACGCATGACCCGAAACAAGCATGTCAACACCGGCCATGTACACCGACAGATCGATCCGGCCCATCGCATCGACTTCGACGCCCTCGCCCGCCAGTCGTCGCCGTTGTTCGTTCGCACCCGGACCGCGCCGCACACTGATGCACCCCGACGCATTGATCACCCGATGCCACGGAACCCCCTCCGACAACGGGCACGCGCGAAGCACGTAGCCCACCAATCTCGCCCGGCCCGGCAAACCGGCCGACTCGGCCACCGTGCCATAGGTGGACACGCAACCCGCCGGGATGCGTCCGACCGCGTCAAGAATCCGAACGTGCGAGTCCTTCGGTTCCGATTCGGTCGGCCCCGACCAAGCGAGCCGGCTCGTCTCGAGCCGGTCTGCCTGCCGGGGGCTCCTGTACTTACCTACTGAAATGATGTACACCCTCCCGTACCGCCCCCTCACTCGGTCACCACATTCATCGGCGGTTCCCCGCGCAGGACCGCGATCACATTCTCCGCCGCAATCTCCGCCATCCGTGAACGCGTCGCCAACGTTGCCGACCCGATGTGCGGCAGCAGCACCACATTCTCCAAGGCCAGAAAATCCGGCGGCACAAGCGGCTCATTTTCATACACGTCGAAGCCTGCGCCGGCGATCCGACCTTCCCTCAGAACCTCCGCCAACGCCGTCTGGTCCACGACGGCCCCCCGCGCGGTATTGATCAAGACCGCCTCCCGTTTCATGCGACGCATCCCATTCTCATCGAGTAGGTGCCGTGTCTCCTCGGTCAGCGGCGTGTGCAGCGACACGAAATCACTCGTCTCCAACAGCTCAACCAATCCGACTCGGCGGGCACCCAGCGCCTCAATCTCGGCCATCGGCTCTCGGTCGCAGTACAGCACCTTCATCGAGAATCCACCCGCGCGTCGCGCGACGGCCGTGCCGATCCTGCCTGCGCCGACGATGCCGAGCGTCTTGCCGTGAATGTCCACCCCCAGGAAGTCCAGCATCCCCCAACCCCGCCAAGCCCCGGCCCGAACCACGCGCTCCGCCTCGCCCAAACGCCGAGCCGTCGCCATCAACAGCGCCCACGCCAAATCCGCCGTCGCCTCCGTCAGCACATCCGGCGTGTTCGTCAGCGTGATGCCAAGCTGCGCCGCCGCCGCGACGTCGAAGTTGTCGGTGCCCACGGCACAGTTGGCAAAAACCTTGCACCGCGGCGCGGCCGCCGTCAGGACCGTCTCGTCGATCCGATCCGTCAGATGGCACACCACCCCGTCATATCGCCCCACCTCCTCGCGAAGTTCCTCTGGACGGAGCGAACGGGCCAACGGATTGAGCCGAACACGGACGCCGGCTCCGACCAACGCGGCGATCCCCGCCTCCGGAATGGCCCGTGTGACGTACACCGACAACGAACTCATGAAACCCCATTCCTTTCATCTCGAAGGTCGAAGGCCACACATCCAGGCCGCCCGAGGCTCACGCAATGCAGCCCCCCCCCGAGGCCTCAGCATAGCCAACCGCACGCCGATCGGCCAGTCCCCACGCCGGTTCATGATGTAGCGTCGGCCCCCCGTGGCCGACGTGAAGTGCTGAGAAGGTCCTCCGTGGATACGTCGGCCACAGGGGGCCGACGCTACATCAAGTGTCGCAGCCCGCCTGATCTGTCGCGTACGATCCAGCAGGGCTCACCCAATCGACTCCCGCTGGAACGCTCCCGTTACCGATTCAATTGGAAGACAAATGGCTGACAGTCAACCGTACAACATGTATGCTATCCCGACCACGGCAACAGGCTCGCCTCGAAGGAAACGCCGCGAGCCGACCACGCCGGACGGGACCGAGACGTCATGAAAATACTCGAGGCACTACGAGAAATCCTCGAGCGCCGCGAATGGACCGACCTGATCGAACTCCTGATCATCGGATTCGCGGTCTTCGCAACCATGCGCTTCCTGCGCGGCACGCGCGGGGCACGCCTCCTGCGAGGCTTCACGTTCCTACTCATTGGCGGCACCCTGGTCGTTTATTTGCTCGCCAACGTTCTCGACTTGGAACGTATTACAGTCCTGGCGCCCTACTTCGTCGGTGCGATGTTTCTTATCGCTCTCGTCGCGTTCCAACCGGAGCTTCGACGCGCACTCATCCGGCTCGGCGCCGCTTCGTGGATCATCGAATCCGTCAGACAAATGGACCGATCCATCGATGCCGTGGTCGATACGGCGGCCTACCTCTCCAAGAACAAGATCGGAGCACTAATCGCGTTTGAACGCGACACCGAATTCGGCGCCCTCATCGAAGGCGGCTGCAAGCTCGACTCCGAAGTCACCAAGGAACTGCTCACGACCATCTTCTGGCCCGGTTCCGCCCTCCACGACATGGGCGTCATCATCTCCCAGGGACGAATCGCCGCCGCTGCCGTCCAGTTTCCCCTGACCGAATCGGGTAACGTCGACCCTTCCCTCGGTTCCAGGCATCGCGCCGCGATCGGCCTCTCCGAGGATTCCGATGCCGTCATCGTCGTCATCAGCGAGGAGACCGGCATCATCAGCGTCGTCGACAAGGGCAAGATGCGCCGTTTCCTCACGGCCGAGACGCTCAAGCAGTTGCTCAAGGACGAACTGGGGCGACCGCCTGAAAACGTAAACGAGGATGCGTAGCGGTACAGCGCAAAGTTGCCTTGTTCACGGGATTTCAGCCGCGGAGCGGCGACGGAATAAAGCCCAGGGCGAAGCGCAGCGAGCCCTGGGGAAACGATCACGCAATCCGCAGCCCCCAACGGGGGTGACGGAAGGACTTTGCGCTGTACTGTTGGCCTGACAGCGATGGATCACATTCAGCCATGAAACGTAAGAAGATATGGGACAATGCCAAAAATGCCCTCGTGATCATCGTCACGACCCTCCTGATCTGGTTCGTGGCGGACCAGTACGTCCGCGAGGTCCAGGACTTCCCCGTTACCGTCCAGGTCGTCAGCAACAGTCCCGATCGATACGCGGCGATTGACAATCAGGCTCACCAGATCACCTTGAACGTCGAGATGGCCGGCCGTCGCGGCCAACTCAACGCCTTCGAGAAACTCATCAAGTCCAAGACCGTATTCCAAGCCAAGATCGACGACAGGCCTTCCGGCACGAAGCCGCAGTCCATCTCCGCGATCGACGACATTCTCAGGAAGATCAAGGAAATCAGCGAGGCGCGAGTCAGCATCAAGGATGTCAGACCAAGGACTGTCAAGGTCATCATCGACGACTACGAGGTGGTCTCGGATGTGGCCGTTGAACCCGACTTCGGCGACCTACAGGTCAATGCAACCTGCTCCCCCGAGACAGTGTCCGTTTACCTGCCGCGATCCGCGAAGGAACGATTCCTGAGCGAGCCCGTCATCCGGCCGGACGCGGCCGATGCCGTGCGAGAAGCTACCAAGGGCCACACCCAGACCAGCTTCCGGGAGGTGCCCTTGATCCTCAACCTCGCCGCGGATGCGACACTCGGCATTCGTATCATCCCGTCGACAGTCACACTCACGGGCGTCGTGCAAGACCGCCGCGACAAGCAGATCAAGGGACCCGTGCAAATCACGTTCTCCATCCCGGACGAGGTCGAGAAGCACTTCGCCGCCGTTGCAAATCCCGACACTCAGTTTCGCCGTAGCATCGAGGTCGCCGGCCCCAAGGAGATCCTCGACCAACTCGATCCGCGAGACATCCGCGCGTTTGTCGACGTCATGGCCGCGGATGCGGAGACCCCGAACAAAGAAATCACGCGACGCGTCAATTACGTCCTGCCGGCGAGTGCGGCGGGCTGCTCGCTCGACCAGGATTCTCCACAACATGTCATCGTATTCAGGCTCGTGCCGCGGCCCGCCATCGAACCATCCGGCACTTGAGCCGCGATCCACACGCACGCCATCACCACCCCAGCCGCTCGATGTCGCCCTCGAAAAAACTGATCGTTTCCCCAAACGGGTTCAGCCGACGATTCCGCAAAATCTCCGCCTCGACAGACGGCGGGAACTGGTCGTGGTGCCGGCACAGGATTTCATCATTGGGCCGCAGGTCCGGGACATGCTCCGCTCGCCGGACAATCGCGCAGATGTTGTAAAGATGCCGCGTAAAAGCGCCACACCGAACCTCGAAACCGACGCGAAACAGCGTCACCATCAACTGCCCCACCGTCCAGCCTATGTGAACATGCCGCCCGACGACTTGGGTCTTGAACGGCGGCACCGCCACTCCCAACACCCCTCCACGACGTAACGCGCGCCGCCATTCCGCCAGCACCGACAACGGATCGGCCGTATGCTCCAGGCAGTGGGATGCCCAGATAGCCTCCACCGACCCATCGGCGAACGGCAGGCGGGCAATGTCGCAGACGACGACTCGGCATCGCTCCGGAACCGTCCTCGCGACCTCCAACAGAGACGCCGTCGGCGAGACGTCGACCGCCCTCACCGCGCACCCCCGGGCGAGCAGATAACCCGTGTGAAGCCCAAGACCAGCCCCCAGATCCACCACCGCCGCAGGTCCCTCAGCAAGAAACCGATCCAGCAACGGTGATTGGTCTGTCTCATACATGTGTGGTCGATCCAACACTCACCACGAACGAGTCAACTCGAAGCATCATACCCCCGTCTCGCGATGCCTCCAGTCCGGGCAGCCGGCAGCATCCCCGTGCCGGAACGACGCGCCCGCGCGCGAATCGCTGCCGACAGTACCAAATGGGTCCATGACAGTTCAGGCGGCTCGCGAAACAGCGAAGTAGCGCGTGACACCCCCTGCATCGGGTACCGGATCAGAGCCCCGAGCGTAAGCGAGTGGGTCCGAAGACCAACGGTCTCTCCAAGAAGACCCCGCGCTAAC
>JAUVGW010000280.1 GCA_030593565.1 Phycisphaerae bacterium | reverse complement strand
CAGCGGGGCGAAAGATATCACCCGACCTCCTCTTTCGCCCCTTCGGGGCTCGCCGGTTCGCGCACGCCAGAGCCCCACGGCTCGCGCCGTGGGCTTTCTTCTTACGCCCCTGCCGGGGCTTCGACACTCCCCGATAATCCGTGAAGAACCTATTTTTTGGGGCTTGCAGGACTACATGAGGGCATGTACACTGTGGGGCTCAGCATCAGTAGCCCGACACCGACGATTGGAGAAAGGTTATTTCGTGCATTATCCGCATCGCATCAGCAAGCGCAAGCGGCTCCGAAAGCAGGGGTTCCGTGCCCGTATGAGAACACCGGGCGGTCGGAACATGATCTCGCGTAAGCGCCGTAAGGGCCGAAGCATAAACGTCAAGTAGTCCCTCCGTCGCAGGGCACGGCGGTGCTCCGCCATGCCCGCATCACCGTCACACCTGTGGGCGCTCGATCGAGGCGGGCACCGGCCACGCCCCAAACGGAGATGTCATGTCTTGTACGCCGATTGGGCGGGGGACGGCATACAGTTCACCATAACGGTACCCGCACGCGGCACCTTCCGCCCCCCCTACCGAGCGAACATAGTGTTCGAGGCGTTCGAATCTCTCCGGGGGAAACTGAGATTCGTAACACCGTATCGCGGCCAGTTTCTGGTCGATCGTGTCGCTGATGTCCATCACGAATTGGGCGGGCATCGCCGGTCGCTCCGCGGCCATCGGCGCAGGTCGCAAGATGAGGTGGTCGACGCGGTGCGGCTCGGTCCCGTCGAATCGGTCGTTCCATTTGGTGAGCTGGGAATAGAAGCGCGCGGCCTCGGTGATGAGCTGTGCCTGATAATGGTCGGGCGATGCCGCGACGGTCCGCCCCGCGATCCCGACGAGAATGGTTGGGCGATACTTGCGCAGGACCGTCGCCAGGGCATAGCGGGCTTCGGGGCCGTCCATGAGGACGCGATTCGGCAGGCCCAGGACTTCGCACACGGCAACGCCCAGGATGTCGGCGGCGGCGAGTAGTTCCTGCCTGCGTTTCTCGGGGGTTCCGAGCGGCGTGGGCTCACCGTCGGTCATGTGAATCATGCCGACCCGATGACCGAGCTTGACGAGCTTGGCGATGGCTCCGCCACATGTGATCTCGAGGTCGTCGGGGTGGGCGGCGGTGAAGATGATGTCGAGCCGGTTCGAGTCCGTTCCCATGTGATTCGCTCCAATGTGACGCGGCGGTTCCGGGGCCTCGCGGCGTGCCGTTTTCATCGCCTCCCAAGACAGCATAGCCGTCTGGTATCATTGTAGCTGGCGGCGCGGAAGATGGCTTCTGGAGCATCTGTCGGGATGTGGCACGGGGTCCATGACAGATTAGGTGGCCAGTGCTCTGTTTAGCTGGGGTGGCATGGGTAACGAGTGGGGCACCCCTCCAGGGTGCCCCACTCGTTACCCGTGGGAACATCTCGAGGTTCGTTGCCCACGGGTAAGCTCCGCCGCTTAGCGCGGCTCCGCTAACCCATGCCACCCCGGTTGTATGCCACCCCGTCTGGACGCTATACATGTACGAGGGGCTGGCGCTACATCTCGCGGCACTGAAGCATTCCGCCGAATCTGTCATGGACCCTGTGGCACGGACAAGGGTCGCCCTTGAAACCGGTTCGGTCGAATCGCAGCCTCCTCACGGGCGATCCTTGTCCGTGCCACCCCGCCGTGATAGTGTTGATTCCCACCCTTTGCTTCGCAAAGGATGGGGCACACCCAAACGTGAATCGCTATAGTGTAACCCGATGACAACCGAACACGGACAAGGAGATCGAGGTGGGTTATCCAGATCTGCCGTCATTCATCGCGGCGTTGGAATCGGCCGGCCAGATTCGTCGGATCGGCGTTGAGGTCGATCCGATCCTGGAAGTCTCCGAAATCGCGAACCGAATGAGCAAGACGCCCTGCCCGGAGGGGCCGGCGGGTGCGCCGAATACCGACCCGATCCACGGCGGATTGGGCGGCTATGGGTTGATCTTCGATCACGTCAGGGGGAGCGATGTTCCGCTGGCGATCAACCTGTACGGTAGCTACGCACGGATGCAGATCGCGCTGGGCTGCGGCGATTTCGAGGAGGTGGCCCAGCGGATTCGGAAGCTGCTCAAACCCGAAGCGCCGGCGAGCCTGGCGGACAAGATGAAGATGCTGCAGGAACTGACGAAGCTCGCGGGCTATGCGCCGAAGCGTGTGAAACGCGGCGCCTGCCAGGAGGTCGTCCATACAGAGGACGCCGATCTGCTGTCGCTACCGATCATCAAGTGCTGGCCCCATGACGGCGGGGAAGACGCGGACGTGATCGTTGGTGGGCGCCGGTTGAACGCCGCGGCCTCGGCGGGAGGTGTGGGTCAGGGCGAGGACGCCCCAACCGGAAGACCGGCTCGAGACGAGCCGGCTCGCGGAAGACCGGCTCGAGACGAGCCGGCTCGCTGGGTCGGGGGCTCGGGCAACGTCGGGCGGTACATCACGCTCGGCGGTATCCTGACGACAGCGCCCGACGGGTCCGAGCCTAATCTGGGGATGTACCGCATTCAAGTGACAGGATCCCGGTCCGCGATATACCACAGTCACGTCCACCATGACGGGGCACGACATCACCGCATGTGGGCGGAGCAAGGCAAGGACATGCCGGTGGCGATCGTGCTGGGGGGCGAAAGCGTCCTGCCATACGCGGCGACCTGCCCGCTGCCACCGGGTGTGAGCGAGCTGCTATTCGCGGGGATTCTCAATGAGGGCGGCATTCCGATCGTGCCGGCGAAGACGGTCCCGTTAGATGTGCCGGCCAATGCGGAGATTGTGATCGAGGGTTGGGTGAATGCGGCAGAAACGGCTCGCGAGGGGCCGTTCGGGGACCACACCGGCTTCTACACATTGGCCCAGCCGTGTGCGACGCTTCGGATAACAGCGATCACGCACCGAAAATCGCCGATCTACCCGACGACGATCGTCGGCCCGCCACCGATGGAAGACTACTACCTGGGCAAGGCGACGGAGCGATTGTTCCTGCCGATGCTGCAAATGGTCATTCCCGAGTTGATCGACTATCACCTGCCGCAATGGGGCGCATTCCACAATATTTGCTTCGTGAAGATACGGAAGGAATATCCGCTACAGGCGCGGAAGGTGGCGAGCACCATCTGGGGCGCGGGCCAGATGATGTTCAGCAAGTTCATCATCGTCGTCGACGAGGACGTGAACGTCCACGACGAGCAGCAGGTGATGTTCGCGGTAGGCGGCAACGTCGATCCGCGACGCGACACGGCCATCGTAGACGGGCCGCTCGACGTGCTGGACCATGCGGCGCCGTATTGGGGAGCCGGAAGCAAGGTCTGCATTGACGCGACGCGGAAGATCAAGGGTGAAGGGGTCGTGCGAGACTGGCCTGTCTCGCTGGCGATGAGCGCGGAGGTCGAGCGACTGGTAGAGGGGCGGTGGCGCGAGTATGGGCTGGACTGATGAGCGCGGAGCAGCCGAATAACGATGACCGCGAGCCCGATCCGGACGAAACGGAGGCGGGCGCCGAGTCCATCGAGTTGGAGCATTCCCCCCGAATCGACACACCTCGCTATGTCGTCCGCGGGAGCGACGGCGCGTGGGCGGGTCCCGCCGTGCCGGAGCCACCCATTCCGGAATCACCGCTGCATCTGTGCCCCACGTGTGACTACAACCTAACCGGGCTGAAGAGTCGTCGTTGCCCGGAATGCGGGGAGCATTTCACCTTGCCCGAGGCACGGAATCATGCCGTCGCAAACACGCCCGCGATGCGCCGGCTATACCGGGCGGCCGCGCTCGAGCGCCACAGCGGTTGGGTTGGCTTGCTTCTGGTTCTGGCTGCGATGGCGCTGCCCGGTTTCGTGGCCGGGTGGGCATCGGGACCATTTTCGTGGCAGGCCGGGGCCAGCACCACGACGATGATCGTCTTTGCAGCCCTCCTGATGCTCGGGGCGTGGATCGTCAAGGCCTATTGGGACCCGCCGTGGTCGCAGATCCTGTTCGCAATGGGCTTTATCTCGATTTTGCTCAGTGCGGCCGTGTCGTTTTTTTAGTACTCCGTGACACGTGATCTGAGGGGTGAAAGTGAGCCGGGCCGTCCTCGGCCCTGGTCGCCACACGGGATCCCCATTTGTGTGATGGCCGTATCGATCGTGGGGGGGCAACAGAAGTAACTGTTCACGGGGTTTTGCAGTATATGCTCGAAAAAGGCGGACATTACTGTGGCACCGCCGTCTCGGCGGTGTGGCAAACACAGGCGAGACGCCTGTGCCACAGATCAGTTAAGCCCCTGTGAACGGATACCAGCAGAAGAACGGGCTGACTCGTGTAGAATGTGTTTGTGATGACGGTCCAGGATGAATCGCCGAGCCGATCGACCGACCCGGGCGGGGATGATAATGGGGGAAAGCCCCCGCCCATCGAGTTGATACCGATGCAACCGGAGACCTCGGCAGATGACGAGGCCGCGGCACGCGCGGATCGCCAGGCGAATCGGTATCCGGTGCCTGGGTGGCCGGCGCATCTTTGTCCCGTTTGTGATTACCTTCTCACTGGACTGACGTCGCGGCGCTGCCCGGAGTGTGGGACGCCATTCACGATCGCGGAGGCCCGGCGGAGGGCGATCGAGAAGTCGCCGTCGATGCGCTGGCTTTTCCGCAAAGCAAAGATCGATCGAGGGCTGGCCGCCGTCGGCTTTTTGCTGTTGTTCGCGGCGGTGGCGTTGCCGAACCTTGTTGCCGGAGGGTTCCCGACATCCTGGTCGCTCGTCATGACGCTGCCGGGGAAGTGGCTGTTCCTGAGCATCCTGCCGCAACTGGTCGCAACCTGGATCATCAAGATGTATTGGGATGCGAATTGGTATCGCCTGCTGCTGCTGGCCGGGGGCGCGACGATGCTGGTCAGTTTATTGCTTACGTTTTGACGGAGCGAAGGACGGCGGCAGCCGGACCAGGCACGGGCTGTAGCAGTTGTTGTAGCCATTAATCGAAAGACGGCGGTGAAGCGCGGCCTCTACGCGCTCCCCTGCGGGTCGCGGCTAAACAGAACACTGGCCGCCGAAACTGTCACGAAGCCCATCCCGCCTGTGATCTCACCGGCAAGGCGCCGGTGGATTTCAGCGGCGTCGGGTCATACTATCGGCGCGGGCCTGGCGTGCGTGCCAAATTGACAGTCGGGCTGGCGTCTTGAACTACCGGCCTGCCATTCCGGCGATCGCCATCCCCGCCCGCCACGGGGGATTTCGTCGGACCACGCGGCGTAACTCACGCTCCTACAGGGAATTACCGGGGCCATCCCTTCGTGCTGCCATCCCCATTCATCTGGCATGGGCATTGCTTTTAGCTGGACAGCGCGGTGTGCGCGCCGTCGGATGACGTATGTGGGCGGTCGGAAATGATGACCAACGGTACGAATCGGGTCAATTTGTTAATCGCCCACGCTACGCGAGCGCCGTGGTCGGCGCACTTGGTCGAGTCGCTGTCAGTCCACCCCGTGGATTTGCACTGGTCTCACACGGATACGGAGACGATCGACATCGCCGTCTCCGGACGGATGCACGCCGCCGTGGTGGACCACGACCTGCCCGTAGCGGGTGGGTTGGATTTATTGCGGAGCATCCGGCAGCTCGGCATCGACTTGCCGTGCCTGCTCGTGTGCGGTCGAGCCGATCAACGCCTCCTTCAAGAGGCCTTGGCGTTGGATGTTTTCAGCGTCGTGCAGGCGGAAGCGAGCGCCGACCTGCTCGCGCCGATGGTGCTCAAGGCCA
Source organism: Phycisphaerae bacterium (assembly GCA_030593565.1). Classification (GTDB taxonomy): domain Bacteria; phylum Planctomycetota; class Phycisphaerae; order UBA1845; family UTPLA1; genus JAFGQA01. The sequence continues at coordinate 1,169 of JAUVGW010000280.1, read as the reverse complement.
TTCGACAGACACACCGGATCGGATGGGCCGGTCCGAACGGAATGAACTGAATCCCGGCAATGGCGAGCCTACGGGGGTGAGCCAGCGGGGATTCAACAACGGTAAAACGAACTGGGAACTTAGAGACAGCAAGTAGCTGAAGGAGTCTCGCGATGGCGGTTATCAAGACGAAGATTCGCCCCCTGGGTGACAAGGTCCTCATCAAACGGATTGAGGCCGAGGCCATGACGGCCGGCGGCATTGTCCTGCCGGAATCGGCCAAGGAGAAGCCCAAGCGTGGCCGCATCCAGGCCGTCGGCGATGGCAAACTCCTCGACACCGGCGAACGCGGCAAGCTCCAGGTCGCCAAGGGCGACGAGGTGCTGTTCACCAGCTATGCCGGGACCGAAATCAAGATCGACGGCGATGAATACATCATCATGGAGGAGTCGGACATCCTGGCCATCCTAAACTAGGTCCCGCGACAGGCAACCTGAAAAGGCGATTCCTGATGGATACGCAGCTCTTCAAAGCCGCACTCGACGAGGCAATCAAGTTCGGACCTGCCGCCAGACTCGTCATTACGTTTCCTGGAAACGAAGACGCGCTCCATGTGCATCCGCTCGCCTACAACACGATCGGCGACAGTGGTTTTCGCATCGAGGTTCGCGTCTCGACTTTCGATGACGACTCAGTCGTCGACGACGTCATCTTCCTCAACACCGAATCGGTCGAGACCGTCGAGTTGCAGGTCAAAGAACAGGGTAGCGTTTGGCAGGATGAACCTTACGCCGGAATGAACGACGAGGAGCCCTGAAGGTATTGACGCCACCGTCCAGGCGGAATAGGGATGTCCGCCTCCGGGCGCTATCGAGGAACGGCAAAGACACATGTGGACATCGAATTCCGGCCGCGAGCGCCAACACCGCCGCACCCCCGATGGCTTGGATGTCCCGCTATGGCAACCCAACAACAAGGCAATCAAGAGAACAGCGGAGATATAGATCATGGCAGCAAAGAACATCACATTCGATATGGAGGCCCGCGAGGCCATTCGTAGCGGCGTCAGCCAGCTCGCGAAGGCCGTGAAGGTCACCCTCGGCCCTTGCGGCCGGAACGTCGTGCTCGAGAAGTCCTTCGGCTCCCCCACGGTGACCAAGGACGGCGTCACCGTCGCCAAGGAGATCGAG
>JAUVGW010000110.1 GCA_030593565.1 Phycisphaerae bacterium | reverse complement strand
GTTTAGGCGGCATTGCTCCGAAGGGTCCAACGGGTGCCACTGGCGGCTTGTCCGCCAGTGCCTCAACAGATAGCGCCCTACACGGACACTGGCAGGCAAGCTGCCAGTGGCACCCCGCCGCCGATTGTGTCATGGACCCTCAGTGAGCCGGCTCGTCTCGAGCCGGTCTTCCTGCCGTGGGAGGGATATGCGTTACGATTGTGCGTAGATTTCAGAATGTGTGCCCCATCTTTTGCGAAGCAAAGGGTGGGAATCCACGTCGCTGAGAACCGACCATCTTTGACGGCCGACAGGGGCGTCGGCCGCTACGGTATTTCTTTCAGAAAGGGTGGGGCATCCAACCGCATTGATGAACGACCGCGCGGACCAATGCCTGCGGCTCGAAAGGCGCCTTCCAGCGCTTGTCCTGTTATGCATAGATATCCAGGAAGCGGCCCTTCGGCTGATCTTGCGGAGGAACCTCGGCGGAAGCGGCAGCGTCGGATGCCTCCGAATCGGGCCACCGAAACGGCCATGGTCGCAGTGGCGCGCGTTGGGTGGATTCATTTCGATCACAGTGAGAACCCGACGCCTCGATCTCCTCCTCGCGAATGGCGAGGGCGCGGAGTTCGATGTAGTACGCAGGCGGGACGATGGTCGGATCGGTATTGGACGCTTGAGAGACAGCGGGATGGCCGTGCGTCGATGCCGAGCCGTCAGCATGACAGCGGTCATGGCAAACCCGAAGCGGCCAATCGCACTGGTAGCCGGCATGGAAACCCACGCGACCTTCCAAAATGGGTGAACCCCACAGCGCCACGTCCCCAATCCTCCCCCCCGGTAGCAGCCTGGCCCGGCGCCGTCGAACGCGATCGGCGTGTCGAATCGGAGGCTGAGCCGTCAGCCGGGCTGCGCGGAGATGCGCTTTCCCGGCAGGAAGGAAATAGTGCAAGGCGTATGCCCTGAAGAGCGTGACGTGCTGGAAGTTATCAGGCGATTTCTAAGCCTTGTCTGGCAAAGCAGATCCGACGAGCTCGCGAAGCCAAGCGTCCAACGAGCGACGTTGGAGGCGTTGCACCGAGGCAACGATGATGTGTTTCGTCACAACTCCCGTGACGAGGTTGGGCCCGATATTCGGCTGTGACGGTATCGGCTGGGACGAGATTCCTTTCTCGTCCCCGCTCTCAGTCGGCAGACAGGGCGGAGGACCGCCCGGCTCGCTGGCATGATTCCTATCCTGCATCCCATCCGTTTTGGCAGGCTGCGGGAATGGATTCCCGCGGAAGGGGGTGCGAGAAAGAATTCTCGCACAAGCGGTCACGGTCATGTGGCACCGGCGTCTCGCCGGTGATTCCACCGGCGAGACGCCAGTGCCACAGTCTACTCGGCGCGGCCAATGTGACGGTGGGAGCGTCTACTCGATGTTGGTCCTCATTCGATGTGTGCGTTGCGACCGAAGGCATCGAACGTGTGATCCACCTCGCCGATAGATCCGCCGTCCTGGCAGGCGACCGCCTTCTCCGCAAGGCGGCGATATGCCCCGACGAGGTCGCGGCAGATCAGGTCGACGCGCTGTCGGAGTTCACGGCGATCCCGAATGAGGCGCGATGAAAGACGGCGCGACCGGTTCATGCGGTTTTGTCGGCGGCGGTTCTCCCGCCTCGTCCGGACCGCCCGCGTGATGATGCGGGTGATGGAATCGGTTGTGAAGGGTGCCGCGAAAACGTCCAAGGCGCCGGCGCGGAGTGCGGCGAGTACTCGATCCGCATCGAGCTCCCTGTCGAGCATGACAAGCGGTGTGTCGCCGAATATCGGGCCGTCCAGAAGGGCAAGCCCCGAGCCGTCTGGCAGCCGATCGGCGGCCAGAATGAGGTCGAACGCGTCGGGCGCGGCCATCGATCCGGCTTCCTGGACCGAGCCTGTGATCGCAAGATCGGCCTCGGTATTAGTCACGAGCGCAGCGGTCAATTCTGCAATCGTGTCATGGTCTTCCGCAACGATCAGGATTCGCATTTTGTCTGACGCCATCCCTGCTTCCTTCCTTCCCTTTTCCGTGTTGTTCGCCTGTCTTCTTTCCCAATTCCGCCGCGAGGTTTCCAAAATGGCCGGCGGGGCGCTTCAGCCGCGAGAGCGAGGGGAGGAGAGAGAGAGGCCTACACGACCCGCCCGGCCCGGAAATCATCGATCCGTCATAACGGTTTTACCCGATGCCGACATACTAATACTGGATTTCCCCCATTTGTGACGGTTCACTCTCGCCCCATGCTCGGACCGTCATGTGTTGGATCGGCGTGCCGCCGGCAGGTGCAATTCGATGGTGGTTCCTTCCCCGGGTTCGCTCTCGATTCTGATCGTGGCGTCTCCCTGTTGAAGCCAACGGTGAACTCGGGCAAGCCCGAGCCCGCGGCCCCGTCCGGCGGGACGCATGGAGAAGAAAGGATCCATCGCACGAGTCACGACCTCCGATGTCATACCACAGCCGTTATCCGTAACGACCAGGACAACGGCTTCTTCGGTCAGATCAGGCGCGGCCTTGACGGTCAAACGACGCGTGGGGGGATCGGTCGCCTCGACTCCATTCCGGATCAGCTCCCGGAACAATTCGGTCAACTGTCGGCGGTCGAAGACGACAGGCGGCGTATCGGACTGGACATCGACCGATAGCGCGTCGGCATCCAATAATCGAGCGGAGATCAGTTCTGTCTTCAGCGAACCGAGCAGGTCCTTCAGCTCGATCTGTTCGGGCGAAGGAGGACCCGGACGGGCGAATTCCATCAACTCGGTGACGATTTCGCTGCATTCGGCGGCTTTTTGGGAAATCGCGCCCAAGGCTTCTGCGACGTCCGATTCTCCGGCGCGGGCGCGAAGCAATTGAGCCTGGCCCGAGATGACCGCCAACGGATTGTTCAATTCGTGCGCGGCACCGGCGGCCATGGCGACGATCGTCTCGAGCGCCCCCGCTCGCAACCGTTCCGCCTGTGTTGTAGACCAGCGTCGATTTGCCTCGGCCAATTCGTCGCTCAACGTCACGGCGGCCGTGCGGACCAGGGCGTGCGAGACGGCCAGCGCCACGGCGGCGCCGATCGCTTCGAGTTCGGCCGCCTCATCGCGAAGACGCCGGACTGCGTTCTCGTCCGCCGCGATGACAGCCCCCGCCACCCACCGCCGCTTGCGCATCAGCGGCATCAACCACCTGGCGCGGCTTCTGTCCGCAGCCAAACTGTGGCACGGGCGTCCCGCCCGTGACCCACCGGCTTTGGCGCCGGTGCCACAGTTTTCTTCGCTAGACGAAAAAATCTCACCTGATAACAGTGGAGGGCCACCCGCAGGCCTGTCGAGATATCGACCGACAACACCGTCCACCGCCGGCCCGGCAGGCGCGAGCCACGTGCCGGCAATTGCGGCCTGAACCGCCGCGGCGATATCGGTGTCGAGGTCCGGCGCGTCGGACGGACGCTCCAGAACGTCGTCGGAAACGATGCCGTCGGAGAAGCCGACGTTGGCCCACCGCCGGTCCTGGCTGGTCACGAAGACCGCGACGGCCCCAACCGACAATGCGCGGCGCAGCGTCTCGGCTGCAATCCCGCAGACCTCGCGGACAGACGCCGTGGGCGAGATCGACTGGTTCAGCCACCCGAGCGCGGCGAAGTATTCCGCCTTGCGCCCCAAACGCTTGTTCTGATCAGCCAGCGCGGCGTTGGCCTGCGTTAGTTCGTCTGTCGAACGCAGCAGGGCCTTCAGGTAGACGTCCGCGCTGGTGATCTGCTCGGCACCGATCCATGCGGCGCGCGCCTCGATCTCCTCCGCCAGCGATTCCACAATGGCCAGCCGCTCGGGCTCCGGCAGGCTCAGGTGTTTTGCAAGCTCGCAAGATGGAATCGTTACGCGGCGGTTGCCCGAGAAACCAATCCGGTGCTCGCGGACCAGCGTGTCCGCCAATTGCACGATCTGGACGTGGTTGCCCGCGGCCACCGATGCAGGCAATCCCTCCGGCCCATGGTGGTGCAGCCAGATGCACTCCGCTAAGCGCGATGGCAGCCCCCAGCGTTCCGCCAACCGGCGACCGATCACGGCATGATCGATGCCGAGGACGGCACGCTCGGCATCCGCGATGTCCGCATGCGTCCGGTCGCAGGCGCGAAGGATCTTCGCGAAGCTTTTAGGCATGGTGGTGTGGAGCGCGACCTTGCCGATGTCATGCAGCAATCCAAGAACGAAGGCTTCCTCCGGCCGGACGTCGGATTGAATCCTTGCGGCGATATGTCTTGCCGCACACGCAACGGCCAGGCAGTGCTTCCAAAACTCCAGACGGTCGAAGCCGTCGTCGGTGTCCGGCTGACCGGTCTGGCCGAACACCTCCATCACCTTGACGGCGAGCGTCAACTGGCGAACCGTCTCGAAGCCCAGCATCAGGACGGCATTTTCAACACTGATGGCCTCGTCGCGCACGCCGTGCTCCGCCCGGCGCAGCACCGATAACATCCGCGCGGTCAGCGAAGGATCACTTTCTATCAAGGTGACGATCTGCTTGGCACCCGACTTAGAATCGTCGGCGAGCGCCAGAATCCGCGTGGCGACCGGCGCGAGAGGCGGCAGCGTATCCAGTTGAGCGAGAATCCGCTCCACCTGCTGCGACGGGATTGACTCAGACGCCACGGCTGACAAGACGGCCCCTCCCCACGCGAACATCGAAACCGGCCGAGCCGACCGACGCGGCCTACGCCTTGAGCAGTTCGACCATGCGGGACACGAGTTTGTCGATGTCGAACGGCTTCTTGATGAAATCGTCCGCGCCCGCTTTGCGGAGGTCTCCGATTTCGGCTTCGGAAACGGCGCCGGACACAATGATGATCTTGATATGGTTCAGCTTCGGGTCCTTGCGGATGCGCCGGCACACGACATTGCCGTTGATGTCGGGCAACATGTAGTCGAGGAGCAGGATGTCGGGCTTGAATTCCTGCACGATCGCACCGGCATCAAAGCCGTTTGCCGCCGACTTCACCTCGAAACGCCCGTCGCGCGTCAGCAGGTCTTCCAGCATCTCGACGATGGCAGGATCGTCGTCGACGATCACGACGCGCGTCTTGCCCGACCCGAGGTTTTCGAGCGGAATGCCGTTGGCCTTCATGAACTCGATCAGGGCGTCGCGCGGAATCCTCCGGAACTTCGAGGCCGGGACACGAAAGCCCTTGAGCTGGCCGCTGTCGAAACAGCGGATCACCGTCTGCTGGCTGATCTTGCAGACTTCAGCTACCTCACCTGTCGTGAAAATGGTTTTCACACGCCACCCCGGTTGCGAAGCGTTGTCGAGTGCCTCGAGGACAGCCGATCGTTCGTCCATTCCATCCTGTCCGCGCATTTTATCTAATCCCCCTAATTTAACAACCTAATGAGGTATCGAGTTGGTAGAAGTGGGACTTGATCGCCCTTTCCTGACAGACAGCCGCGTTTTCGGACCGGACGGGAACTACCGCAGGTTATTCAGCCGTGGAGAAGGCGGGGACCTCGACGCGATCCCGTGGATGCATCTTGGAAGTCCCTGTAGAAGCAGAGCTTACGTCAGCGTGGAGAGGCCTTGTCGCTGCAAGGGCATCTCGTCGCGTGAGGCCTGATTTTGGGCAAGAAAGCCGGATTCGGGTTGGCGAACCGCCCGGCAACGCTACAATGGCACGCCGCTCACCCTTGGGGGGGCAATGCTGAATGTTTGGAACCGGAAGCGAACAGGATTCGAGGCGGCTTCCACGTCGTTGCCGGGCTACGCCAAGACACGGCACGACGGCCTCTGTTTAGTTTCTCGAAGAAAGGAAACGACACCATGAAGAACCGTAGTTTTGTCGGGACGCTTGCCAAGTGTCTCTGTATGGCCGTGCTGGTCCTTGGTTTCACGCTGTCGACCGTCGGGTGTTCGGAGCAGACCGGCGACTCTGCGACCTGCGCGGGCAAGTGCTGCCCGAAGGCGGCTGGCAAGTGCCCGCCGGGCTGCAAGAAGCCCTGCTGTGCGAAGAAGGCGAGCACCGACGCAGCCAAGCCCGCTGACAAGGTGCCCACCAAGGCAACCAAGGCCGAGACCATCAAGGAGGCCAAACCCACTGAAGAGAAGTAATCGCTTCCGACGGCGGATCACTTGGCATCATCACGCACCCCGCGATCGGGCCATCCAAATAGCGGCCCCGTCGCGGGGTGTGTGCGTAGTGAGGCGTGCATGACAGATTCGGCGGGCTGCGGCGCCGAATGCGGCGTCGCTTACACCTGCCATTTTTGGCCGGTCAGCCGTTCGAAAGCCTCGATGTATCGCGAACTGGTCGCCTCGATCACGTCCGGCGGCAGGCTTGGCGCGGGGTCGGTCTTGTCCCAATCGCCACGGTCGCACATCGCTTGAAGGTGATTCCGAACGAACTGCTTGTCGAAGCTCTCCTGGTCGCGGCCCGCCTCGTACTTGTCGGCCGGCCAGAATCGGCTGGAATCGGGCGTCAAGACTTCGTCGATCAGGATCAAGCCGTCGTCCGTGCGGCCGAACTCAAACTTCGTGTCGGCGAGGATGATGCCGCGCGACCGGGCGTAGTCGGCCGCTTCGGAATACAGCTTCAAGGTCTTGCCGCGTAACTCGGTCATGACGTCACGACCAACCAGATCGCAGGCGGTGTCGAACGAAACGTTTTCGTCATGCCCCGTCTCCGCCTTGGTGGCGGGCGTGAAGATGGGCTCAGGCAACGGCGAGCACAGCGTCAGGTCGGCTGGAAGCCGAATGCCGCAGACCGTGCCGTCGGCTTGGTATTCCTTCCATCCGCTGCCGGCAAGATACCCCCTGGCGACGCACTCTATCGGCACGACGTCGGCTTTGCGGCACAGCATGGCTCGACCTCGGAGTTGGTCGCCGATGCACTCGAAGCCCGCCGGCGTCTGTGTTTCGATGACAGAAATCAGGTGGTGTGGGCAGTGATGCGCGAACCGCTCGAACCAAAATTTCGACAGTGCGGTCAGGACGCGTCCCTTGTGCGGAATCGCGTCCGGCAGCACGCAGTCGAATGCGCTGATTCGGTCAGTGGCGACGATCAGAAGACGGTCGCCAAGGTCGTAGAGGTCGCGGACTTTGCCGCGCTTCACCGCGACGCCCGGCACTTCGGTCTTATGCACCAGTGTGACGCTCATGTGGGTTTCCCGACGAGGTTGAGATTAATTCGCGTGCAGTTTGGCGGCGGGTAGTCCGCGGACCAGAGCGTAATGTGCGGGTGTCGCGGTCGTCAAGCGGGTCGGCTGCTCGGGAATGGCCGAGAGGAGACCTCGGTACGTGTCCCCGGCCGGCGGAGGGGGGCAAACAGGAACGCCGAAACTGTCACGGACCCTTCATCGTTCATCGTTGCCCATGATCCGGCGCCTGCAAACACCTACTTTTTTGCGGTTTTGTGCAAAGAAAACCATTGATCCGCCAGCCAACACTCGCTAATGTGCGTACCCGATCGTGGATGATTATCAAATGAATTGGGTCGAGGGGGCTAACCGCAAGGAGGCATCATGGCCAAGGCAATGAGCAAGACCGCTCTGGTCCGACATCTCGCAGAGCAGAACGAAATGACCCGCGCCCAGGTGAATGCGTTTATCGAGTGCCTCGCCGGGACGGCATACAAGGAGGCCAAGAACGGCTTCACTATTCCGGGTCTGGGCAAGTTGGTGCTGGTCGCGCGCAAGGCGCGGTGGGGGCGAAATCCCGCTACCGGCGAGAAGATCAGGATCAAGGCCAAGAAGGTGGTGAAGTTCCGCATTGCCAAGGCCGCCAAGGATTCCATCCTGCCGCCGACCGCCGCCAAGAAAAAGCGGTAGCCCCGCCAATGTGGATCTGACGCGTTGCGCCTTGAGGAACACTGCTTGAGGGTGGTGGCGGACATATAGGGACGGTCGCACGCGAGCTCGCCAAGTCGGCGGGCCAAATTGTGGCCTCCACATGGGTTGTTACATCCCTGAGACACCACACTGATTCGTTTTCGCGTCGGCTTCTCGCCGCGCGGAGGGCCGTGTCGCCAGGCGCTGAATCAGCCCGTCCGCAAGGCGGATGATCGCGTTGGTTGCCCGTGCGAATTGTGTGGCCAGGGCACGGGAAGTTTCCATCTCGGCCTGGAGCCGTGCAAGCAATTCCGTCAGGCGGCCGAGTTGGCTGCGTGCCAACATCGTTTCGCGGAGCCATTCCTCCCTGGGTGTGTATTCTCGTTCGATCTTATCCACGGAGGCCTCGATCCGTCGGCACTCGGCCTCGATCCGATCCACACGCCCTGCCATGTTCGCTTGTACGGTCCGTTGGTCCTCGCGAATGGTCCGCAGGTAAAACACGATCGCCGTCAGCGGTACGCCGACCAGCGCGGACAAGGCACCGACGATCGTGCCGACAAGTTGCCAATCCAGTCCCTGCGCCAATACATGCCCTCCAACGACGCGACACGAGCGGTGGGGCGGAATGGGATCCCGCCGCCCGGACCGGCGAAATGACGGCCCGGTGGGTTGAGGCCACGGGCCTTCTTCCTTCTAGCGAACTATAATCTTGGTCAGTGTTCCGCCTGTCTGGACACTGCAGCCGGCGTGGAATAGAGCCGATAGCCATCCATGGTAGCCCAACGGAACGGTTCGGGCAGCGGTGGATTCGGCGAAAAGTCGCAGTTCCCCGGTATCCGGACTTGACTTGAGGACCGGAGCATCGCATCCTGTTACGCCTTTGGCATCGCGAACCCCGGGGCGTCGGCGGCGAGCGGGCCGGCACCACACTGCGAATAAGACATGACGATCCCCAAGAAGACAGGTTCAAGGAAGGCCCCATCGGTTGGTAAGGTCAAGAAGAAGTCCAAATCGCGAGCCTCCACACCTTCGCGAAAGCAAACTTCTCCGAAATCCAAGGCGAGCGGGCCCGCGAAGAAAGCCAAACCGAAAGTCGATACGGCTGCCAAGGTCGCGGTGAAGAAGAAGGCGAAACCAAAGACCAAACCAAAAGCCGATCGGAAGTCTGCCACGGGCGTCAAGAAAACAACGGTCGAGAAGAAGGCGCCGGCCGCCAGGAAGGCATCGGCGCCGGAGAAACGCCGTAAGGCCGGTGCGAAGGCGGCCCCGCCGGTCAAACCACGACCCGCCGCGACGAAGACTCCACGGAAGCCCGCCAGACCCGCGAAACCTCCCAAGCCTAGGAAGCCTTTGGTTGACGTGGAGATGCAGAAGCAACTCCGCGAGGCGATGGTGGCTCAGCGTGGCCGCCTGCTATCTCTCGTTCAGTCCACACAGGCACAGATGGCCGAGAAGGTGACGGGCTTGGCTGATGTAAGTGACAGGGCATCCGAAGGATACGGCGATGAACTGGCAGTGGGGCTTCTTGCGATCGAGGCGGCCCAACTGGACGAGATCGAGGCCGCCATCTGCCGCATCGACGAAGGAAGCTACGGTTTGTGCGAGGACTGTGGCAAGCCGATTCCACGGAAGCGGCTCGAGGTCCTGCCCTTCGTTCAGCAATGCCTGGCCTGCAAAGGAAGGCGTGAGAGGGGGGGGGTGCTCATCAGCGATGGCTTCGACTAGCGCTCTGTCGTAGCTCAAATGATGGGTGCCACTGGAGGCTCGCCCGCTGGTTTTCACGAGTAGACAAGCTGCCCGTGGCAAAACTGTGGCACCGGCGCCAGAGCCGGTGGTTGTCACGGTCAGGAACGGGGTTTGCGAACCGCTCTTTTTCTTTTACCACAAGTAGGCCGTGGCAAGACTGGCGCAAGGCGGAATTGCCGTAAGTGGTGACGCTGACAAAAGAGAAAAGACCCGCTGACAAGGGTTGTCAACGGATCGGACCGACTGGGCGTTACAGGACTTGAACCTGTGACCTCCTGCATGTCGAGCAGGCGCTCTAGCCAACTGAGCTAAACGCCCTTGGGGGTATGATCCGTACCCCGGGTCATCGGCTGCATTGGTATTAGAAGTCAGCGATTCCGCCATGTCAACTGCCTTTCGCGCTGCCTATCGGCCGCAGTCGCGGCGCAATCCGTTTGATTTGTTTCCGTCAAAGTGAGACACTTTGCCTGCGATCTCGAAGGCCACCCAAGGAAAGCGGAGACTGACGGGTGGAGATTGGGGAGAAGATCGAAAATCGAAAGTCGAAAGCCGAAAGCCGAAAGCCGAAAGTCGAAAGTCGAAAGTCGAAAACTGAAAGCTGCTGCATCGCGACGTTCGGCCGTGACCGAGACGGGAGTACTACCTGGCGCGAGTGGGAGGACGTGAAGCTGAAGGATGAAGGTTGCAGGATGAAGGTCGGTGGCCGGCGGCTGATGGCAACGCGATCCCCGGCCCCTTTGTTCCCGGCCGGCGGTCGCCTGGGGAAAGGCCCCGTTGTGGAACGTGTCAACATTGGAGCAGCATAAGAAATGGTGTAGCGGCCGACGCCCCTGTCGGCCGTCAAGAGTGGTTGGTATTCGTCGCCCGACACGGGGGTCGGACGCTACGGGGTTTCATAAGACGCTATAGCGGACCGACCGCACAGCCATGCTTGGATTCGTCATGAGCGCCGTGCGACGCAACAAGGCCATCAGATCCAAGCTGCCGCGCCTTCACGTCGTGGTCACGGCGGGGCCGACGCGTGAGTATTTCGATTGCGTCCGGTTCATCTCGAATCCGTCGTCGGGCAAGATGGGCTACGCCATCGCCGAGGCGGCCGCGGTCGCCGGGCACCGCGTCACGTTGATCAGTGGCCCGGTTGCGCTGAGACCGCCCAGGAGCCGGCGGGTGACGACGATCTCGGTAACAACGGCCGCCGAAATGGCGAAGGCCACGAAGGAAGCGTTCAAGGAGGCCGACGCCGCGGTCTTTACGGCGGCGGTGTGTGACTATCGGCCGAGGCGCAGAGCGATACGGAAACTTGCAAAGAAGCATGCGTCGAAATCGGTCGAGCTGGTTCCGACGGAAGACATCGCCGCCGCCTGCGGGCGGATCAAGGGTGATCGCATCACGGTCGCCTTCGCGATGGAGGACCACGACGGCCGCGCCCACGCCGAACGAAAGCTGACACACAAGAATTGCGACGCGATCGTTCTAAATGGGCCTGAGAACGTGGGTTGTGACCGCGCAGCCGTGGAAGTGCTGGTCCGTGACGGCAAATGGCAGCCATGGCCGGCTGGGGTGAAATCGGCAGTTGCGGGCCGCCTGATCCGTGAAATCGAGCACCTGGCACGGACCGTCAAGCGCGGTCGCCGCCTGTAAAAAGCCGCTCCTCGCGTGCGGGACGGGGTTTACCACGCAATCCCGGCTTCGCATGGTCTTTAAGTTTTCGTTAACACTGCGATAAGGGTTGCAATGGCGCGGGCATTCTGTTACGCTACATACTGGAAGCATTATCGAGGAGAGGGCGGGAGGCGTCCCTCGTCATTAGTACACACGTGGGTAGTGCATGACCGGAAGGAAGGTCGGCACACAGCAAATCACTGGAGGCAGAACATGAAAGCAATGAAACTAATTCTGGCCATTGCCGCGGTGGCGGTCTTCGCATCCACGGCCAACGCGTCGCTCGTGATCAACGAGTTGGACTACGATCATGACGGCACGGATGATCAGGAGTTCGTCGAACTCTTCGGGACCGGCGGGGAAGATCTCACCGGTTGGGAACTCATCCTTTACAACGGAAACGGCGGTGCGTCGTACAGGACGGTTGATCTAAGTACTCTCGGTACAGTTCCGATGGATGGCTTTTTGGTCGTCGGGTCTGCCCTAGTTGCGAACGTGGACATCATTGATTGGACCACGAACGGCGTCCAAAACGGCGCGCCAGACGGCGTTGCGTTGGTATCGGGCGGCGTGGTTCAGGATCTGCTCGCATACGAAGGTACGTTCGACGGTGTAGGTGGCCCGGCCGATGGCATGACGTTCCCGGATATCGGCGTTGCTGACCATCCGGATCCAGGTGTTGGCGACCCTGAACTCGCGTTGCAGCTATTCCCCGACGGCGTCGGCACTTGGATCGTGACCGAAGGCTCAGCACGCAACCCGGGAACACCCGGCGCGCCAAACACACCTGAACCGGCAACAATGAGCCTGCTGCTGCTTGGTGGTGGTCTGTTGCTTCGCCGACGTCGCTAATAAAAGGCCCAGCAAATGGCCTGTGACAACATGTAGTTTCCGTGTCGCCCGCGAGAGCTGGAGCGGTGCGCTCGAAACGATTGAATCAACAACGGGTCGCGAGTAGGATGACTGCTCGCGGCCCGTTTCCATGCACGCGGCGAGGGTCGCCGCCCTATCAGACTTTCACATGGTGTCACCAGCCAGGAGCATTGTCGTGTCGAATGGACCGGAGCGGGGGTTGGCAGCCCAAAGTCAATTCCATGTTTCTGCGCAACTGATGTTGAGAATCTTCGCGGGCCGCGAAGCACACCATGGTATGTGTCTGCCAAGGGGCAGACCGGCGCATCGGAAGGTGGCGTCGGCCCCCCGTGGCCGACGTATGCGCGGAAGAGCCCCGCGGCATTTCACGTCGGCCCCAGGGGGCCGGTGCCACAGGGTAGGCAGAACACAGGTGGGACGCCGGTGCCACAGTCTGGTTGCGGCGATCATGGCGATGTTGATCTGCCTTACTGTGCCCGCCAGGGGCCAGACGACCCGACCGACAACACAGCCGACGCACGAGGAGAGAGTCGCCGAGGCAGCAAAGACGCCGCTCGTGACGGTTCCATACAAATCATCCGACGGCAAGTCGCTGACCGAGGCCCAATTGAAGGAGATCGAAGCCTGCCAGGGTCTCCTCGCGCAAGCCGTCCAGGCGCGTCAGAAGGTGGACTACGCCGCCGCGGCCAGGGATGCCATCATGGCGAGGGACAAGCGCCGGTCCATCCTGGGATCCCAGCATCACGAGACGATCACCGCCGCGATCGAAGCCGCCACCATGACGAGATTCACCTCGGCATCGGATGCCGATCGTCAGCGCCTCACCGAGGCGGACGCCTTGATCCAGCGGGCCGATGACGACCTGGAACAGGGCCGCTACAGCGAGGCGGTGGCTTCGGCAAAAGGCGCCCTCGAAACGTTCGAGCGCATCTTGGGGGAGGATCACGCCGACGTGGGCCGAGGCTTGCGCATCCTGGGCGCCGCGCAGACGGAGTTGGAGGCCCACGGCGTCGCCGAAGCGTCACTGACTCGCGCCCTGGCCGTCACGGAAGGTGCTCGGGGCCGATATCATCCGCAGACCGCGCTGGTCCTCGACCGTCTGGGCTGGCTGCATCTCAACAAGGCCTTCCGGGAAGGATACGACGTCAAGAAGATCAACCGAGCCGCCGAGCATCTCCGCCTTGCGGTCAGTATTTTCAACGCGACCGTCGGCGAGACGGCAGAAACGGCGGAAGCGTTGGACAACCTCGGTACGGTGCAGGTCTACACCCGGGAGCCGAGGAGAGCACTGGCCGCCAAATTGCGGTCGCTCGTCATTCGGCGAACCCTGCTCGGGCCCGAACACAAAGACACCGCGGTCTCGCTGAGCAACATCGCCTGGCTATACGAACGGCTCGGCGTGAATGATGAAGAAGTTATCCCGCTACGCCGGCAGGCACTCGCCGCGTTTAACGCCGCCATCGGTCCGGATCACCCCTATACGGTCACGGAGGAGATGAACCTGGCGGAAGCGTACCTTCGGCGCGATAGGGCCGACGATGCAATTCTCCTTTTGGAGAAGTGTGTGTCTCGGGACGCGTCGCAGTCGGGCAAGCTCGACGCCGGCCTGGTCGGCCGAAAGGTCAAGCTGGGCGTCGCCTACCTAGACGCCGGGCGGCAGGCCGACGCGATCCAGGTGCTCCGACAGGCGTTTGATCAGGCAGTGTCCCTTCACGATCAAGGCGAAGTCGAGTCCGCAACCGCGCACCTGGATCGCCTCGCCACGGCCTATCAGCGACGACGGATGTTGGATGACGCGATCGCGGCGTTCGAGCGTATCTGCGCGTGGGATCGGCAGGGCACCGGGAGCTCAAAGGACGTCGTTTCCCGTCGGCTTCTGAAGCTGGGAACACTCTATCTGGAGAATGGCCGCTTTCAGGATGCCGATCGCGTCCTGACGGAAGCCCTGCAAAAGGCGAAAAAAGTACACGGCGAGCAGGCCCTGGAAGCGTTCCCCATGCTGCTTCGGTTGAGCCGAGTACACAGGAGGCTGGGAGAGCTTGCAGAAGCCGAGCGGTACTGTGAGGAGGCGTTGAGGGTGGCCGAGACACATCGCAAGCACGCATCGACGCAAGGCGGTCTTGCCATGCACCAAATGGGTTGTGTCCACACGCTTCAAAAGCGTTTCGGCATGGCAAAATTCGCGCTGGAAGATGCAAAGGAGATCATCGAAAAACAGACGCGATCCAATCCCGCGGCGCTCATCAGGATCGGACGGGACCTTGCGTTACTGCATGTCGAGGCCGGCCGCCAAGCCGAAGGCCTGGGCCTGCTCCAGGAAGCGCTCCGTCAAACTCGCGACTTCGTCGGAGACTCGAAGAATCCCTACAGCAGAGCATTGTTGGCCAAGTCGATCAAGTTCCTGGCTGACGCGCTCGAAGCGGGCGGGCCATCGGCGAAGGAAGAACGTGATTCCCTCAACGTTGAACTGAAGGCCATACTCGAACACCTCGAGGCTGACCGAGCCCTCGACGCAGACAACCGTCAGTGGCTTGAAACCTTGAAGTGATGGCTGCCGAGGCCGGTCGCCTGTACACCTGAGAGCCTATCCCATTGATCCAGGTAGCACAGAGACGGCGGTACCACAACTATTGGGATCGGCACCAAACCGTGGGCCGCGCACCGGACCAGACGGCGATTCATCCGCCCAGCAGGTCGGCCACGAACGCCGCCGTGTCGGACTCAACCGACCCCGTGCCGTAATCCGCGCAGACCTCGACGTCACCTCCCCCGGGCGCACCCATCTTGACTCGAACATACGCAACGACGTCCAGACCGTCCAGTACGCCGTCGTTATTGACGTCACCCTGCAAAGCGCATTCGACGCTCGCACCAGTTTGTCCCCCGGCAATCGGGCCGAAATCGGTCTCGACACCGTCGCGATTGCGGGCCTTCACCGCGAAGCTGTATGAGGTCTCCGGCATTAGCCCCTGCACAGTGACCGTGCCCCATTGCTCGCCGGTTTGCCAGACCTCCGAGCCGCTGGGCAAACCCGCGGCGTCAACATAGGCCTCCTCCCACGACGGATCCGCTGACACGGCACACTGGATTACGAAATCGGTATCGGGCGGATTCCCGTTGAGGCTGATCGTCAGATCCATCGTCTCGCTGGCGATGTTGCTGACCCCCGGCGCACCCGGGTTGATGGCGCGCGTCGCTCGGCTTGCGTGCGAGCAATAGGCCGTTTCCCCGCCCCCCCAGTTCCGGGCCTTTACCTGCA
>JAUVGW010000396.1 GCA_030593565.1 Phycisphaerae bacterium | reverse complement strand
CTCGATGACGAAGCCTTCGTCACGGACGCGCTGCGTAACGCCGTGAACGAAGGCTCCGCCACGTTGCTACATGAGGTCTCGCACCAGTTTCATCCGCAAGGTATCACAGCGCTAGGCCTGATCTCGGAATCCCACGTGTCGATTCACACCTGGCCCGAATACGGCTACGTCGCCGCCGATGTCTTCACGTGTGGCGACCGGGCAAACGCCGAGAAGGCCTGCGCCCATCTGTTGAAGGCGTTTCAAGCCGGCCGCCATTCGCTCACTAAACTGACCCGCGGCGCCGAGGCCGCCAAACCCATCGCGGAACCGCAGCCGGTCGCCGCCGGCGCTGAAGAAGCAATCGCATAGCCATCACCTTCCGGGAGGCCTACCATGCCGGGTTCTGAATTGCGCGCTGATTTCTGGATGAACGAGTACATCACGCCCTGGGACATCTACGCGCACGGCATCACCAACGTCCTGGCATACAAAAAAACCGCCTTCCAGGAAATGTACATCGTCGAGACCGGTGCATACGGCAAGGCGCTCGTCCTAGACGGCAAATGGCAGTCCTGCACGGGCGACGAATTCCTATACCACGAACCGCTCGTCCAACCCGCCATGCTAGCGCACGGCTCGCCGAAGAACGTGTTGATCCTCGGCGGCGGCGAAGGCGCGACCGCCCGCGAGGTCCTGCGATGGAAGTCGGTCCAGCGGGCCGTCATGATCGACATCGACGGCGAAGTCGTCGACGCCTGCCGCGAGCACATGCCCGAGATGCACAAGGGCTGCTTCGACGATCCACGACTCGAACTCGTCATCGACGACGCGTTAAAATACCTTGACGAAACCGACACCGCGTGGGACGTCATCATCTCCGACCTGTCCGACCCCATCGAGGACGGCCCGTCTTTCAAGCTGTTCACGAAGGAATACTTCGAGCAGGCCCGTGGCGTCCTCGCGGATAATGGCGTCTTCGTCCTTCAGGCAGGCCCCGTCGCGCCTGTCGAACTAGCCATGCACGCCCGCCTCGTCAGTACCCTGCGGGCGGTCTTCGACCACGTCAAATCGCTGACGACCTACGTGCCCTCATACGCCGCCCCGTGGGGCGTCGCCCTCGGCTCCGCCCGCCCCATCGACGCGCGACCCGACCCCGAAGCCATCGACGCCCGCCTCGCGGAAATGACCACCGGCACCCTCCGCGCACTCGACGGCACGGGCCTGCTCGGCATGTACCAACTCCCCAAGCACATCAGAAAAGCCATCGCGGACGAAACGCAGGTCTACACACTAAGGGAACCGCCCAAGTTCTTCGGCAAGGGCAAGCTGCAATAACGCGCCCACTGGCATCAGAGCCGGGGCGTGTCGCTATCAGAGCCGGGGCGTGTCGCCCCGGTGCCGGCTCGACACGAGCCGGTTCTGCCCCCTGCAAACACGTCGACTTTCCGATAACATATCTTCGTCCCGACCAGATCACAGCCGAATTCTGGATGCCTCCATGTTCGCAGACGAGCCGACACCATCAACTACGCCTTCGCCTGAAACCGGAACAACCACGGCGGCCGCCTCGCCCTTCATCCCCGACTCAGCCGCCGCCGCCATCGAGGACGACCTGTTCTGCCCCAAGTGCGGCTACAACCTCCGAAGCCTGACAAGCAACCGCTGCCCCGAATGCGGCTACGACATCCAGGCCATTCGGCAGCGTCAGACGCAAATCCCGTGGGTCTACCGCGACAAGGAAGGCACGTTCAGAGCCTACTGGAAGACCGTCTGGATGGTCATCTTCAAGAATGAGCAGTTCTGTTTCGAGATTAGCCGCCCCGTCGATGAAGGCCATGCCCGCAGCTTCCGACGCATGACCATGCTGCACGCCTATCTGCCGATCCTGATCCTCACGCTGCTATGGTCGATTTCGGGGCTGACGGTCGTCACGCCGGAAGAATGGATCTTCGCGGCCGTCATCAACATCAGCATCATCGCGTGCATCGTGCTGACCACGGCGGTACCTCACTACGCGCCGTATCGCCCGGACGTCTCGGCGGAGACGCTCCATCGGGCGGCCGTGCTCACGTTCTACACCTGCGCGCCCTTGGCGTGGATGTTCATAATCGTGCTGTTCGTGATCGCGGGCTACATCGGCGGGAGAGCCACGTATGGCATGTTGGACGCGATCATGTATCTGTCGGCCGGGTGTGGCTTCATCACGCTACTGGGCGTGATGTTCGTCGAGACACAGCGCCTGATCAGACGGATGCTCGGCGGCAACACGAAGGTCCGTGGGACGACGGCGAAGATCGCCATCCTGTGGTTCCTCGCCGTCTTCACAACCATCGTCGGCATACCGCTCGCCGCTGGCTTTCTGGCCCTCGTGTATTACAGCCTGCAATAGCATCCAGGATACACCGAACTATGATGTGGAAGCGGCGCACGTCGCACGAAATTGCAGCGATCCTTACTCATCAGAGACCAGCTTCAGCGGCCTGCGCGGCCGATCACTATTGAGGAAATAGGGGAGATCTTTCTGATCCATATCGATTCTGCCGTCCGGCCCGGCGACGTATTCCCCGCCTTCATCGATCCCGTTCGAATTAACGCTGTACAGGATTGGCGACGCGATGTCGGGCAGATATCCAAAGGTCCGCTCATCGGCCGCGAACGGGTCCACCGGCAGCACTTCGATGTAGTCCGGCACCAGATCTTCAAGCGATGCCGGCCGCCGCCCGTGATCCAATTCGTACAGCCGAATCGCCAGCGCCACCGCCGCCATGCGCCGCATGGCCAATGTGCGAAAATGCAGTTCAATGGCCCGCCCGAAGGACGACATGAACAGGCAAGTCACGGGGCGCGCCTGCAAGTTCACAAGGGTCGTGGGCACGAGTTCGTCATCATCGACGCTCACGAGTTGTGCCGCCGGCCAGTTCGACTCACACATCGCGTCGGCGTCCCGTGTCATCAGGCGTATCGATCGAGCACCATCCAGTACGAACATCGGGCGGAGCAAGCGTGCGGAGACCGTCGTACTCCCGACACCTCCGATGACCCATGTTCCCTGGCACATGAATGACGACAAATCCAGCAGCGAGGCTCGTTCCGCATAGAACGCCTCGCGAGCGCTTACTCGAATGGCGTCCTCGTTTGTGAGTAGGCGAATGAGCCTAGTGACCTTGCCGACTGTCACAGGATTCGCGGGCATCTCCACGGCCAACTTCGCATCTGCCGTGACCAATGTCGGCGTGATCTCCTCCAATGTCCCCGCCGCGACGGCCTCTATGGCGACTCCCACAAGGTGAGTGATGAGGACCGCATCTCCGCGTGGACTCAACTTCACGGCCATCGCATCCAGGTCCAGTATGGTCTCGATGGCCTCCGCGTGGTTGCCGTCGTCAGCATGGAACGTCGCCGAGGTTCGGGCGAGCTTGGACAATTCGCGCTGTGGCGTGAGCATCGGGCAAATCGCGTTCATCATCGGGCTGGTAAACCGCGTGCCCCAGTCCACCTTCGATAGCCTCCGGGCATGCCTCATGAGCCGCAGGGCCTCGGCGTTCGCCTCGATGTACGCCCGCACGTCGTCCGGGTACGCCTCACAAACGCGCGGATCGCTCAAAATGTCGTCGAAGGAGATCGTTGTCTCGATCTTCAGTTCCCGAACCATGGCCGCGTAGGCATCCTGATACGCCACCGCAGCGTTCTCGTCGTTCGGGATGATCGTCGTCCGCTGGAAGTCCTCGACCAGAATCGGCTCGCCGGCGGCATGGCAGCGATCAATCTCCGCCTGGAGCCGTCGGTCGGCCACGTAGCCCCACCACAGCCGCACGCCCAGCAGCCCCACCCAACAAAGAACGATGAACCAGACCGTCCGCTTGAAGACCCGGCGGCGACGGGCTTCTGCCGCCAGCACCTTGTCACTCGCCGGTATGTCTTCAGTGTTCATTGGCAGCGGTCCGTAAAGGCCAAACAGCAAAGCGCCGGCCTCGTCGTCGATTCGCGTTTCATCCGCGGCACATCATACCCACCATCGTCTGCCGCGCCGACCAACTCGCGGCACACGCAGTCGTATGCCCACGGATCGCACCCAACAACCCCGACTCCCACGGGCCATCCGAGCCCCAAACGCCGGCGCTGGCGGAGGGAGGGCACGTGTTCAATCGGGGTGGCATGGGCTAGTTCATGGCCCGGCCGCTGTGCTTAGAAGCGGCCAAGTCGAGCCATTCGAAGGAGACGTCAGCGTATGTGACGGGCTGGCCGCCTTGTCGCAGTGCGGCGGCGATCCCTTGCCGGTGGCCGTCCGCTCGTCCGGCGAGATCACCGTCGTGGAAGGCGAGGAGAAGGGACGAAGCCTGTTGATCCGGATGGAATCAGGATCGGGATTCATCGTGCTGGCGTTCGGTGAAGACGCAGCGCGGGCGGCGGGATTGGCGGCGACGGACCCGGCAACCGCCCCGGTCAGACGTCGACGCGTACTACGAAAATCTCCTGTCCGCTAGCCGGATCG
>JAUVGW010000345.1 GCA_030593565.1 Phycisphaerae bacterium | reverse complement strand
GGTCTGTGCGGCGTGTTTTCGCGTCGCCCCCCCGGGGCCGAGGTCATTTATTGTGGTTTTCCTCCCCGCTTACGTGGGCCCGGGGGGCCCGACGCTACATTCGTTCTTCCCCCAAGACGGCCACTGAACCGCCGCAGTGCCAATTGAGCCGCTCCCCTTTTTCTGTGCGTCAACGAGGTGACCTATCGTCCCGCTACATCCGCATACATCTGTCTATACTGTGGGATCAGTTCCCGCCAGTCGAATCGGGCGCGGACCAGGTCGCGGCCGCGACCGCCCATCCCGGCGAGCGCGCCGACGTCCATCGCGATCATTTCGCGGAGGGCCTTGGCGATGGGCCGGCGGGCGGACGCCACAACGCGGCCGGCGTCTTGCGTGGCGACTTCCGGCATGTTGCAGGCGGTCGAGATCAGCACGGGCAGGCCGCAGGCCATGGCCTCGATGATCGACATGCTGAGGCCTTCGCTCATGCTGGGCTGTAATAGCAACTTCGCCCGGCCGAAGGCGGCGAGAACATCGCGGCGCGGCATCATGCCGGTGAAGGTGATGCGGCCGGTCAGGCCTTTGCGCGTGATAGCGGCTTCGAGCATGCTTTGCAGGCCGACCTCGTCGGGGCCGGCGACGATCAGGTGCCAATCGCGGGCCGAGGCCAGCACGTCGAAGCAGGCCTGCATCATCTGGACGATGCCTTTTTGGGGGTGGATTCGGCCGAGGAACAACAGCCACCGGCGGTCTGCGAGTTCGGGGAATCGCCCGACGAGGTCGTCGGCCGGCGGCAGGTCGGCGTAGTCGTCGATGGTCACGCCGTTCGGGATGACCTTGATGCGGTCGTTGAAGCCCAGTGCGCGGATGGGGTCGGCTTCTCCGTCCGCCAGCGCATGCAGACAGGCGGCCTCGCGCAGATTACGGTGCTCGAACAACCAGCCGATCGGGCGTTTCTTCCACCAGCTTCGTTGCCAGGCCCACGGCATCATGTGGCTGTGGGGCGTCATGATGTAGGGCCGGCCGAGCTTGCGGGCGGCGGCGCAGGCCGTTCGGTTTTGGTCGGCCCATAGGCCGTGCAGGTGGACGACGTCCGCCTCGCGAACCAGGGCCGGGACTTGCCGGTTGAAATCCGGCGATTTTCCCAGCCTGCTGTTCTTGCGAGGTGCAAAGCGCAGCACCTCGACGCCGGGAATGTCCGGGGCGTTGCCGAATCGATCGCCGTGCAGCGTCGCGATGCGGCACTCCTCGCCGGCGGCTGCCAATTGCGACGCCAGCACGGGCAGCACGCGCGCGATGCCGCCCCAGGCGGGATCCAAAGACTGAACCACGTGCAGTATCTTCATGATTCCTCGCGGTTGATTCGTCGCAGTTACGAAACCACTTTCCGCAGTGGAGGAGGCGTTTCCAACGCACGGTACCCAAGGCGACCTTCGACCGCAACCAAAGGGTTCAGGGGGTTAGGGTTTAGGGGTTAGGGAAGGATGAAGGCGGAAGGATGAACACATGGAGTGAACGCCGGTCATTCTTCACCCTTCACCCTGAACCCTAGACCCTGATCGATGAGGGCTCTATCATCGGTCGCCAATGTGCGGCATTGCGGGATACATTCGTCACGCCGGGCTGTTCGAGCCGTCGGTCCTCGACGGGATGCTTGCGAAGATTCGGCATCGCGGACCGGACGGCACGGGCACGTGGACCGATCCGGCTCGGGGGTTGGCCTTTGCGCATGCCCGGCTGAAGGTGCTGGACCTGACCGAGGCTGCCCATCAGCCAATGCGGTCGGACGACGGCTCGGTCACGCTGATCTACAACGGGGAGATCTATAACTACCGGGAACTGCGCGACGAGTTGCACGCGGCGGGGGCGTCCTTCAAATCGACCGGCGACACGGAGGTGCTGCTGGAATTGTGCCGGCGGGATCCTCGATTGTCGTTCCTGCCGAGGTTGAACGGTATGTTTGCGTTCGCCCTGTGGCATGCGCCGACGCGGACGCTGTCGCTGGCACGCGACCGGACAGGCGTCAAGCCGCTGCTGTACGCACCGTTCGGCGAGAAGGGCCTTGCGTTCGCGTCTGAGATGGCGGCGATTCGACCGGCGGTCGCGGATGTCGCCATCGATCCGATGGCGGTGATGCAGCTTCTGACGTTGGGCTTCATCGCCGCGCCGCGGACGATTTTCCATCAGGTTCGGAAGCTCCGACCGGGCCATCTACTCCACTATCGAGAAAACGAGGTTGTTGTGGAGCAATGGGTGCCCGATCCAGGATCCTCGCTAGGTGACACGAGCAGGGCATCGGCCGGCGCGGATACCCCCGGCAGCTTCCAGGAAGCTTGCCAGCAACTCCGCGAGACGTTCGCGGACGCTGTCAAGGTGCGGCTGTCGGCCGATGTGCCGGTCGGCGTGTTTCTTTCCGGCGGCATCGACTCGGCGATTGTGACGGCGGCGGCTGCCAAGGTGGCGGGCGATCGGGTGAAGACGTTTTCGGTGGGGTTTCCCGACGACCCGTTCTATGATGAAAGCAGGTATGCTCAGGCCGTCGCGGATATGCACGGCACGGACCACACCGTGCTGCCGCTGTCGATCGACGAGGTGCGGGAGATTATCCCCACTGTGCAGGACCATATTGGAGAGCCGTTCGCGGATAGCTCGGCGCTGCCGACGTACCTGTTGAGCCGACTGACGCGCGAGCACGTGACAGTGGCGCTCAGTGGTGACGGCGCGGACGAGTTATTCGCCGGCTACAACCGCTATGCGGCGGCGCGATTGGCCCGAATGTGCGGGTGGTTCGCCGAAACTCCCCTGTATCGCCCGACGCGCTGGCTGATCGAGCAGTTGCCGGCGAAGCGCGAGCGCAGGATCGGCGGCATGGTCAGCCAGCTAAAACGGGCGATCCGGTCGCTCGATCGACGCTTGCCGCATCGCTATGCAAACTGGATGCGGACATCGGATGACCGGACATTCGCTCGGCTGATGCACGATCCCAACCGGTTT
This sequence comes from Phycisphaerae bacterium, assembly GCA_030593565.1. Classification (GTDB taxonomy): domain Bacteria; phylum Planctomycetota; class Phycisphaerae; order UBA1845; family UTPLA1; genus JAFGQA01. The sequence goes on along the minus strand of JAUVGW010000345.1, from coordinate 2,592 downwards.
GAGGCCGTCCTTGACAACATCGTGACCTTGTTGTGGCGGCATCGCGGCGAGCCCAAGGCGGAGAACGACCTGAATCACCACCTGCGGACGGAATGGCGGCTTTCGTTGCCCGACGACATGCTCACGAAGGTCGACCTGATGTCGATGGCGCACGGATTGGAGGTTCGCTCGCCGTTTCTGGACTATCGTGTACTGGACCTCGTGTTTCCGCTGGATTGGCGTTGGAAGTTACACGGCTGGAAGAAGAAGTACATGCTGATCGAGTCGTATAAGGATGATCTGCCGCCTATATTGCACAATCGCCCCAAGAAGGGGTTCGAGGTGCCGGTCGGCCCGTGGCTGCGGGGGCCCTTGAGGCCGATGGTTGAGGAACTGATCCGAGATGACCGATGCTTCTTCGGAACGGTGCTGAGCCGCGACGGGGCATTGGAGACGCTCGGCGAACATGTGACGGGCCGTGCGGACCACAACTTCTGCTTGTGGGCGTTGGTTTCGCTACTGGCGTGGCAACAGCGACATGCGCCGACGGCACAGGTGGCGATGGGCGATTGAGGAGAAAATCGAAAGCCGAAAACCGAAAATCGAAATGCCACGTTTATAGCAGTTCATGGTTGGGTGTGACCGAATCCAGGCGGCGGCCTCACGCTCGCCTGTGGCACCGGCAAGCGTTAAAAGCCATAGAATCCAACGTGTGGATTCGTAACGTGGATACGAACTGTCTGGTCTGCGGACCCGACGGTGGTTTCATACCGGGATGTCGGCTTGGCGGTGAAGGAGCGAGCCGCTAGAATCCCGGTGTCTTCGATAGAAACATCCGATGATGGGGGAGTTGGAGTGAGACCATGGCGGCTCAGCCTGAACGATTGAAGGTGAACGCATTCGGCGATGTGTCGGTTGTCGAGTTTTCGGACCGCAAGATTCTGGATGAACTGTGTATCCTGGAGATCCAGGAGGAGTTATCGAAACTCGTCGAGGCGACCACAACCGGGAAGCTGCTTCTGAGCTTCAAGAATGTGGAGCACCTGTCGAGCGCCGCGCTCGGGATGCTGGTCACGTTGAAGAAGCAGTTAGAGGAGAAAGACGGCCGGCTGAGGCTGAGCGACATCAATCCTCAGATCTTCGAGGTGTTCAAGATTACGAGATTGAACAGAGTGTTTGACATCCATCCGTCGGTTGACAAGGCGAGGGTGGGTTTCTAGGTCGGGCGCGCTCGGCGACGAGCCGGCAGCAGATCGTCGCGAGGGCGCGTAACAGCCCGTGGTAGAAGGAAAAACAGCGGTTCGGAAACGCCGGCGCCGACCGGGCATACCGGCGAGACGCCGATGCTCCCCGGGAACACCACCGGCGAGGCGCCGGTGGCACAGTTTCGCCACGGGCTGGTAAGCCAATGGAGTGGTTCGGCCGTGGCGGACAACGGTCGCGAGCCGTGACAACCGCGAACGAAGACAGGTTTAAGGCGTTGAAGGAAATCATCGTCCCAACCGATCTGGCGGCCGTCAAGCAGCCCGAACAAGCGATCCTGGAAGAAGCGGCGCGGTGCGGCTACTGCGAGAACGCGGTATTCGCCATCAAGCTCGCCCTCGAGGAAGCGATCGTCAACGCCATTCGTCACGGCAACAAACTCGATCCAAAGAAGCACATTTCTGTTCGATATGAGGTCACGCCGGAGCGAATCGTGATCGAGGTCCGGGACGAGGGCAACGGATTCAAACCCCACGCAATTCCAGATCCAACAGAGCCGGATTTTATCGATCGACCGCACGGCCGGGGCATCATGTTGATGCGCGCCTATCTGGATGAAGTCCAGTTCTGCGAGACCGGAAACATGGTCCGTCTCGTGAAGCATAAGGAAGGATCCGAGCCGGGCCGGCCGGAGGACGAGCCGTACGTCAAGTAGGGTATGGGGCTGATCCGATGAATCGATGTGGGCGATTCGAAGGCCCGAGAATGGTGGAACCATCAGGATTGGGAAACCTATAATAAGGGTGCCCGGTGTCGGTATCGGTGCTCGGGGCGGATGGACACATCGTTGAGTCGTCCATCCCAGGTCCGTGGCGCTGGCACCAAGGTTGGCGTTTCGTCGGCGGCCCGCGTCCGCGTCGTTGGTAAATTCGGAATGGGTCCGCGCGGCTTGACGCGAAGTGCTGCCACGATCCGGCGCCCGACGGGGATGAGGCGGACCAAGACAGCCTCCGCCGTTAGGTCCGAGAAACGGTGACGTTCGGAAACGGATGGGGGCCAAAGGCGGAAAACGTCGAAAATCGAAACGTCGAAAATCGAAAACCGGTGGATTACTGCATCGCGACGTTTAAGCGTGACCGGAGAGGGAGTCCGAACGAGCGTGATGGGACGGCTGGCGGATGATGGCCGTGCGACCCTCGAACCCTGAATCCTCGAAACCGGCGGTTGTGAAAGAACGCCACCTTGGGAAAACGAACGGAGGATCCATGTTGACCATGGTCAAACGACAACACATCGCCATGACGTGCGTTCTGGTGTGGGCGGCCGCGTGGACGAGTCTGCCGGCCGACGAAACGGCGGAGCCCCAACTGACGTCGGCGACGGCGCGCGAATTGTGGCGCAAGGGTTCCG
>JAUVGW010000444.1 GCA_030593565.1 Phycisphaerae bacterium | reverse complement strand
GCGGCTAAACGACGGAATCGGTTGAATTCGGGCGGGGGGGAACAGTAAAGGCGTCAGCGCGCCGCTGCCGTCCGTTGAAGGTACTGGATAGTCTCGACGGCGGGCGTCAGGAGGGGGCTCTGCTCGCGGTCTTCAGCCGCTGTTTGGAGCAACTGATGCGCCTCATCGAGCGCCGTAGTCCGCTGCCCCGGGTTGTCGGCAAGGTTCGCTTGGAGGAGCCGAACCGAGGCAGTGCCGACATCGATCTGCCACAGGAGATTGGCGCCGCTGATGGTCGTGCCGTCGGCGGCCTTGAGGTTGGTCGCGCGGATCATGTCACGGGCCTTGGCATAAGACGAAACCGCTGCATTGAGTTGTTCGTCGGCCGCGGCACGGCGTTCCGCCGCCAGTTCCTCGACGCGTGGCGGTTCCTCGCCGAGCATCTTGGCGAAGAAGGCCTGGGTCTGCTGTTTGGCTTGAAGGGCGTTGTTGCGGCACAAGAGCGTGAGGGCGTGCTCGTAGGCGATGTTGGCGGCGAGGCAATGCAGCCCGCCTTCGGTGTCTTGGTCCCGGCTGAGGTGCGTGAGGCACTCGTCGGTGGCGTCTCCCAATTCGCGGAGGGAGTCACCGGCCTTACGCCTGCCGTCGGAAGCCGCGTGGATGGCCTTCGCGATTTCTTGCGCGGCGCGATCGAACGCGGCGAGTGCCTTGTCACGGGCCGCGTCGGCCACCGCGGTGTGTCGATCCGCTTCGCGCAGAAGGTCCTGGAGTTCAGTATTCAGGGCTGCGCCTGCGTTGGACGCGTGCCGTTGGAGGTCGTCCAGGCCGTTCTGCCGATCACGGAGGGCGGCCTGCTGCTCACTGTTGGCCGCTTTCATTTGTTGCCTGGCGGCAATCTGTTGCTCCAATCGTGCCAACTGAAACCCGAGGTCGCGGATACCGATGGTTATCTCACCACCTTCGTTGGTCGCGTCAAGGAACGAATCGGCGTTATCGAGACTGCCGTTCTGTAGCGCCATGGCCTGTGCCTCGGCCTTGCGGGCGTTTGAGGCGGTCGCCATGTAGGCGGTTTGGTACTGTGACGGGGTAAGCGTGTCCTGATCGAGGGCGGCAAGCTGACGGCGAGCATCGCGAGCGGCGGCATCGGCCGCGGCCAACGTCGTTTTCCTGGCCGCGAGAAGCGATCGCTGACGGGAAGCTTCGGCTTCCAATTCCTGAATCGAGGCGTCGAGTTCCGCTTCTCGCGATTGGAGTTTCGCAAGGCCTGCCGTGGGCTTGCGAAGTCCCGCGAGTTTCACGCCTCGCTCGAAGGCGGCGAGTGAGTCGACACGCTCGGCGGCCTGTCGCCGCAGCACGCTGGCGAATTGGTCCTCGATGGCCGCCCGGTTGTTGTGGATTTTTCCGGTGGCGAGAGAGAAAATCGCCCCGATGCGGCGAACGCTCAGGTGGGCGCCGCCGAGAACGCCGCCACGCCGTACGTCGCGCAACGCTCGCACATTGTCTTTGGCTTCCTTAAGCAGCTCGTCATTCTTGGCAAGCTGCGCATCGAGCTTGGCGCGAAAGCCGGGAGCCTTGGGATCCTGAGGTTTGGCCTCGTCGCCGAGGGCGGCATAGGCGTCGGCCATCACCCCGATTCGCTCGTCGAGATGCAGTACAGTCCGGCGAACCGATTCGACGTTGTCGTCGACGGCTGCATCGAGCGCTCGCTGGTCTGCCTGGAGATAGGCCAGGTACAACGGCGCGCCGATGATGCCGAGTGTCACCACGAGCCCAAAAGCTGAGCCAGCCAATCCACCTAGAGATGAGGACGATTGCTTGGACACGGCATCTTCTCCTCTGGTCGTCGCTGCCATACCGACGATGAGTGTGCGGAGCTTTTCTCCCCCCGAAGGCGTGCTGCCAACGCATTGTGAGTACTATATTTAACACAGAATCCGACGGAAGTCAATGGGCTGCGGGACACGGCCAGGCCTGCGCTCCCGCTCGGTCGATCTTCTCGGGCCTTGCCGCAACGAGCGGGGGGGCAGGGCAATCGCAAGAATGGCCGGGCGGTGGTCTTTGCAGCGGTTTGCTCGCTCGTGTAGCGGCCGACCTCCGTGTCGGCCGTCGGAAACCGTTGGTGTTCTACGGCCGACACGGGGGTCGGCCGCTACATCCGCCATTCTTGCGATTGCCCTGAGCGGGGGGCTGCCTTCCGGCAGCCAGGAACAATGCCCAAAGGCGCTCGGGGGCTCTCGGACGCTCGCTCCCCAGCGAATCACGGCGTCGTCGCGAGCGGGGTGGATGCGGGCTCGATGAACGCGAGCGCTTCGCGAAGCGCCTGTGGCGACCAACTGATCACGATGTAACGGTCCGTCACCTTCAATGCGGGACCTGGTATGCCTGCCATCAGAAACCAGATGTCATCGCGGTCCTTTCGGACCTGGACGCGCACCAGCGTGGTGCCTTTTCGTTTCGCGCGGTCATCGAGATAGTCGCCCCAGGAACTGAGCAAGGCATCGAGCGCGACCCGGACGGACTGCGGGTCGTCAATCTCGAACACGATCGTCAGGGCAAATGGGATATGCAACGGGTGGGGGGGATAATCGAATATGACGATGTTCCGCCCGAGGTGTTGGGTGAGATTGCCATCGATGTCGATTCCCGTTTCCTGCTCCAGGCGGCGCCAGACACGCGTCCATGTTTGCACATGGCGCTCGGACTGAGAGACCATCCAGGCCCTGGGTAGGCTTGTGACAAGCCATTGGGTCGGCACCTGGATGATCGCGAAGTGGCGGGCTTCGTCGGGAACGATTCGCCGCAAATGGTCCGGATAACGCGCCGGGTCGCTGTACCGTCGCGTCGTATCTTGTCCGTTGCGCCGGTAGCAGCGGGACCAGGTGAGTGCCCGTCCATCCAGCCCGATCGTCCAAAGGTCGTGCGTCATGCCGTCCGCCTCGAGCGCGCGAATAACGCGTGTGTGGCGTCCGCCGGCCACACGTGCAAGGCGGTTCTCGAGCCGGGACAATGCGATGAACCACTGCGCAACGGCGCGGTCGCCCTGTGTCGCGACTGTCGCGGAGCGAAACCACTCGTCATCCGCGAGGCTGGGGTGTTTGCCCGCATACGTTTTGGCGATCTTCTCGAAGGCGCCCGCGCCGAAGGTCACCACGAAGAAATCATCCAGCCGCCCCCATTCCCACACGGCCCAGCCGGGCAGCCGATCGTCGCGCAGCCGTTGGTATGTGTGTCCCGCGACCTGTTCAAGCGTCATGC
>JAUVGW010000291.1 GCA_030593565.1 Phycisphaerae bacterium | reverse complement strand
GAGCCGCCTTCTGTGAAGGCGGTGCCCTCCAAACGCCACGGCACACCGCCTTCACAGAAGGCGGCTCTGATCGGGCTTCAAACAGGCTCGTAAACCCAGTGGCGTCTGGGCGGGGGGCTTCCGTACGATTCTTGTGATTGCCTGGGGCCGCGGTCTTCAGTCCGCGCGGCGTATCGCCCAAGCCCATGGATCGCAATCCATGGGCCTCAGGCGGATGCGGGATTGTCAATGGGCTAATGCACTACCACACATGAATCTGCGGGTAGCGTCGGCCCCCCGTGGCCGACGTAAAATGTGGAGGGGTTCCTCCTCGCAAACGTCGACCGCAGGGGGCCGACGCCACATTCGGTGTCGCAGCCCGCCGAATCCGCCAAGGAACCGTGCCCCCCAATCACACGAGAAAAAACTCCACACGCCGACCCCCGCTGACGAAATACTTTCGGCCGAACCGAGAATACTCGTTACACAGAATACGTTGTGCTGTGGCGGCCCCGGTGTTCCATGCACCGGTACCGTGATTTCGGAGAATAGTCACACTATTTCGATGACCTTGAATTAGGAGGATGCAAAATGACAGTTCGCAGAATCGCCGCATCGGGCCTTGCCGTGATGTTGCTCGTGAGTGCAAGCCCGGCGGCCATGGATCGCCAATCCGACGACAGGGCCGACCTCTACAAGGCCTACTACCTCGAACACGAGGCGAAGGACTTCGCGGCCGCCAAGGAGCTGTATGACGATCTGCTCGAATCGGGCGCGAGCGGCAAGATCGTCCTGCCCGCCCGGGCCGGCTCCGACCGCTGCCGGGATCACATGGCGGCGGAAGATTTCGCTTCGCTTATGCCCGCCGATGCCGTCGTGTACGTCGAGCTGAAACGGCCCGGCAAGATCATCGAGCAACTGGCCGGCATGCTCGGGCTGACCGGCGACGACATGCAGGCCGTGCTGGCCAAACGCCCGAGTGCCGAATCGAGTGTCCCATTTCACCTGCCCGGGGAGATCATCATCAGCCCCGCCATCTTCGAAGCGCTGAACAGCTTCGGCGGCGCGGCCATGGCGTTGACGCATTTCGAAACCGATGGCGGCCCGCCCTCGGGCGTGATGGTGATCCATCACGGCGATGTGGCGATGCTCAAGGGCATCCTCGAGACGGCGTTTCAATTCTCGCCGACCGCCGAGAAGATCCACGGCATGCCCACTTTCGGCGCCATGGTGCCGGAAGTCGGTCGCGTCTCCGGCGTGCTCACCGAATCGCTGTTGATCGTCGGAACAGGCCGTGACTTGGTCGAAGGCGTCGTCAGCCGCCTCACCGGCGCTTCGGATGATTCGCTGGGCAACCGCGACGACCTACGCGAGCTTGCGGATGATCGGGCCGGCGCGACGTTGTTCGGCTATGTCGATCTTCAGGCGGTGCTCAAGATCGCCAAGGTGGAGATGGGCGAACACGACCGTCAGGAGTTCGCGATTGCCAACACGCTGTGCGACCTCGATAGCCTGCGTTGGGCGACCTTCTCGCTGGGCATTGACGACGGCGTGCTGGGCGTCCAGATCACCACGCGGCTGGCCGACGATCACCACAGCCTGGTGTACAACATGATGCGCCTGCCGCCGATGAGTCGCAACTGCCTGCGTAATGTCCCAGCGAATGCCGCCGCCTTCTTCGGACTCGGGCTGAATCCCGTATTGAAAAGCGCAGTCGCGGATGCGGCCCGGAGCGATCAAGCCGACACGACCGTCACGGGCTTCGACATCGGCCGCGAGTTCTTCGGCAACATCCAAGAAATCTGCGTGTTCGTCGTGCCGGGCAAGATGGTGCAGCCGGAGAGCCCGCACGGCCCGCCGATGATCCCGAACGTCGGCGTCCTGCTGGCCGTCAACAACACGGCGAAGTCGGCCGCCCTGTGGAACCAACTGCTGTCCCTGCCGGGGCTGTTCAACGGCGATGAGCCGGTCGCCCCGAAGGAAACGAAGATCGGAAAAACCCCCGTGACAGCGTTCCAGATCCCCGAGTTCGGCAAGGTCTACATGACGGAGCTGGACGGCTGCATCGCCTTCGGCGCGACGCGCAGCGCGCTCAAGGCGACGATCCGGGCGCACAACAAGGAGCAGTCCATCCTCGACGACGCAATCATGGGCGGCATCATTGACGACATGCCCAAGGACAGCAGCATTATGGCCGTGGCGCACGTCGGACGGCTGGCCGAGGTCGCGGCCGGCGCGGGCGACCCCGCCGTTGCGATGGTCGCCAGCCAGGCGATCCCGTTGTGCAAGAAGACCGTGGTCTGGTTCGGGCTTGGTCAGTCGCCGAACCAGATGACCCTGCGCGCCGCCGTCAGCGGCCTGCCGAATGTCAATGACGCCTTGAAGAAGTTCTCGCCCATGATCAACACCGTTTCCGGCATGGCGCTGAACGCGGCGAAATCGAAATCGAAGTCAAAGTCGAAGAAGAAGTCATCGGGAGAAAGCGTCAACTCGCTAACGCAGAAGTCCATTGACGCAAGCCGGGCCGGGAAACAGAAGAAGGCGCTCAAATACGCGCTCGAGGCCCGCGAAATCGCCGACATCGGGCTGACAAACTTCAACGTCGCCTGCATGTACTCACTGCTCGAGCAGAATGACAAGGCGTTCGAGTACCTGTTCCGCGCGGCGGAATTGGGGATGGAGGACACCGGGCACGACATCGTCAGGTCGATGAAGACCGACTCGGACTTCGACAACATCCGCGACGATCCACGTTTCAAGAAGGCGCTGAAAATCGCCCAACGCGGGCCGGACAATGATGACAACGACGATGATGACGACGACGACGATGACGATGACGACGATGACGATGACGATGACGAGCGGGCCGAACTGTAGAACAACGGTAACAGGTCCGTGACAGTTTCGGCGGCCGGCGTTCTGTTTAGCCGCGACCCACAGGGGAGCGCGTGGAGGGCGCGCTCCCCTGTGGGTAGTGGCCAAGGCATCGCGCAGGACTAACATGACCGATTGTGCCGCCCTCGGAGCCGGGTTCTGTGAACCCGGTGAATTGGCCTGTCTACTGGCTTGCCGTTTGGCGGATCAACCGTCCACGTTATTCCTAAGAGCCCCCGACCTTGGTCGGGGGGTTCGTTCCAGCAGTCATTCGGCTCCTCCCCCGGCCCAGCGAGCCGGCTCGTATCGAGCCGGTCTTCCTGTCTTGCGCCCTGCCGAACCACGCCCACGACCGCCACTGGAACCACGCGCATCGCCGTGGTACCATACTGCTCGCACACGGCGACCCGCCGAGACCGAGCGTGGTCGGAGCCGTGTGCGTCAGGACAATCAACCCGCAAGGAGCCGCGACGATGAAGGCCCACGAGTATCAAGCCCGCCAACTGCTTCAAAACGCCGGTGCCCCGGTGCCGAACTTCGAAGTCATCGACGCCGTGGAGCAGGTGCCGGCCGCGATCAAAGCGCTCGGCGGCGGCAAGATGGTGCTCAAGGCGCAGGTCCACGCGGGCGGCCGGGGCAAGGCCGGCTTCGTGATCCTGTCGGACAACCCGACCGAACTCGAAAAAAACGCCCAGCGCATGCTGACGACGCGGATGGTGTCGAAGCAGACCGGGCCTAAGGGCATCGAGGTCAAGAAGCTGCTGCTCGCCCCCGCCGTCGACATCGAGAAGGAATACTACGTCGGCATGGTCCTGGATCGCGCCAAGGGCTGCCCCGTGATGATGGTGTCGAAGGAGGGCGGCGTCGAGATTGAGGAGGTCGCCGCCAAAAACCCGGAAGCGATCATCAAGGAGTGGATCCATCCGCACCTCGGCATCCAGCCGTATCAGCTCCGGCGGCTGACCAACGCGCTCGACCTCAGCGGCCCGGCGGCCAAGGCGGCGGCCAAGACCATGTCCGCGCTGGCCAAGGTCTTCATCGCAAAGGATTGCAGCCTTGCCGAGATCAACCCGCTGGTCCTGACGAAGGCGACGAACGGCACGCCGGGCGAGATCCAGGCGATCGACGCAAAGTTCAACTTCGATGACAACGCCCTGTTCCGCCATCCGGACGTCAAGGAGATGTTCGACGCGGCGGCCGAGAATCCCAACGAGCTCCGCGCGGCCGAGCACGGCCTGAGCTACATCGCCCTCGACGGCAACATCGGCTGCCTGGTCAACGGCGCCGGCCTCGCGATGAGCACGATGGACATCATCAAGCACTACGGCGGCGAGCCGGCCAACTTCCTCGACGTCGGCGGCGGCGTCTCCACCGAGGGCGCGATCGAGGCATTCCGCATCATCCTGTCCGACGCGAAGGTCAAGGGCATCCTGGTCAACATTTTTGGCGGCATCGCCAAGTGCGACGTCATCGCCGAGGCCCTGATCACAGCGGCGAAGGAAGTCGGCTTCAAGGTGCCGGTCGTCGTACGCCTGGAAGGCACAAACGTCGACAAGGCCCGTGCGATGCTGAAAGAAGCCAACATCGACGCGCTGATCCCGGCCGACGACCTGACCGACGCGGCGAAGAAAGTCTGCGCAGCGGTGTAGGAACGCGCGTGAAAGGCCGCAGACCGTGCAGTCTGAGCCGGGGCGTGTCGCCCCGGACCGGCTCGGCACGAGCCGGCTCTGTTTGGCGGATTCTCAAACACGTTCCAAAGGCGCACCGAGAAGGCGTGCGGTCGCTATCAAGTCATAGAGTCGGAAATTATCTGTGAATATCGAACACTTGATCCATGCGCTCGACCGTTTCGGGGCCGTGTTGCCTGTCGTGGTTCGTGATGTCGCTACGGAAGACGCCCGCTGGCGACCGGTGGACGGCGGGTGGTCGATTCTGGAGATCGTCTGCCATCTGGGTGACGAGGAAGTCGCGGACTTCCGGATGCGCCTGGAATCGACGTTGCGCGATCCGAGCGAGGCGTGGCGGGCGAACGATCCGGAGGCCTGGGCCATCGAGCGGCGGTACAACGAGGGCGAACTTGCCAAGGCCGTCGAGCGGTTCGTCGTCCAGCGTCGCAAGTCGATCGCGTGGCTGCGTGGTTTGAAGGAGCCGGACTGGTCGCGGGCATACGAGCATCCGAAGTTCGGGCCGATCCGTGCGGGGGATATCCTCGTGTCGTGGGCGGCGCATGATGCGCTGCACCTACGACAGCTCGCCAAGCGAATGTTCCAAATAGCCCAGCGCGACGGCACCCCATACACGACGGACTACGCCGGTGACTGGAAAGCCTGATGCCCCACCAGCGAGCCGGGTCATCCCCGACCCGGTGGACGCTGGGGCGAGCCGGGTCGTCCCCGACCCGGTGGACCGGGCGGAGGACCGCCCGGCTCGCGAGCTTCCGAAGGAGTACCGCTACCACTCGGGTGTTTTGACTATGGACGCCCGATCCGGATTGCCGAGAATCAGGCACGGGGCGCCGCGTGTGCCGGGCCGATCGAGAGGCAATCCTCGTGCGATGGTCGTTTCTTATTCTCCTTCTGGTCAGCGGGCTGCTGCCGCCTTTCTCGACCGGGTGCGCTCGAGCGCGGCGAGGCCCGGCGTCGGTGCCGAGGGACCATCCGGGCGACGACGGACAACTGGAAACGTGCTTCGCCCCGGGGCGCCGGATCTTGTCGGGGTTTGACGCCCCTGCGCCGACAGGTGAATGGCAGGTCGGCGATCGAATCCTGTTCGGCCTTCGGATCGACCAGGGCGACGAAGGCCTCGTTCGGTTCATCCTCCTCGAACTGAAGTCGGGCGTCCTGCCGCCTGACACCGATGTCATCATCGGACCGGCCGGGGCCGCGCCAGCGGCTGACGACCCGTCCATCAAGACCGTCTATGTCCCGCTTTCTGACGGAGACGCAGTTGAATTGCGCGGCCGTCTGCCGGGACGGCGGTGGTCGGTCTGGACGACCTTCACCGACAAGGCCGGCAAAGAACATCGCATCACCCGCGATTCCGATCCGGTATTCCTGGCGGTGCACGTTTACGACGACGACGCGCGAAAGATCAAATCTGCCGGGACGCTCGCGCCCGAGGCCTACCTGCGTCGCGGGCTATACGCGGCATGCGTCGCGGCAATGGAGCGAGCAACCCAACATCACGACGATCGCGCAGGCGCGCCCGTGGAATTCGCCGACGTTCTTCCGTTGTTGTACGGCTTCGGCCAAACGATCGCCGACACACCCAACCTGACGGAGATCATCAAGGCCCTTGTGCCGATGCCGTCCTTGTGGTCGCTACTGGTCCGCGGCGGTCGGATCGACTGCTCGGCACGGGTCGGCCTGGGTGAGGTGACGAACGAGGATCGCCCGCTGGCGGCGATCATTCACGCACGAGGGGCCTATCGATTCCCGATCGACATCGAGGTCAACGCCGAACCGTCTCTCCGGTGCCTGCTCAGTGTGGTGACACCCGCGCCGCCGTTCCATTTATGTGCCGGCATCGTCGGTCTGGACGGCGTGCAGGCAAAGGACGCGTCACATCGATTCGCGCTGCGTCTTCTGGCAGCACGGCGGTCGGATTGACGCTGGCTCCCAACATTTCACAGGTGCGTGGCGCCGATTGGGCATCGCGCAGGAATAACATGATCGATTGTGACGTCCTCGGAGCCGGGTTCTGTGAACCCGGTGAATTGACCTGCCTGTTGGCTTGCCGTTTGGCGGATCAACCGTTCACCTTATTCCTGCGCAACTCCTTGGCAGGCGGTGGCAGGTTGCGCGTACCGCCGACGCCTGCGCTGCACTATGATGCTGCAATCCGAAGGAAACCATCCGCGACGGAGGCTACACTCCTTGCGCGGCCGCGAGGATCCGGCAGATGCCACAGCAAGAAGAGACAACGCCGTTCGTCCATCTGCACCTGCAC
>JAUVGW010000141.1 GCA_030593565.1 Phycisphaerae bacterium | reverse complement strand
GCGTCGGTCGTGGTATTATTGTCGTGTACGGGGTTGGGGGTTACCGGCTTGGTGGGTTTGCCTGGATTCGCTTGGTGCGGGAACGCCGATCGACGGGTCGGCCTTCATGACACGATCGAGGCTGCTGCCGTCGATCAACTCCATGGCGTAGTAGAAATGACCTTCGTGCTCACCCTGAGCGTATACCGGGACGATATGGGTGTGGTGCAGCTTGGCGGCGGCCCGCGCTTCCTTCTTGAACCGTGCGATAGACTTCTTCGTCTGACAAACCGTGCCGGGAAGCACCTTCAGGGCGACGATCCGGTTGAGGGACATCTGCTTGGCACGGTAGACCACTCCCATGCCGCCTCGGCCGAGTTCGCCGAGGATCTCGAAATCGCCCAATACGGAGCCGGCTTGCCAGACGGAGGGGCCGCCCGCTGTCGCAGGAGACCGGGCGGACGGCGTGCTCAGCAAGGAGTGTTTCTGACGTTGTCGGGCTTCGTCCAACGCCTCGAACAGCTCGCGTGTTTCCTTGATGTTCAGCCTGCACACGGGGCAATCGTCGGCGTGGGCCTGAATCTCGCGGGATTGCTGCTCGTCGAGTTCGCCCTCGATGAAGTCGAGCAACAACGCTTCGACCTTCTCGCAGTTCATAACGAGGAATCGTCCAGTGAGCGGAGCTTCTGGCGTAACATGCGGGTTGCCTTGGCGATCCGCGCTTTGGTGCCGGACAGAGTGAGGCCGATCGCCTCGGAGACCTCCGTCCGGGACAACCCCTGGAAGAAATACAGGATGACGACCTCGCGGAGAGCATCTTCCATCGCGTCGATGGCGAGTTGCACGCGCCGTACGCGGTCCTGCTTGACCGCGCGGCCCGCCGGCGTCGTCAAGGCGTCGATCGGAATGGCGGGGTTCATCCATGCATGCCGGCTGGATTGCAGCGCGGACAGGCGAGCTTTCGGGTGCATCTTACGTAGTTCGTCGATGGACTTGTTTCTGGCAACTCTGTACAGCCATCCGCGCAGGCTACCGGTAGGCTGCGTCGCGGCATCCAGACGACAGCAGGTCATCAGGACTTCTTGCACGATATCCTCGGCCAGTGACTCGTTGTACACCATCCGCTGACAAAAGGCGCGCAGTTCGATTCCGAATAGACGATTGATCTCCGTTATCGCGGATTCGTCGCCGGCCTGCAAACGCACCATCAGTTCTTCGGTTACATCAGACGACAAGGCCTGATCCTCCGAGTCTTACACATGAATCCTCGCCGGTCGCCACGGCCGGCCAACGCTGCTCGCGCCAAAAAGCCCTCCTCGCCGCCGGGCAGCGTGGGAGGATTTGTGAGGATTTGTGTGGCCGCGCCGTCGACTTGCACGTCTTCAATACAGAGAGTCCATTCGGGTTTTGCCCATGCCGGCGGATTCCCAGGCAGGCACGAACCGATGGGCGACCTCCACTTTCTCCTTCTCGTTCCAGGCGCCGTTGGCGACACTCCACAAGCTGGCACACCCGCCGTAAGGCGCCCGACGGGTGTGTCTTTTTTCATTCTACCACAAATCTTCCGCAGGACACATCGGCCGTGCCGTCCCGGCCAGGGAGCAGTGGCGATAACAGATTCGGCGAGCTGCGACACCGAATGTAGCATCGGCTCCCTGTGGCCAACGTGATATACAGAGGTGCTCCTCCGCGCATACGTCTGGAAACGGAACTGGCCTGCATCGTTGCTATCAGAGCCGGGTCGTGCCGAGCCGGTCCGGGGCGACACGCCCCGGCTCTGATGGCGAAACGCCCGCCTTTGTTTCTTTTCGAGTGGCCGTTGCCGCCGATTGTTCGTCTTCAGGAGGGAATCGACGGTTGTTTGGCCTTTCGGGACGCGCGGATGCGAAATCGGCTGGCTTGAACAACCGGTCCAATGTGCAAGGCCTCGCCGGTCATGGCTGTGGGTGATGAGCCCGGGCTGTGGAGAGGAACCGGCGGGATGCGTGGCCGGTCAAACGCCCTAACCGACCGGCGAACACGGGGAAGCCCCCGACTTGGGAGGAACCAGTCAATGGCTCGCGCTGGTTCCGTCTGAGATCGGGGGCTTGCCATGCGCTGGGCGTTTCGAATAGGGCCGGTTGTGTGTATTGGAATCAGAGCCGGCACGTGTCGAGCCGAATCGGGGCGGCACGCCCCGGCTCTGTGGAATGACAGATTCGGCGGGTCGCGACACCGAATGTAGCGTCGGCCCCCCGTGGCCGACGTATGCGCGGAGGAACGCCTCGTACTTCACGTCGGCACGGGGGGCCGACGCTACATCGCGCCGCCATCGCCTACCAGCCCGTGGTGAAAAGGAAAACAGCGGCTCGGAAACGGCGGTGCCACCCGGGAATACCGGCGAGACGCCGATGCTCCCCGGGAAAACCACCGGCGAGACGCCGGTGCCACAGTTTTGCCACGGGCTGCTACCCCTTGATGACGCCCAACGGCCGCAGCCGCGCTACCTTGCGGCTGATTGCCGCCTTGTGCAGGACATCGACCACTTGCCGGACATCCTTGTAGGCCTCGGGCTGTTCCTCGGCGAGGCCCGTCCGTCCGCGGGCCTTGGCGATGACGCCGCGGTCCAGAAGCTCGCGATGGATCGATCGGCCCTTGGCCGCTCGGATTGCCGCGGTGCGCGACATCACCCGGCCCGCCCCGTGGCAGCAACTCCCAAAGGTCTCGTTCATCGCCTCGGCCTGACCGACCAGCACATAGCTGAAGCGCCCCATGTCGCCGGGCACGAGCACGGGCTGCCCGATCGACTTGTAGGCGTCCGGCAATTCCGCGTGTCCGGGCGGAAACGCCCGCGTCGCGCCCTTGCGGTGTACACACAGTAGCCGTCGCTTGCCGTCCACCTCGTACGTTTCCATCTTTGCGATGTTGTGCGCGACATCGTACAGGAGCGTCATGCCGAGTTTTTCGGCCGATCCGCCGAATAACTCGGCAAACGTCTGCCGCACCAGGTGCGTCATGACCTGACGGTTCGCCCATGCGTAATTCGCCGCCGCGCACATCGCGCCGAGGTATCGCTCGCCCTCCGGCGACTGCACCGGCGCGCAGACGAGCTGCCGATCGGGCAGCGAAATGCCGTACTTGCGCGGCGTGTTTCGCAGTTCCTTGATCGCATCATCGCACACCTGATAGCCCAGCGCCCGCGATCCCGAATGGATCATCACGGTGATGCCGCCCAATTCCAAACCGAGTATGCGGGCCGCGTTTTCGTCGTAAATCTCGTCGACGACTTGCACCTCGATGAAATGATTGCCGCTGCCCAACGTGCCGCACTGATCCGCACCGCGTTCGTAGGCGCGCTTCGATACGAAGTCGGGCCTTGCGCCCGGCAGACAACCGCCGGCCTCGGTCATGGCCGCGTCTTCGTCCCAGCCCAGCCCCCGCTTCATCACGAACGGCGAGCCTTCCGTCACGATCTTCTGCAACTCGGCCCGGCTGAACTTGATCTTCCCGCCGCGGCCCACCCCGCACGGCACGTTGCTGAACAGTCGATCCACCAATTCCTGCATCCGCGGCTCGACGTCCGCCCGCGGCAGGTTCGTGCGAATCAGCCGCACACCGCAATTGATGTCGTAGCCGACGCCGCCGGGGCTGATGACCCCGCCCTCCGCCGGATCGGTGGCCGCCACGCCTCCGATGCAGAAACCGTAGCCCCAATGGATGTCGGGCATGGCCAGCGATTGGCCGACGATGCCCGGCAACGTGGCGACGTTGGCCACTTGCTCCGGCGACTGATCTCCTTTGATGGCCTGGATCATCACGTCGTCGGCATAGATCATCCCGTCGACGCGCATGCCGGGCTTGTACGTCTTCGGAATCCGCCAACGACATGCGTCGACGCGTTCCAGCGGTCCTGTGTATGGCTTTCCCATGGTTGTACCCAATGTCGCGAGTCAATTCCCAAATGTCTGTACTGAGCGAGTGTGGCACGGACAAGGATCGCCCCGAGGGTGGCTACGATCAAATCGGATGGTTTCAATGGCGATCCTTGTCCGTGTTCGACCGCCGCTGGGTTGTTCCGAAGGCCCACGGACAAGCTCCGTCACCACGTTTTTGGAAGCATCTGGTCTGCGGGCGCTCGCTCCCGTTCAAATACCACCTCGTAGGATACGCTTGTCCGTGCCACACCAAGGCGCCACCAGGCACGCACGATCGAATCCCGCCTCTCAGATATCCACGATGACCGTGGCCTCGAAGCCGCCGGCAATCTCCTCGATCGCCAACTCGTGGTAGGTCACAGCCTTTACCTCCCTGTGTAGGCTGCTGTGATCGTCGTCGACCCGGCGGACCGTGGCCTCGACCGCCAGACGTGTGTCGCCGAACTCCTCGACTCGCGTTTCCGTCGCCACGAGGCCGTCCTGCTCCAGCAGGACAACCAGTTCGGCCAGGTAGTCCCGCAACAAAACAGCGGGATCTTCTCCGGTCAGTTCGTATCTGATCGCTGACGAATCGCCGGTCGTTTCGATCTGCCCGATCACCTCGTACAGCCCGGCGGCCGCCGGTGCGAGCAAGTCGGCCAACCTCGGAGCGCGCACGCGAATCCCGATGTCCGCCGTGTGGTCAAACAGTTCAAACGCCGCTTCCATCGCACCGGTTGTATCGAAATGCCCCCGATACGGCAACTGGGAGAAAAAAGGGGTCAGGCTACTTTATCTTGGCCAACCCCTCGAATAGAGCGATGACTCGGACGATAAAGTAGCCTGACCCCTTTTTTCTCCAACCACTTGACCCATTCAGGCGTCTGTCCAATGATGCCGTTATGCGGTCGTTGCTGTTGGACATTGTGTACATCCCGCTCGCGATTCTGTATCTGCCGATCCTGCTCCATCAGATGATCGTGCAGAAGAAGAATCGTCGCGGTTGGGTCGAGCGGTTCGGCTTCATCCGGCGGCGCGCCGGCCGTCAGCCCTGCGTGTGGATTCATGCCGTGTCGCTGGGCGAGGTCAACGCGACGCGAAGCCTCGTCGCTGAGATCGAGAAGCGGCTGCCAGCCCACGAGATCGTCATCTCCGCCACGACCGACACGGGCTATGCCGCCGCGCTGAAGCACTATCCGTCGAAACAGGTCTTTCGTTATCCGCTGGATTTCTCGTTTGCCGTTCGGCGGGCGCTGGGCCGGATTCGCCCCGATGCCGTCATCCTGATGGAACTCGAAGTTTGGCCGACATTCCTGCGAACGGCGCGCCGGCGCGGCATCGCGGTCGGCGTCGCCAACGGACGCGTCACCGAAGAACGCTCCATGCGCCGTTTCGGCAAGCCGATCATTCGAAGTCTGGCACGCGGCATGTTCGCCGACATCACCTGGACGGCCGCGCAGAACGAGACCTATGCCGATAGGTTCAGGCGGCTCGGCGCGCCGGCCGACCGCGTCCATGTGACGGGCTCGATGAAATACGATACCGCCGTCATTACTGACAGCGTGTCCGGCGATCGACAGCTTGCCGACGCCCTCGGAATTGACACGGGCAGGCCGCTTGTCGTCGCCGGTTCGACGGGACCGGGCGAGGAAGAACTGCTGCTCGCGGCGCTCGAGCAAATGCTGGGCGACTGCCAAGGCCTGCAATTCGCGATCATCCCGCGCAAACCCGAACGTTTTGACGAGGTCGCGCGGCTGATCGAGGCTCGCGGCCTCGAGTGTCGGCGACGCAGCGAACATCCGGACCAGCCCGCGCCCGATGCACAGGCTCCCGTGTCCTGTGGCACAAGCGTCTCGCCTGAGACCCCACTCAATGATGTCGGGGCCGCTGAGCGCGCCGGGCATCAAACCGACGGAACGGTTTCGTCCGGGTGCAAGCCGGTGATTTTCCTCGGCGACACAATGGGCGAGTTGCGGAAGTTCTATGCGCTGGCCGACGCGGTGTTTGTCGGCCGGTCGCTCGTGCCGCTGGGTGGCTCGGACCTGATGGAGGTTGCCGGCCTGGGGTGCGCGATGTGCTTCGGCCCGCACGTCGAGAACTTCGCGGAGGTCGCGGGCCAGTTGGTCGAGGCCGATGCCGCCGTACAAGTGACGACGGCCGGCGAAATCGCCGGTGTGTTGCAGCGGTTTCTGGATGCCCCGGAACAAGCTCGGGCGATGGGCGGTCGAGCGAGGGACGTCGTTCGGCGGAACACGGGCGCGACGAGCAGGACGGTCGATCTGCTATGTGAAAGCCTCGGCATGTGCGCGGATCACCCCGAATCGTCAATCAGTACGGCGAAGCTCCGGCAACGTCCCCAGTCGGTTTCATAGCCTGCGTCTTGCCGGCGTCCCGGCGTGCTTGCGACGACGTTTTCGGACTACATTCTGGCTTCGGGCTCATCCATATCTTACGGTTTATTCACAGCAAGACCGTGTGGCCGGCGGCATGGGGCAACGACCCGTGTGGCCGAGCCGCGCGCCCTGTCACGGCGGATTGAATGCAACTGTAGCGTCCGACCCCCGTGTCGGACGTAGAAAGCAATTGATCTTCCCGGCCGACAGGGGCGTCGGCCGCTACGTTGGAATTAACGCGGTTTAGCGGGGGATGAAGCCGATGACAACCGTTCTGAACACAGCTATCAGGGGCATGTCAAACAGTTTCCGCAGCATCGAGACAATCGCCGGCAACGTCGCCAACGTCAACACAGACGGTTATCGCGCACAGCGTTATGATGCGGCGACGGGAACAACAACGCCTCGGTATGAAGCGCGCCCTCCAAGCGATGACCCGCACGCGGTTGCTCCATCCGCTTCCGATGTCGACCTGGCAACGGAGTTCATCGACATGAAACGCCACGAGATCGGCTACCGGGCGAATGCCGTGCTTGTGACAGTGGCCGACCGGATGCTCGGGGAATGGCTGGATGTGCTGGGATAGCATTCAGCGGTCGGCAGGGCGGCGTGCCGACACGATCGGCGCCCTGCTGCCGCGTTACTCCGGCGGCTTCTTCGCGTCGGGCTTGTCGGCGGGTGGTTTTGCGGGCGCCTTTCGCGTGTTTGCGGGGCGACGTGGTGTGGGTGTTGCCCCGGCGGGCGCAGTGGCGGGCGGTGGCGGCGTGGCTTCGGCCTTGGCGCTGAGCAGCCAATCGAGAAACGCCTCATTGGTCGGGACAGGATTGACGTACATGGAGGAACCCACCATCTCACCGTCCGGTTTGCACATGACGCACACCTGGGGTTGCCTGACGCCATAGCGCTTGGCGTATTCAGGACCGGGGTACCAGGCGAACTCGAGCTCAACATTCACCGTGTCGATCAACGCTTTCTTGACGGGTGGGTGTTCAAGCACGTTCAATTTCATGTTGCGATGCTGGGTTGAATCCCAGGCTTTGAAGTAGAACAGGATTGGGCGATTCTCCTGTTTGGCCAGCCTCTCCGCAAAACTTGCATCGATATACCAAATAGGCCCACACCCGCCGGCAGATCCGAGGAGCAGCACAGCGATGACGAATTGCCGGACGCTCACCCGGGCGATTCGCCCGCTTGTTGTGATATTCAATCCTGAACCTCCTCTCAAACCGTTTGTTTTCGTGAGCCTGGATTCCGTCACAGCCCCAGCCGTCTGGGTGCAGGCCGCGGTCGGAGCTCCCGCGGCAGGCCTGTCTGGCGCAACATCTCACCCCGACGGCATGCGATGAGCACCGTAAACAACCGGTGGTCTGGATGGCCGCCAAACGGCAAGCCGGGTGGTGCAGTCTGCGCGCGCCGTCGCATTTGCGAGATATTATATCAACGTCTTCGCTTCGAAGGCCGTTTCGATCGCCCGCCCTGCCTCTCACTGTTCTTGGGCGCCGTCCGATCAAAGGCATCCCTATTGGATGTCGCTGCCGAGTGGGTCGTCGTCCAATTGCCTGCGCCGGGTACTTCTCTGCCGCGGCGGTCAGTGCATGACATCCTGACTTCGTCCACGGTGAAATCATCCTCGCCGTGGATGCGGATCGTCTGCCCGGTCGCCCGTTCGAGATCCGTCAGATGGTGACGCTTGCGGTTCAGCAGGGTGTTCGCCACGTCGGAATTCACGCGCGCGTCAATGCTGACGACTCCCTGTTTATGGCTCGCCAGGCGAATCTGGCGCATGATGTCGAGTGCCACCGATTCCACCGCCTTGATCCGGCCGCTGCCGCCGCAACGGGGGCAATCGCGGAACATGCTCTTGGCGAATGAAGGTCGTTGACGCTGACGTGTCATCTCGAGAATGCCGAATTTCGATATCCGCAAGATCTTCGCGCGCTCTTTGTGCTTCTTCAATGCATCGCTCACGCGGCGCTCGACGGCGCGGCGGTGCTTCTCGTACCCCATGTCGATCAGATCGAGGATGATCAGTCCACCCATGTCCCGTAGCCGCAACTGCCTCGCGATCTCGTCCACCGCCTCGATGTTCACGCGATATGCCGTTTCTTCGGCGTTTTCCGGTATCCGGAACCGGCCGCTATTCACATCGATCGCCACCAGCGCCTCGGTCTGCTCGATCACGAGCGACCCCCCGCACGGCAGCGGAACCTGGCGCGAGTGCAGCTTATCGATTTCCGACTCGATGCCATAACGATGGAACATCGGCTCCATATCTTCGTAGGGCTTGACGATATCCTGGCTGCGTGGGCTGGCGATGGCGAGAAATTCGCGGACCCTCTCCGTCACCTCCGGGCTATCCACAATGATGCGCTTTAAACTCGAATCGTAAACATCGCGGATCGTGCGAATGACGAGGTCGGATTCCTTGTACAACTCCGCCGGCGCGGGTTCCGTCTTGTTCCGTTGCTCGACTTTCTTCCATAAACGTGACAGATAGTTCAAATCCCGTTGTAGGTCGCGCTTCGTCCGATCGACGCCGGCCGTGCGCAAGATGAACCCCATGTCCTTGGGCAAGGACAGTTGACCGAGTAGATCGCGCATCTTGCGGCGTTGATCTTCGTCCTCGATCTTGCGCGAAACGCCGAGCTGTTTCATGTCCGGCATCATCACGAGGAATCGACCGGGAAGCGAGATGTAGCTCGACAGCGTCGGCCCCTTAGTGCCGATTCCCTCCTTGATGACCTGGACGATCACCTCCTGGCCGGGCCGGAGGCATTGCTGGATCGGCGGTCTGTGGCGGCGCGGCGTCTTCTTGCCGACCTGCTCGGGTTCGTGCTTGCCATCGGAGAAGTACTTCGGATGCAGATCGCTGATGTGCAGGAATCCGTGCGACGGCAGGCCGAAATCGATGAACGCCGCCTGGATGGAGGACTCGACGTTCGTGACGCGGCCCTTGTAGATGTTGCCGACGTTCGATGTTGCCGTCGCCCGTTCGATGTACAGTTCTTCCAGGCGACCGCCCCGCAACATCGCGATCCGACACTCGTCCCCGTCGGAAACATTGATTAGCATCTCGCGATGGAGCGAGGCCGTACGCTCGCTCGATGCCGTTTGCTCGGCGGACTTCCTTTCGCCCGATTTGGCGACCGGCTTCCTTTCCGGGCGTTTCGCGGAACGGCGCCCGCCCCGGTCCCGTTGCCGTGTTTCGGTGTCCGACTCCGCCGCTATGGGCGAGGCGCTTCGGGTCGGCTGTGTCTCGGATGGCTCGGGCTTGGGCCGAGCCGCCGTCGCCTTCCCGGAACGTTTGGCAACAGATTTGCCCGAGGCCCCGGTCTTTGCGGCCTCCGTCGCGGCCGTGTCGGAATCGTCCATTCCGATGGCGGCACCAACCTCCTCCTGCGCAGCCCTCGTCCGGCGTTTCTTGCCGGCGCGATCCGCCCTTGTCCTTCTTTGACGCCCGCCGCCCGATCCGGATGTCGTTTTGGGCGCCTTCTCGCGGCCGGGCTGTTCGGCGATCGGCTTGGGCTGGGTCGCCCCCGCCTCGCCGCCGGCGCCGTCCGCCGCTTTCCGCCTCGCCGCAGCGCGTCGCGTATCTTCTTGAGCGTCAACGATCTGCGGCTTCTCACGCCGCCCGTCGCCGGACTCGGAAACACCGGCACCATCCGCTGCTTTCGTCTTGGGATGGGCGCTCTTCTTCGCGGTTGCCTTCGATTCGACGGTCGCGAGGATTCCCTCACTAAAACCGACATTGGCCGCGATCAGCGCGGGCGCGACAGGCTCCGGCGGTGGAGCCGTGGTTTCGACGGAATCGGTCGGTTTCGCCGTTTTATGCTTTTTCTTGCGCCCGCCGGCTTTTCGAGTTGTCTTTTTCTTTGAGCCCGCGGCATTTGCCGTGGACGAACGTTTCTTCACTTTTGCCACAATGATCCTCTCGGGGAATCGTCAAACGAATGCGCCGGCTGGGATCGCCGCGTCAGCATCGGTACTCTACTTTCTCCCGACGGAGCCTGTGCAGATGATCGCAACTTGACAACCCGAGTGAATCGAGAACCTCGCTGACTCGGGCGGTCCCTGTCATGGTGATCTCCTGGGACCAATTCAGACAGTTGTCGTTAACGTTCATCGACAGGATGTAGGGCCGGATGTCGACGATCTTGATTGACTGCGTCTTGTGGTTTGTCCGTCGGATTTCCCGACTGTCGGCACTCAGAAATGCGGTGATCCGAGGCTCGATCTCCCCACGCGTCGACCGATGGATGGCGACGGCGTACGAGGCACGGCAGGGCAACATGCGATCGCCCGCGGCCACGTCATCGGCCGACAAAATCGTGATCCCCACAGGCATTTGAGCCGACAGCCCGAATCGAACTTCCTCCGGCGGCACGGCTGTCACGAACTCCACGAGCACCCGTTCATCGAGCGATGCCACGCCGACAGGGCGGGGCAGTGCGATCCTGATTCGAGGCCTGGGATTGAATCCCTGTGTGTAGCTGACGGGCAAATCCGTTCGGGCGAATGCTCGCGCAAACAGCCTCAGCGAATCATGATGGGAGATGAACCGAAGGTCACCCGCGATCGCATACCTCAGTGCCACGCGATTGCGCAATCCGTCTGTGATTCCTTACTCCAATATCTGCTTCCCGAGTCCTTGCGACGCGTACACCACGCCGAGGCCGGGACGTATTTCTGTCACCCGCTTGATGGGCGAGTGGCGAAAACCCACGGCGGCCGAAGCGCGGTCTTCGCCGGCAATGAGTTTTCGCGACCTTCCCACGACGGATCAGATGTCGCCCCACACTTTGCGAGTCTCGTCTCGAAGGTAGTTTAGCACCTCGCGTTCGGTTTCAAAGGACAATACGCGTCGTTTCACGCGTTCTGCATCGGTCAAATTGATGCTTCGGATGATTTTCTTGACGCGGGGAATGTTCCCCGCCGCCATGGATAACGTGCGTAATCCCATGCCTACCAACAGGATAGTGAATAACGGGTCGCCCGCCATCTCGCCACACAGGCTCACGGCCACCTCCTCCCGGCGTCCATCCTTAATGACGCCACGGATCAGCCTCAGAATCGAAGGATCGGCCGGCGTGTACAACTGTGCCACACGCTCATTCGTTCGATCCACCGCCAACGTGTATTGAATCAGATCGTTCGTGCCAATGCTCAGGAAATCCGTCTCACGCGCCAACTCACGGGCGCAAATCGCGGCGGCGGGCGTCTCCACCATTGCGCCGACCGGCATCTTGCCGCAAAACTCGTACCCTTCTTCCTCCAATTCCTCCATGACCAAGCTCAAGACAAACTTGGCCTGACGCAGCTCCATGATCCGCGATACAAGGGGAAACATGATCTGCACATCGCCGTTCGCGCTGGCGCGGACGATCGCCCGCAACTGCGGGCGGAATATCGACAGGTTCTGTAGGCTGTACCGGATGGATCGCAATCCCAGAAACGGGTTCTTCTCATGCTCCCATGTGCCTGACGGGCCGCAGCATTTGTCCCCGCCCAGGTCCATCGTGCGGATGACCAACGGATGATCACCGACGGCATCCACGGCGTCGCAATAAGCCTTGTATTGCTCCTCCTCCGTTGGCGGGGAGCCTTCCTGCATGAACAGAAACTCCGTGCGAAAAAGACCGATCCCGGTGGCGCCCTTGGCAAGGCACTCGTTGACTTCGTATGGAAACTCGATATTGCCGAGTAGGCGTACCCGGACGCCGTCCTTTGTCTCGGCATGCAGGTCGCGCAACTCATCGAGCGTGACGCGGATTTCCTGCAAATGCGCCGCCTGCGCCGTGTATTCGGCCCGCTGACTCTTGTTGGGATTGATGATGACGACGCCGTGCAGGCCGTCGATCACCAACGTGTCGCCGCTGGAAACATGCGACGTGATGTTCTCGAGGCCAACCACTGCGGGAATCCCGAGTCCTGCTGCAATGATCGCCGTGTGCGACGTCGGCCCTCCCGCATCCGTAGCAAATCCGAGAAGCCGCTTTGTTTGCTCCAACGTCACGAGTTGTGACGGCGTCAGGTCGTGCGCGACGATGATGACGGGTTCGTCCAACTCCGTCAGCTCATGTCTCGTCTCTCCGCTGACCTGGTGCAGGAGGCGGCGTTCGATATCGAGGATGTCTCTCGCGCGTTCCTGCAAGAACGGGCTTCCCATCTCCTGGAATCGGCGGCGGTAGCGACGCATGAACACGCTTGTCGCGTAGGCGGCGCTGTAGTGCTTTTCCGTGACGAGCAAGCCGATTTCTTTGCGGGCCTTCGGATCGGATAACCAGCGTTCGTGGAAGCCGAATATGTCCGCGAGTTCAGTTCCTGCTCGGGCGGCGAATCGCTCCCGCTCCGCCGCGATATCGCGCGTGGCAGCCTCGAACGCATGTTCCAGAACGGTCAGTTCGTGCGGAACCTGGTCGACTGGAACCATGCGGCGGGGAACGCGCGTTTCCTCGGTATCGAGGACCACCGCGTCCCCAATGACCACGCCCGTGGATACGATCGTGCCGCGTCTCAGAGGCATATCACACCCCCGTCCGCGCGCGCCGGCGATCCGGCGGAATCCGAGGTCCCTTCCAGTGAGTGTGCAAACCACCGAATGATCATTGGAAGGTTTGGGAACCCGGCGTCAGGATCAAGGATACAGAGCGGAAACCCTAGACCCTGAACCCTGAACCCTAAATCCTTCCGGCCGATGGCCGATAACAAATGGTCTAAGAACCGGATCAGATCTAGTCTCTGTCGGAAAACTCCTGTAGCGTCCGACCCCCGTGTCGGACGGCGAATACCCATGTCCATCGACGGCCGACAGGGGCGTCGGCCGCTACGAAA
>JAUVGW010000087.1 GCA_030593565.1 Phycisphaerae bacterium | reverse complement strand
CTGTCGGCGGCAACCGGTTCTCCGAGGTCGATGGCCTTTGCGATGGACTTGTAGTCGTTCGGGATGACGCCCAATATCGGCTTCCCCAGCTCCGCCTCGACGGTCTCCATCGTCAGGTTGTGAACGTTCTTGCGGCTTCGGTTCACCACGAATTCCATCTTGTCGAAATCCAGTCCGAGTCGACACAATTCCGTAATCAGGCG
This sequence comes from Phycisphaerae bacterium, assembly GCA_030593565.1. Classification (GTDB taxonomy): domain Bacteria; phylum Planctomycetota; class Phycisphaerae; order UBA1845; family UTPLA1; genus JAFGQA01. Next base: position 17,041 of record JAUVGW010000087.1, on the reverse strand, counting down.
TTTCGCATTGTTGGTGGAGGGTACGCTCAGTTGCAGGACGATCAGCAGCCTGTCCGCGCGCTGGAGCGCACAGCCGGTCATTGCGTCGAGCTTCCTCGGCAGGTCGAGCACAACGTACGGAAACACGAGCTTGGTGTTCTCGATGATCTTGGCCAGGCTCGATGAGTCGATCGCGTGGGCTTCTTCAATCGTATCCGGCCGGGGGATGACATGGACTCCACCCCGGAGGTCGACCGCCGCCCGTTCGATGACCGCGGTGTCCAGTGCATCCAGGGCGGCGATACTCGCAATGGTGTGCGGGGGATTGAGGTCCCAGGACCGTGCGACGTTGCCGAACTCCAGGTCGACATCAATGATGGCGGCTCGCTGCGACGTAATGGCGGCGAGGCCGGCCGCCAGGTAACACGCCAACGTCGTGGTACCCGCGCCGCCGATGGCTCCGATGGTGGCGACGGTCAGCGACTGGGTCTCAGTGCGGGCGGTCTCGTTGATCGCCCGGCGCAGTGCGATGTTCAGATCGTTCGGTTCGATCGGCTTGGTCGTGAGTTGTTTGCACCCGGCGCGAACGGCGCCGATCAGAAACTGCGGGTCGTTCTTTCCCGTGACGCCAACGATGGCCAAGTGAGGTTTAATACTCAGTGCTTTCACGACGGCCTTGACTGCCTCGTCACTGTCCAGGTCGATCACGAGCACGTCGATCGGAAGAGTCCTGATTGCCCGGACAAACTCCTCTCGTGAGCTTGTCTCCGCGATCACCTTGAAGTCGGGCAGAAACTCTGTTTTGATGTCGCCAATTGCATGTAGGCAGATGTTTCGCGATCCCACAGGACTTCCCCCGTAAGGCTTGTCTATTTCGTCAGACGCAACCGGTGTACGTCTGGCGCGGCCTTATCGGATCGACCATCATCAATACCGACCTGAGCATTTTCTGCCGCTCCATTGCGGGAGGTACACTGATCGGACGCGCGGACGCGGTCGGCACGCCGAGGAGAGGATGTAACTGGCGAGATACGCCGGCCTGTCCGAAGTAACGTCAGTGAAAGTGAGCCGCCCAATGTCCCATATGGAGATACTGCATCATGTCTCCCGCTGAATGCAACCTGAAAGCCGAACCGATTTCATTTGAGTGCTGGAGGAGATTTCTCGAGCAGGCCGTCATTTCGAAATCCATGCAGGATGTCCGACGCAAGCACAAGCGCTATGACGTCGAAGGCGAGCTCAAGGTGCGATTCGTGCAGTGCCGCAAGGAATATACGCGTACGTGGTCCCTGCTTCAGCTCTCGTATGGCGGCGTGACCGCCAAAGCCAACAACGAGGTTCCGATAGACTTGACCGTTGAAATGGGCATCAACGTTGGTGGGCATCTTCTCGGAGCACGGGGGAGCGTAAGCCACTGCACGGAGACTCTGGGAGGCTACAAGGTCGGCATCCAACTCGAATTCCAGGAAGATGCCTAACGATGTGCGATGCGCTGGGATGGGTGCCCGGGCACCCCGTATTTGGCACAGGCCCCTGCATCGCACCCGAAAACGCCGATCACACGTGGAAATACCCCGCCCATTGTTCCCGACGATCCCGTCCCAAACGTGCTCACCGAATCGGCCAATATCGGCCCTTTTTGCCAAATGGGTCTAATTCCCGGAATCCGCCGTAACTCCAGTCACACAAGCCTTCAGTCCGGATTTCCTAACGCGAGCTTCTTGCCATATTTTTTCCAGCACTAATGGCCGGAAGTCTGTTTCTTCGAGCCGAGCAGGACGACAGTGTTCGGATGCTTTCGCCGCCATTCGCCGAGTGGCACCGGTGAGGGCCGCTCGATAAACGGGATAGTCTCGCCGCCGCGCGGGCCGGAGATGGCAGTCCATCGGGTACCGTCGACGGGATACCACAGGCTGTCGGTCTTCCGGTCGAAGATGAGAAAGGTGTCTCTATAGACATAGCCGCTGACACCGAATTCATCCAAGGTCCCGTCCTGCCTGCGTCCGTGAACTACGGACAACTTGGCCAGCGGTCACCAGCCGACAGTCACCGGCTTGCCGCCGACGCAGTCGTTGACCAGTTCGTGGCCGTCGAGTAAGGCGGCAGGGTAGGCCCGGGCGTCATCCCCATCCGCGTAGCCGATGACCATGATGTCGTCGGTTGTCTTTGGTCGCTCATCCGGACGGTAGGGGCTGTGCGGCAACTTCATCAACCGTGGATCATCCGGGGATACAAACAACGGATCGTCGATGGCCCGGATAGTGTCCTTCCCGATGCCGAACTGCAAGTTCGCGGCACGGATGGGTGCCCCGGTGAAATCGTACCAATGAGCCTGTGGCCCTGTGGGTTTGCCACCCGCCCAAAGATAGGTCTTTCCATCTTCGGTTCGAATCTTTCGACTGCCTGAACCGAGAACACCGGAGTACGGTTTGGCGGCGCCTTCGTGTGGCGCGATGTTCAAGTCCCACTCGTATTCGAGGAACCGGATGTCCATTCCCGAGGTCGGGGCCTTGGTGAATTGCGCTACATACTCTGCGATGGTCGCCTTACCGCCGAAATCGTCGGCGTACCACTCGAAGATCTTCGACAGGTAGAGCGCCTTCTCTGCGCCGTCAAAGCGGTTTCGTTTGGGATCGTGGACGAAGCGGCGCATGTTGTTCTCGAGAACTGCGTCGAGGTCCTTCGCGTCGTATGCTCGCGCCAAGAGCGGCGGGCACGAACGCGCCCCGCACACCAGCGCGGCGTGAACGCGGGGGTCCTTGAATGTGGGGCGGATGATCTTGTGCTCCAACTCGTTCAACGAAACCGACCGGTCTTTCAACCGCACCAACGGCTTCTTGAACAAGGCGAAATCATCTTCCGCAACCGAGAATCCCTCCTTGAATCGCTCGGTCACCGCGCGGATGACGGTTGCATTGTAGAGGTTAATGTAGAACGCGAGTTGTTCGCGGCGACGCAGCGCTTTGACATCCACGGCGGCAAGCCGATCGAGATAGTCGCCGAGTTGACTCCGGTGGTGGCGACGGATGTTGCGGTAGTCGACCCGCTCATCGTGGACATTATCCCGAAGAATCCCGTCAAGAGCCGAATGGTCCACCGCCGTGGGTTGCCGGCTGCCAGTCTGTGCCGCGACGGGGATGGATGCGAACAGCATGATCCCCCAGGTCGCCGACGCGGTCGTGATCGTACGCATGGTTTTGCTCCTGTTAGACGATGGTGCCGGCGCAGGAAGAACCCGCCCCCGCCGCACAACCATAGCAATGTTGTCCGGTGGCGATGTGTCGTCGCACGTATGTCTCCGGATCGAAGTCGCGAACGTGGTGGGCGCCGGGCGTGGCCGCGGGCAGGTTCAACGCGCAGTTGAAATCGCAGTCGTACATTGTGCCGTCGTGTCCTACATGCAACTGGTGGCGGCACATCAGGCCGACGATGGTTTGTGGATTGAAGGCGTCCTTGAGCAGTTGCCGGTAGCCTTCGTCAAGGCCCTCTTTGCGCAACTCGTGACCGAATCGCCCGATGGAAAGGTTGGTCATCGCGACAAGGCGGGTAAAACAGATGCCGAAACCCTCGTCCAACTCACGGCGATAGGCGGCTTCAAGATTAGCCTGATCCGGCGGGAGCGACGGTCCAAGTGGGTTGAAGACCAGGTCGAGAGACAGCCCCGAGCCGTTGCCGTAGCCGACGGCGTTGAGGCGCCGCAGGACGGTGATGCTGTCGCGGTGGGCATGCTTGCCGCGTTGGCGGTCGACGTTTTCCTCGAGGTAGCAGGGCAGCGAAGCGACGAGGCGCACTTGTCGATCGTGCAGAAACTGCGGCAGATCCGAGTAGCCTTCCTCCAGCATGATCGAAAGATTGGTCCGGACAATTATGTTCAGGCCTTCTGCGCGGGCGGCCTGAATGAGTTGCCGGAATCGCGGGTGCATCTCCGGAGCGCCCCCGGTGATGTCCAACGTTTTGGCGCGGGCCCGCCTGGCGGCCTCGAGCGCATTCTCCATCGTCGGCCAGTCCATCTGCTCAGTTCGCGTCGGTGAACATCCCAGGTGACAGTGACGACAGGCCATGTTGCATGTCAGCCCGATATTGACCTGAACGGTCTGAACCGCCACACCGCGTAGCGGGCCGCCGGTTGCCCTGCGGACATCATCATCGAAACCGCCGGAGCAGTTGATCGTACTTGTAGCACGACTTCTCATACCAAGTTCTTCCGAATCATGTTTGGCCGGCCTCGCCATAACAGCCCGTGGCAAAAGTCATGTAGCGGCCGACCCCCGAGTCGGCCGCTCCCGTGAGTGGCTATTTTCCCGTGCTCGACGGCCGACACGGGGGTCGGCCGCTACAGCGCATGGGCGCCTCCAACTTTTGCCACGGGCTGCTAAAGGCGGCACACCGCAGTCTCGACATCATAGGAGCAGTCGCAGGCCGCATTCACAGTCATTTGCAGTTCCTTCTTCAGTTAATAAAACAGTAGGGCCTCACACTGTATTTCCTGGTTTTAATTACTAGACAGGGAATCCGATATTTGCACAGTGGATGCGGCGAGCCAGGACGGGTCGGTCTTAACTACCACACCCGTCTTGCCGTCCACCTGGCCGAACGTCAAGACGCCGGTCGGACACATCTGCACGCACGCGCTGCATCGGACACACTGCGGATCTTCCATGGGCCGCCCCTTGTTGGCGAAGTTCATGATGTCGATGCCCTGATGGCACACGGACGTGCAGACGTTGCAACTGATGCACTTCTTCTTGTCCGCGAGGATCCGGAAACGCGAGAACCTAGCGTAGATGTGCATCAGAGCGGCAAGCGGGCAAGCGAAGCGGCACCAAACGCGGCCGGAAAACCAGAAGTAACACGCCACCCCGACGATGCCCGCCAGGAATAAATCCACGAACCAGGAGTATTTCAGAACCGGCAGGCGCCACATCAGCAGATCGAATGTCGATTCGAAGAACGAACCGGGCCTGATCCATCCGCCAATGCGCAGAATGAGAAGAATGCACGCATAGAGAAGGACCACCTGCCCGAGCATGTTCAGGCGATTCCAGAAAGGCCCGTGCGGCATTTTTTGTCGGTGCGTGTCGCCCATTGTTTCAGCGAGCGCGCCACAGGGACATATCCAACCGCAGTAGGCGCCTTTGCCGTGGTAGTATATCAACACGGGAATGATGACGAGCGTTTGCAGTGTGCCAACAACGATCCAGCCCCACAGCGGTTGGCCGCTGAAGAGATTGCCCGCGAACAAGGGCCAGGCGAGGGTGAACCCGTACGAACGCCAGTATGCGCGCTTCACACCGACCGGCTCGGTCCAGTCGGAGATGTCCGGCAGGCCCGCCTCCGTGAGCTGGTCGGACGTTGGCGCGTCGTAGGGCTCGAAGAACTGATCGGCGATCGCGCCGGCCGTCGTACCACGAACGAAGCAGCCGTTGTTGCCGGCCCACGGCAGCAGGATTTCGGGCAGGATAAACAGCGGAATGCACTGGATCATCATCAACGTGATCGTCTGCGCTCGGACGTACGGTGTCCTGCGGCGCTTGATGCGACGGATGCCAAAAATGACGACGAGAAGGCTGTACGCCAGCGTGTAGTAGAACGAGCCGCTGGACGCGGATTCCTTGATCGTGCCGAGCAGGTGTTCGGGCGTGCGGGCGGCTCGGCCGATGGCGTTCGGCCAGCCGGCTATCCAATCCCACAAGGGCGCGGGGTCCGGCCAGTCCCAAGGCAGCGCGTGCGCCTTCCAGTGGTATAACCAAGTACAGAACAATGCGAACGCGATAAAGCCAAGCCACGTCCCGACGCGCCACTCACTCCGAATGCGAACGCCGCTACGGCGGAAGAATCCGAGCGGCGGCTCACGGCCGATCATCGCGAACACGACGTCGTTCGGCAGCACTTCCTTCCGGCCGTCCGCACTGCTGATAACGACTTCCTCGTTGCGGATTTCCTTCACTTGGCTGGACATCATCAACCGTAGCGAGCCGGGCTTGCGGTGTTTGGCCGCGGATTCGCTGGCCGCGGGCTTTTCCGTGAGTTGCCTGACCGTCTCGATGTTCTCCGGCTTGGGCCGCGCGAATTCAGGCTTGCGGTAGCTCAGGATGACGTTCACGCCGCCGGCGGCAAGCGCCGCTGCCGCTTCCAGGGCGCTGTCGCCGCCGCCCACCACTAGCACATCTCGGTCGTGATAATCGTTTGGGTCATGCAGGCGATTGAATACTTTGTCGAGATCCTCGCCCGGCACGTTGAGCTTACGGAAGTTTCCCGATCGGCCGATCGCGACAATCACTCGCCGTGCCCGCACACTTGCGCCGCCGGGAATGACCAACTCCAGCAGGCTGCCGCCACGCCGGATTTGCTCGACTCGGCCTATACACGGCTGGACGCCTGCACGGCCGGTCTGGTCCCGCAGATCATCGAGCAATCCCTCCTTGACGTTGGACTTCTCGTCAAACTGTAACTCGCCGGCTGGCCTCATCTCGGTCGGATACGTGAAAATCGGCTTTCCTTTGGGAAAATTCCCGATGGTCGAGAACGGCTCGGATGCCTCGAACAGCTCGAATCTCAAACCGTGCTTCCTGGCTTCCAATGCGGCCGCGAAACCCGATACACCACCGCCCACGATGGCCAAATCCAGCACGTCAGAATCCGATTTGTCGCGCCGCCCGAACAAAGGATCGCCAATGATGGCCCGCACAGCCCGCGCCCCGGAATCGGCGGCGAATTTTAGCAGGGGAATGCCGGCCACATCACCCACCACATACAGGCCGGGGACGTTGGTCGAGAAGTCCTCCTTGACCAGCGGCAGCCGCTCGACTTTGCCGGCGGGCCATTGGGTGTGCAGCCATCGAATGTAGCGTTTGATCACGTCTTCACACTCACAGGTAGGCTCTGCCCGGACGCCTGTTCCCAGACAGGCAGGTCCTCCGGCCGGTCCACGTCGCGGAGTTCTTCCAGCAGAGCGTAGGAAACCCCCAATTCTTTCGCGCGGCCCAGGGTCGCGTTCAAGACGTCCGCCGAGCCCCAGGAGATATCTCGGAACAGCCCGGGCAGCGGCCGCCGCAAACCGATCAGATAATAGCCTCCATCAAGTGCCGGCCCCAACACCAGATCATGCGATTGCAGGCAATCAAAGGCCTGCCGCGCAATCTCCACTGTCATCTCGGGGCAATCCGTGCCGACAATGACGATGCCTTCGACGTCGGTACGCGTTGCCGTGTCAACGGCGTGCGTCAGGCGTTCCCCCAGATCGCCCGGTCCTTGCGGGACATACGATATGTCGTCGCCGAACGCTTCTTGCATCAACGCCTGGCTGCCCCCCGCAAAGTGCACCTCGACCGAAATGCCGTATTGTCGCCGGAGCCGGCCGGCCCATACCAGCGTATGCACGGTCATCTCGCGATGTAGCCGGGCGGCCCCGATTTCTCCCAACACCGGGACGAGCCGCGTTTTCACTTTCCCCGGCTTTGGATACCGGGCGAAGACAATCAACTGACGGCGGCGTTTGGGCGTGCCTCGTTGGCGGCGCGAATGCCACGCGGAAGCGAAGATCGTGTACAGAATCTTCGTGCCGGCGCCGAGCACCCCGCGGAATGTCCCGGAGACCTTCGACTTCCCGATTCGCCAGCGGTAGCTGACCGGCGCCTCGCGGGCCCGGAGCCCGTGCAGCGCCGCCTTGACCTGCATCTCGACCGTCCAACCGTAATCCGGATCGCGCATGCCGAGCCGTTTCAGACTGGTGGTGCGAATGGCGCGAAACGGGCCAAGGTCCGTGTAACGCACCCTCCAGAACAAACGAAGAAGCAGGCAGGACAACCAGTTGCCGAACCGCGCCTGCGGCGTCAGCGCGCCCGGGGCAGATTGCCCAAGTACCCGCGAGCCGATCACCATATCCGCCTCACCGCTGATGATCGGGTCCACCAGCGATGCCATCTCCTCGGGGTGGTCGCTGTAGTCGCCATCGAGGAACACCACGACGTCTGGTTGATCAAGCGCTGCCATCGCCTTCAGGCAGGCGGAGCCGTAGCCTCGGCGCGGTTCGAACACGACGCGCGCCCCATGGTGTCGGGCGATCTCGACTGTGCGATCAGTTGAACCGTTGTCCGCCACCACGATGTCATCCACCCACGAGGGGATCGCGACAAGGACCTTGCCGATCGCCTGCTCCTCGTTCAGGACCGGGATGATCACCGCAATGTTGGCGCTACTTCTCATTTCCCACAGCACCTTCGACGAGAGGTTCCCGGCGACGGCCGCCGACCGCCGCGCGTGATGGTCTGCCTTCGACATTGCCCCCATGGATCAGCCTGCGCCGCAGGCCCCCGACCAAGAGTATGAAGGGCGCGACCTCGATGAGCACCCACAACCAGGGCATCGAATCCCAATGGCCGGTGACCGCGTAGCGCCAGTCCACCACGTGCAGAACGGGAATCGTGAGCACCCACACGACCAACCAGGCAGGCGGGCGCAGCGCCAGCCCCGGCACGATCCATAGGAAATACCAAGGATACGCGACCGGGCTCAGAAGCAGCGCAGTTCCCGACAACAGCCACACGTCCACCCAGAGGTCCCGCGGTCGGCGGGCCGCGAGCAAGACCGCCAACGACACCAGCAAACCCGTGGTGAACAGCATCGGAATCCAGGGCGGGCCTGGAATCAATCGTCGCAAACCCTCGAAAATCGCATCGTTGAATGCCCAGGTTTCGACGAACATTCGCGCCGTGTCCCATGCGCCCGTGATCCCGGAGCGGTAAGGTATCCAGCACGCAGCCGCCACGATCACGGTGGCCGCCACAAACACGGCGGCCTGGCGCTGCCGCGCCGCCCGACGGGCGAGAAGGACGAGAACCAGCAACGGCCACAGGTACTTGACATTGATGCACAGCCCCAAGGCGATCCCCGAGAGGATGGGACGCCTTCGGTCCATGGTGACAACTGCGAGCACAATCAAGGCCGCCCCGATCAAGTCGAGATGTCCGGCTTCGTAGGTCTCCAGGAGAAGTAGCGGACACCATAATACGCCGGCTATGCCGACCAGGGGCAGCGATCGATCCTTGATCGCCATCCACACGCCGGCCGCCAAGGCGCCGTCGAACACAAGGAGGATGATCTTCCACCCGATCAGGCTTCCACCGAATACGACCGCGTTGCAGAGGAACAGGGCCTGCGCAAACGGCGGGTATATTGTGGGAATGTGACGGTGGGTCACCGCTTGCGACAACGTCGGCAACTCCCGCGCCAACGATGCAAGCTCCTTCGCATCCGGCGCCACCACATATGGATCAAAGCCATGGGACTGGGCGATTCCTTCCCAGAGGTATCGATGCACATCCGAACTGGTGACCGGCGAGAGCGGCAGCAAAGTGAGTCGAAACACGACGGCGGCCGCGATCACAATCGCGAGGCCGCGCCGCGACGACAACAAGTGACCACTATGCCGAAGATGCCATAGCATCCAGGCAAACGCCGCGCCGCCGACGAGGTAGGCCAACAGCATCAGCCCGGCTTGCTCGGCCTGCGTGCGAGCCAAGTGGGGAAGGAGGAATGATACTTCCAGGGTAAATGCGGCGATGATCAGGGACCGGAACTCACGCGCGCTGCTGCTTGGTAGTCTCCACGGCATCTTGACCGTCGACTCCCGTCCACATTCCCGGCCGTATCACACCTTGATCAGTCCGACCATCTTGCCCATGACCATCAGCATCTCACCGATCGATTGCCTGGCCGGCCGGCCGGCGTTGTGGTGAAGCAGCACCACTGTTACATCATCCTCTGCCGGTGCATCATTCCGGTAGGCCCGAATCGCCCCCAGCACAGCGTGACAGAACGCGTCCGGGCGGGCCGCATCGATCTGGCGAACCTGCTCGAGGAAGCCGTCAGCGCCCAGCAGCTTGCCGTCCGGATTGCGCGCTTCGGTAACCGCGTCGCTGTAGATCAGAACCAAGTCGCCCACTTCCAGGCAAACGGCGAACTGGTAATAGCTGGTGGGCTCGATGATACCCAGCGGCAGGTTGGTCGCTTCAAGCGACTGATCGAGCATGGTGTGCTCGAGCGGCTGCCAGGTCCCGAGGCGGCAACGGTACCATAGCGGTGGCGGGTGACCGGCGTTGCAGATGATCAGGTGATCGGTCGGGGCGTAGTACGAGGCCAACAGCGCGGTGGCGAAGGTTCCTGCGCTCATGAGGCCGGCGAATTCTTTGTTGAGAGCACGAGCTAGCCGCGTCTGATCCAGCCGACCGATGTGCCTGCGCATCAGCCGGCGAAGCGTGACCGCCTGGTCACTTGCCGATCGGCCATGGCCGGCGACGTCCGCGATGGCGAAACGGGCGATCCTCCCTGCGCCGCAGGTCGAAACGAAGTAGATGTCCCCGCCCGACGCATCGCCGCCGTAGGGTTCGCTCACCACCCAGGCATCGAGACCCGACACCGCGATAGCGTCGTCAACCGCCTGGTTTCCGCCCCAGATCTCCATGCACTCCAAGCGGTGAGAAGATGTTTCAGTCGCAACCATATCAGACATGTCGCCAACCTCCGCTCCATGCATGATGTCAATGTGTCGATCGCTTCGCCAACGATCCGGCAGCCACCTGTGGGCCGACAATAGTGCCATGAGGCTCGGCAGCGGCACCTGCCAGCTACTCGAGACTCCGAGAGGTGCGCTCACATTTTAGACGCTGGAGCCCAGCTCGTCCAACCGTTGCGATAGCCTTCGCCCTCCCCATCAGGGCAATCGCAAGAATGGCGGATGTAGCGGCCGACCCCCGTGTCGGCCGTAGAACACCAACGGTTTCCGACGGCCGACACGGGGGTCGGCCGCTACACGAGCGAGCAAACCGCTGCAAAGACCACCGCCCGGCCATTCTTGCGATTGCCCTGCCCTCCCCATGCTTCGCAGGCCATCGGGATCCGCAACGGGAAATGGGGTCAGGATCATCGAGAATTCGGCCTTTCTCCATTGCGAAAGACCATGCTGACTTGATCCGGCCCGATGAGGCTATGGTTCAAGAAGAATGCCCACAAGAGGCGCGACATCCAGCCCATCGACCGCGCCATCGCCATTGAGATCTGATCGAGCCAGGAAGGAGGGATCGCCTTCGATACCGAGCAGCACATCAACCAGTGACGTCACGTCGTCGAAATCGACATCACCGTCGCCGTCGATGTCGCCCGGGTGGCAATCGCTGTCGTCTTCGTCGTAGAGGCCGTCACCGTCGTTGTCTAGTCCGGTCGTATCGCCTACGCTCCAATTCTCCAGAAAATCGGGAGCCGCGTTGCACGGATCGTCGACGCCGGTGTCTGCGGTTCCGTAGTAGATGGGTGTAACGCTTTCCGGCAAGGGGCTGGGGTCCTGGGTATGGCAACTCGCGCACACTGTGACGCCGGCGAAGGCATGATGGGCTCGCAAGCCGACGCCGCTGTGGCCCACGCCTGGTCCATAGTCGCGACCGTGGCAGCCGGTACAGCCAACCGGCGGATTGTGGACCGAACCGTTCGACCAACCCAGATACGGATTCCAGTCGTCGCCGTCCCGGTGGCACAGGGAGCAATTGGGGCTCATGAAATTGGCGTGCATCGTGTGTTTGCTGCCGCCCGGGAAAGTGGTGCCCTGGGGCGAGGTAGCGTCCCAAAACGACCCGTGACAAACGTGGCACCCGTCGTTGTATCGTTCATAGGCCATGGCGGTCCGGGGCTGCCATGCGGTCGGCATGACCATGCCGGCGGCTAGAACCAGAGCGATCATCTTCGGCCCGTCCAGTTGCACACTTCTCATCTTCAGATCCCTCCGCGTTGGTTACGGTCCTACCAATGTCCCCACAAGAGTCGCGATATCCAACCCATCTGCCTTGCCGTCGTGATTGAGATCCGCCCGCGCCAGGATGATGGGCCCCTCCTCCATGCCGAGCAGTACTTCGACAAAAGTCATCACATCATCCAGGTCGACATCGCCGTCGCCGTCGATGTCGCCCGGAATCGGCGCGCCATCGAACCAGCCGAATACGTTTCTCATGATCTGGTATCGAAACGTCGCCGCCCCCGGCCGGCCGATGCCCTCGAGACCGAAGGCGAAGTACACGACTTTGTAATCGCCCTCCCAGCGCAGTCCGCCCCAGGCCGCAGGGAGACCCGTATCATAGCGAAACACGCCGATCGCACCGTCCAGAAGCCCGATCTCGGATGGCGAGGACTGGTTGTTTGCGCCGTCGTTGCCGGTGAGGATCAAATCGACCGTCCTCATGATGTCGTCGCCGATGAGATCTGTGATATCCGTGTCATCACCGATCAACGTGGCGTGTAGATAATCGCGATAGAACGCAGTCTCCCCAATATCCTGGCCGATGTCCTGACCGCTGAGCAGCAGATTCCCGCCCCCGTCCAGATAAGCAGCCATGTTGGCTTGGTCGGTTGATGTGAGGGTGTCCGTACTCGCGTCCCCGGTGAACCAGATGACGGCGTCATAGGCTTCCAGGGTCGCCTGTGGCGGTGATCCGTCCAGGACGACATCCCAAAGATCGTAGTGCTTCTTCGAATTCCCCACCGGCACCGTGAAGTAGCCTTCATATGTGCTGCCACCATCGTCGTCCACGATCAGAATCGTCGCTCCTCCCTGCCCACGAGGACCGGCGGATGGTTCATTTTGCCTGTCCAAGCCGGACCGGTCGCCCGGTCCGTCATAGCACGGCGGAGGATTCGCCAGGTAGTTATCCAGGAATGCCTCCAGATCCGCCGATGCCGCCAGTGGCAGACCCCACCATTGACCGCCGGGCGGATGCCAGGCCCAGTTCTCCTGGTAAATGACCGTCCCATCACAGTCGATCACGAAACCGGCATAGAATCCCCCGCCGGTGTAGGCGTTCCAGATCGAGTTGTCCGGCCCCATCGGGCTGTTGATGTAGTCGATGATCATGGGTATGACGGCATCGGGTTCGAGATCTCGCTTCATCCACCGGGCGCGTTTCGCTCGTTCTTCCATGGTGGTTGGCTCGAAGTACCGATGCTCCCATCCCAAGTTCTTTGTCTCGAAGCCCATCGAAAAGGGAAATTCTTCGGGATGCGCCTCTCGGCTGTAGGCCCAAAGGAAATTCACGTCGTCTTTGTACTTGTGATACAGTTCTTCCAGGACCTGGAAGTTGATGTAGCCGGGCTGTCACGTACACGACGAGACGGCAAGGACCAACGGCCGCCCGTCAATCTGCTCCGCCATGCTCACTGGGTTGAAGTTCTCATCGATGCTGTCGAACAAAGATGCTCGCTGTTGACCATGTGCCGCCGCAAGTGGCCACACAACAACGAGAACAACAAGAAGCGACGGCAATCTCATCCGCTGTTTGACCACAAGGCACCTCCTGGTCAGTCGAACCAATGTTTTTCGTTTGCGATTTCTGTGCTGACACGATAAACGGAGCCACCGCCCCCCCACACTCCGCGCACCGGGCAGCCACTCCGTCTTGCTCGCCAACGTATCCACAGACACGTTTTCATCTTTCTTTCACGGTTCTCCTCCTCATGGAACAGGTAGCCGCATTGTCTTATTCCATTCCTTTCGAATTTTTCTAGATCAGTTCACAGTTGAACGTGCCCACTTTGAAATGGCGCGGCGGCAGCATTCTGGCGTGGCGCCACCGCAGCGGCGGTAAGATCACAGGCGTTCGGGTGGCACGGTCTGGCGAGTACGTGTTTAGGGGGGAGCACTGCCAAGGATCGATCCGCGAGGATCGCTCCTTGGCAGTGGTGGGAATCCTGCCTATTGCTCCACGGCCATTGGAGATACGGCGTCTATGGCCGCGCTGGAGTGCCGGTCAGCATGGCGAACAAGGCGGCAGTCGGTGGGCGCTGCATGGCCAGGCGCACTTCGTCGGTGAGTTGGCTCAGCACATTCGGATCGAGATTGCCGCAACAGAAGTAGTTCGTCCCACTTTCGCGCCACATCACCACGTGGACATCCGGGCGGTCGCCACCCTGTGGAACGGTGAGGGGTCCTGTGACCTCCCCGACGGCACCGGAGCCGAAATGGTCGACATCTTCTCGGCGAGGAACACTGAAGACCGAGAAGCGGGTCACGCCGTCACCGTTGCTCCTGACGTAAATGATGTGGCCGCCATCGGTGCAGCCGGCGGCGCGGATGCCGCAGAAATTGGCTGACTCAAACTCGAATCCGTGCGAAGTCAAATCGGGCGCCAAGGCGCGAATCGCATAGTCGAAATGCTCATCAATCGCGCCCGCAGCCTGTCCATGATCGCGAGGGATGCCTGCTCCGTGGTGAGTCGCGTGATGCGAGCAACAGTGGTTGTGTTTCTTGACCGTGAGAGAGGCGAGTGCCTGGCCGGGGCCGCTGCCGTGTGGAATCGCGTACTTCCAGATGGCCCCCACGGCAACAACGACGCAGGCTGCCACGGCAAGCCGTCTGATAGTGAAGATCGCCCGCGCAGACGTTTGCTCAAACGTCGCTGGCACGGTGACGCCCGCGTCGGAGGAGCGAGCCGCCATGTCCAACGCGACCTCGGGACCACTCGATCGCTCCGCCGCGATCGCCAGACGAATCTTGTCCTGCAATCCAGACGGAACCGGAATCCGCTCGAGGTCGCGTCCCATCGCGCCGCGCAACGCACGATGCTCGTCCACGATGTGCCGACACGCTGCGCACGCCTCAATGTGCGATACCACCTTGACGCAGCTCTTGGCGCCAAGTTGGCCATCGGCAAAGGCGTACAGGGCTTTGTGGACCTCGGTACAGTTCATCCTCATGTGTCCAATTCTCGTCGGATCCCTCGATCCTCTGCATAGCTCCCCATGGCTTGCCGCAACTGCTGCCGGGCGCGGAACAAGCGGCTCATCACCGTGCCGATCGCGCAGCCCATGACCTCGGCGATTTCCTTGTACCCCAGGTCACCCAATGCCCAAAGCAACAAGGTGTAGCGGTATTCGGGGCTCAACGATTCAACCCCCTGCTTGAGTTCCTCGTCAAAGTCATCCCAGTTCAACTCCCCATCGGACAACACAGGCGCTGGTTCGCCCGGCGAATCGGCCTCGAAGTCGTCGCACCCCATCTCCCCGAGTTGAACCGGAGACTTGGAGGCACGAACACGATCGGCGAAAAAGGTGTTGTGCAGGATCTTGAGTAGCCACGGCTTGGCGCCGTATTGTCGCAACTCGAAACGCTCGAAGGACTGATAAGCCCGCATGAACGTCTCCTGCACCAAGTCCTCGGCTTGGTGCGAATTGCGGGTCAGTCTGACGGCAACGCGATATACAACGTCCACATGACACAGCACCACCTCCTCGAAGGTTCGAGGAGCCTCCGACCGCGTCTCGGCTCCCGTGCCGGCGATTTGTCTGGCCTCTTTCGCCATTGGTTAGAACAGGATCCAGGTGGCAGTTATTCCCTACTCGGCACTCAATGTTCGCATGAGGTTATCGGTACGGCGCCCCGGTGGCAACACAAACTGCCGAGCAGGCGGTACCGCTCGGTTATCGATGCCATCGTCCGGAGGCAACCGGGCGTAGGGGAGTATAGCAGCGTCAGGGGCCGTTTTCGCTGGAATCGAGTTGGGCGATCGGGTAGCATGGCTGGTTAGGCTCTCGTAAAGGGGAAATATCGGGGAGGATGCTAGGAGGGATGAAGATGCTTCCGCGCTATATCATCATGGGATTGGCTCTGGTCGTTGCGGCGGCCGACTCGGCTCAGGCCCTGCCCGGCGCATGCTGTCACGCCGACGGCTCCTGCACAGACGAGGCTGATCAGGCCACGTGTGAGGGCCTGGGCGGCACGTGGCAGGGCGACACCACCGACTGTGCGACGACGACTTGCCCAGTCCTGCCCGGCGCATGCTGCCTGCCTGACGCAAGTTGCCAGGACGTCGCGGACGCGGCGGCCTGTACGGTGGCCGGCGGCGTGTTCGAGGGCCACGCCACCGACTGCGCGACGACGACTTGCCCAGTCCTGCCCGGCGCATGCTGTCTGCCTGACGGAAGTTGCCAGGACGTCGCGGACGCGGCGGCCTGTACGGCGGCCGGCGGCGTGTTCGAGGGCCACGGCACCGACTGTGCGACGACGACCTGTCCGGTCCTGCCCGGCGCATGCTGTTACGTCGACGGTGACTGCGACGACGTGGCTGATCAAGCCGCGTGTGATGGCTTTAGCGGCACGTGGCAGGGCCACGGCACTGACTGCGCGACGACGACTTGTCCAGAGCTCGGCGCATGCTGTTTCGCCGATGGCACCTGCACGGATGAAACTGATCAGGGCACGTGCGAAGGTCTGGGCGGCACTTGGGACGGCCAGGGCCTTAACTGCTGGGCCGTGACCTGCCCCGGCGCATGCTGTCATGCCGACGGCTCCTGCAGCGACCTGGATTTCCAGGTCCTGTGTGAGAGTTTCGGCGGCACGTGGCAGGGCTTTGGCACCGACTGCGCGACGACGACTTGCCCGGTCCTGCCCGGCGCATGTTGTTACGCCGACGGCGCCTGTACCGACGAGGTTGATCAAGTCACGTGCGAAGGTCTGAGCGGCACGTGGCAGGGCCATGGCACCGACTGTTTGACGACGACCTGCCCCGGCGCATGCTGCCATGCCGACGGTTCCTGCACCGACCAGGCTGATCAGGTCACGTGTGAGGGCCTGGGCGGCACATGGCAGGGCTACGGCACCGACTGTTCGACGACGACCTGCCCCGGCGCATGCTGCCATGCCAACGGTTCCTGCACCGACGAGGCTGACCAAGTCACGTGCGAAGGTCTGAGCGGCACGTGGCAAGGCTACGGCACCGACTGTTCCACGACGACTTGCCCCGGCGCATGCTGTTACGCCGACGGTTCCTGCACGGATGAAGCAGATCAGGTCACTTGTGAGGGCCTGGGCGGTACGTGGCAGGGCTATGGCACCGACTGTTCGACGACGACCTGCCCCGGCGCATGCTGCTATACCGACGGCTCCTGCACCGACGAGGCTGACCAGGTCACATGCGACGGTCTGAGCGGCACGTGGCAAGGCTACGGCACCGACTGTTCGACGACGACTTGCCCCGGCGCATGCTGCCATGCCGACGGCACCTGCACCGACGAGGCTGACCAAGTC